>NZ_WTYH01000001.1:2207500-2574545 GCF_009827335.1 Aurantiacibacter arachoides | reverse complement strand
TCGTGGCAGCTGGCTGGACTTCGAATTCGACGCCAAGGACATCGTGAACGTGCGTATCGACCGCAAGCGCAAGCTGCCGGTCACCGCGTTGCTGTACGGCCTGGGCCTCGATGACGAGGCCATTCTCGATCATTTCTACAACAAGGTTTCCTGGAAGCGTTCGAGCGGCAAGGCCGGCGAAGGCTGGCAGATCCCGTTCGTGGCCGATCAGTGGCGCGGTTCCAAGCCGACGTTCGCGCTGGTTGACGCCGCAACTGGCGAGGAAGTGTTCCCCGCCGGCCAGAAGGTCAGCCCGCGCGCCGCCAACAAGGCGGAAAAGGACGGTCTCAAGTCCCTGCTGATCCCGACCGAGGAAATCTTCGGCCGCTACGCCAGCGTGGACCTGATCGACGAGAAGACCGGCCGCATCTACATCGAGGCGGGCGAGGAAGTCAGCCCTGAGAATCTCGAGAAGCTGGATGCCGCGGGCATCGACCAGCTCGATCTGCTCGACATCGACCACGTCACCACCGGCGCGTGGATTCGCAACACGCTGGAGGCCGACAAGGCCGAGAACCGCGAGGAAGGCCTCGAGGCGATCTACAAGGTGATGCGTCCGGGCGAGCCGCCGACCAAGGAAACGGCCGAGGCATTGTTCGAGGGCCTGTTCTTCGATCCCGACCGCTACGACCTGTCGGCCGTGGGCCGCGTGAAGCTGAACATGCGCCTGGGCCTCGATGCCGAGGATACCGTCACCACGCTGCGCAAGGAAGATATCCTCGCCGTGGTCAAGGAACTGGTCGACCTGAAGGACGGCAAGGGCGACGTCGACGACATCGACAACCTCGGCAACCGCCGCGTGCGGTCCGTGGGCGAACTGCTGGAGAACCAGTACCGCGTGGGCCTGCTGCGCATGGAGCGCGCCGTGAAGGAGCGCATGAGCAGCGTCGACGTCAGCACCGTGATGCCGAACGACCTGATCAACGCCAAGCCCGCCGTGGCCGCGGTGCGCGAGTTCTTCGGTTCGTCGCAGCTCAGCCAGTTCATGGACCAGACCAACCCGCTGTCGGAAGTCACCCACAAGCGCCGCGTCTCGGCGCTCGGCCCGGGTGGCCTGACGCGTGAACGTGCCGGCTTCGAAGTGCGCGACGTGCACCCCACGCACTATGGCCGCATCTGCCCGATCGAGACGCCGGAAGGCCCGAACATCGGCCTGATCAACTCGCTGTCCACCTTTGCCCGCGTCAACAAGTACGGCTTCATCGAGACGCCGTACCGCACGGTGAAGGACGGCAAGGTGTCGGGCGAGGTGAACTACCTGTCCGCGATGGAAGAGCAGAAGCACACCGTGGCGCAGGCCTCTGCCGCCACCGATGCCGACGGCAAGTTCATCGAGGAGCTGGTCTCCACCCGCCAGAACGGCGAGTTCACGATGAGCCCGAACGAAAACGTGACGCTGATGGACGTGTCGCCCAAGCAGCTCGTCTCGGTCGCCGCATCGCTGATCCCGTTCCTGGAAAACGATGACGCCAACCGCGCGCTGATGGGCTCCAACATGCAGCGCCAGGCGGTGCCTCTGGTCAAGGCCGAGGCGCCGTGGGTCGGCACCGGCATGGAAGAGACCGTGGCGCGCGATTCGGGCGCAGCGATCTCCGCCCTGCGTTCCGGCGTGATCGACCAGGTCGATGCCAGCCGCATCGTGATCCGTGCCTCGGGAGAGGTGGACACCACCAACCCCGGTGTGGACATCTACACGCTGCAGAAGTTCCAGCGTTCCAACCAGAACACCTGCGTCAACCAGCGCCCGCTGGTGAAGGTGGGTGACGAGGTGCTGGCCGGCGACATCATCGCCGATGGTCCCTCGACCGATCTGGGTGAACTGGCGCTGGGCCGCAACAGCCTCGTCGCGTTCATGCCGTGGAACGGCTACAACTACGAGGATTCGATCCTCATCTCCGAGCGCATCGTCAAGGACGACGTGTTCACCTCGATCCACATCGAGGAGTTCGAGGTGATGGCCCGCGACACCAAGCTGGGGCCGGAAGACATCACCCGCGACATTCCCAACGTCGGCGAGGAAGCCCTGCGCAACCTCGACGAGGCGGGCATCGTCTACATCGGGGCCGAAGTGCATCCGGGCGACATCCTGGCGGGCAAGATCACGCCCAAGGGCGAGAGCCCGATGACGCCGGAGGAAAAGCTGCTGCGCGCGATCTTTGGCGAAAAGGCCAGCGATGTGCGCGACACCAGCCTGCGTCTGCCCCCGGGCGTCGCCGGCACGGTGGTAGAGGTGCGCGTGTTCAACCGCCACGGCATCGAGATCGACGACCGTACCCGCGCCATCCAGAACGAGGAAATCGAACGCCTCAAGAAGGACAGCGAAGACGAACGGGCCATTCTGAATCGGGCGACATACAACCGCCTGGCCGACATGCTGGCCGGCCAGACCGCGAGCGCCGCGCCCAAGGGCATCAAGAAGGGCACCGTGATCGACGCCGACCTGCTGGAGAACGTGGACCGCCACGAGTGGTTCAAGTTTGCCGTGGCCGACGATCACATGCAGGCCCAGCTGGAAGCCGTGAAGGGCCAGTACGACGAGGCGGTGAAGGCCATCAAGGACAAGTTCGAGGACCGCAAGGACAAGCTCGAACGCGGCGACGAACTGGCGCCGGGCGTGCTCAAGATGGTCAAGGTCTTCGTGGCGGTGAAGCGCAAGCTGCAGCCGGGCGACAAGATGGCCGGCCGTCACGGCAACAAGGGCGTGATCAGCCGCATCCTGCCGGCCGAGGACATGCCGTTCCTGGAGGACGGCACCCCTGTCGACATCGTGCTGAACCCGCTGGGCGTGCCGAGCCGCATGAACGTGGGCCAGATCTTCGAGACGCATCTGGGCTTCGCCGCCCGCGCGCTGGGCCATCAGATCGCCGAACAGCTTGATGACTGGCGCGCGGCCAATCCCGACATGGCGCGCGACTTTGCCGGAATGCAGCCGCCTTCCGCGGTCGTCGAGAAGCTGAAGGACGTCTACGGCGAGCAGTATCACGAGGATATCGACAGCCGCACCACTGCCGAGGTGGTCGAACTGGCGAACAACCTGCGTGCCGGCGTCCCGATGGGCACCCCGGTGTTTGACGGCGCCAACGAAGGCGACGTCACCGACATGCTGCTGAAGGCGGGCCTCGATTCATCGGGCCAGTCCACGCTGTACGACGGACGCAGTGGCGAGGCGTTCGACCGCAAGGTGACCGTGGGCATCATCTACATGCTCAAGCTCCACCACCTGGTCGACGACAAGATCCACGCGCGCTCGATCGGCCCCTACAGCCTCGTCACCCAGCAGCCGCTGGGCGGCAAGGCCCAGTTCGGTGGCCAGCGTTTCGGCGAGATGGAGGTCTGGGCACTCCAGGCCTACGGCGCGGCCTACACCTTGCAGGAAATGCTGACGGTGAAGTCCGATGACGTGATCGGCCGCACCAAGGTCTACGAAGCGATCGTCAAGGGCGACGACACCTTCGAGGCCGGCATTCCGGAGAGCTTCAATGTGCTTGTCAAGGAAATGCGCAGCCTCGGCCTCAACGTCGAGCTGTCCTCGCTCACCGATGGTGAAGACGAAGACGGCCTCGGCCAGATCGCCGCTGAATAACAGGGCGCGGGCGGCATCCGGGAAGTCCGGTCTGCCGCCCACCCCCCATCGCCCCTGTTTCTCCCACTAGGGAACGAGAAAAATGAACGAACTGAGCAAATTCACCAACCAGCTGGCCAAGCCGGAAACCTTTGACCAGATCCAGATCGGCATCGCTTCGCCGGAGCGTATCCGTTCCTGGTCGTTCGGCGAGATCAAGAAGCCGGAAACCATCAACTACCGCACGTTCAAGCCCGAGCGTGACGGCCTGTTCTGTGCGCGCATCTTCGGCCCCGTGAAGGACTACGAGTGCCTGTGCGGCAAGTACAAGCGCATGAAGTACAAGGGCGTCGTCTGCGAAAAGTGCGGCGTCGAGGTGACGGTCACCAAGGTCCGTCGTGAGCGCATGGGCCACATCGAACTGGCCGCGCCGGTCGCGCACATCTGGTTCCTGAAGTCGCTGCCGAGCCGCATCGGCCTGCTGCTCGACATGCAGCTCAAGCAGCTCGAGCGCGTACTGTATTTCGAAAGCTACATCGTCACCGAGCCCGGCCTCACAGCGATGGAGAAGTTCCAGTTGCTGACCGAGGACGAACTGCTCGACGCGCAGGACGAATACGGCGAGGACGCGTTCACCGCCGACATCGGCGCGGCCGCGGTCAAGACCATGCTGATGGATCTCGATCTCGAGCAGGAAAAGGCCGACCTGCTGGAAGAGCTCGAGACGACCAAGTCCAAGCTCAAGCCCGCCAAGATCATCAAGCGTCTGAAGGTCGTCGAAAGCTTCATCGAATCGGGCAACCGTCCCGAATGGATGATCCTGGAAGTCGTGCCGGTCATCCCGCCGGAACTGCGCCCGCTGGTGCCGCTGGATGGCGGCCGCTTCGCGACGTCCGATCTCAACGATCTCTACCGCCGCGTGATCAACCGCAACAACCGGCTCAAGCGCCTGATGGAATTGCGCGCGCCCGACATCATCGTGCGCAACGAGAAGCGCATGTTGCAGGAAGCCGTCGACGCCCTGTTCGACAACGGCCGCCGCGGCCGCGTGATCACGGGCGCCAACAAGCGTCCGCTGAAGTCGCTCTCCGACATGCTCAAGGGCAAGCAGGGCCGCTTCCGCCAGAACCTGCTCGGCAAGCGCGTCGACTATTCGGGCCGTTCGGTCATCGTGACAGGTCCGGAACTGAAGCTGCACCAGTGCGGCCTGCCCAAGAAGATGGCGCTCGAGCTGTTCAAGCCGTTCATCTACGCGCGCCTCGACGCCAAGGGTCTCTCGATGACCCTGAAGCAGGCGAAGAAGTGGGTAGAAAAGGAGCGCAAGGAAGTCTGGGACATCCTGGATGAGGTCATCCGCGAACACCCGGTGCTGCTGAACCGCGCCCCCACGCTGCACCGTCTCGGCATCCAGGCGTTTGAACCCGTGCTGATCGAGGGCAAGGCAATCCAGCTGCACCCGCTCGTCTGCTCGGCCTTCAACGCCGACTTCGACGGCGACCAGATGGCCGTCCACGTGCCGCTTTCGCTGGAAGCCCAGCTGGAAGCGCGCGTGCTGATGATGAGCACGAACAACATCCTCAGCCCCGCGAACGGCAAGCCGATCATCGTGCCCTCGCAGGACATGGTGCTGGGTCTGTATTACCTCTCGATGGACCGCGAAGGCGAGCCGGGCGAAGGCAAGGTGCTGGCCGACATCAACGAGGTGCACCAGGCATTGCACGTCGGCGCGGTCACGCTGCACTCAAAGATCCACACCCGCGTCCCGCAGACGGACGAGAAGGGCAAGGAGTACATGGCGCGCGTGGAAACCACGCCGGGCCGCATGCTGATCGGCGAATGCCTGCCCAAGAGCCACACGGTGCCCTACGAGGTCGTCAACCGCCTTCTGACCAAGAAGGAAATCGGTGACGTCATCGACCAGGTCTATCGTCACACCGGCCAGAAGGACACGGTGCTGTTCGCCGACGCCATCATGGGCCTGGGTTTCCGCCACGCGTTCAAGGCCGGCATCAGCTTCGGCAAGGACGACATGATCATTCCCGATTCCAAGGTCGGCATGATCGAGGAAACCAAGGCGCTGGTTGCCGATTACGAGCAGCAGTACCAGGACGGCTTCATCACCCAGCAGGAAAAGTACAACAAGGTGATCGACGCGTGGAGCCGTTGCGGCGACACGGTGGCGAACGCCATGATGGACGAGATCCGGGCGATGCCGAAGGACGAGAACGGTCGCCAGGCGCAGATCAATTCGATCTACATGATGAGCCACTCCGGCGCGCGTGGCAGCCCGGCGCAGATGAAGCAGCTCGCCGGTATGCGCGGCCTGATGGCCAAGCCTTCGGGCGAGATCATCGAGACGCCGATCATCTCGAACTTCAAGGAGGGCCTGACCGTCCTTGAATACTTCAACTCCACCCACGGTGCCCGCAAGGGCCTGGCGGACACGGCGTTGAAGACCGCGAACTCGGGCTACCTCACCCGCCGCCTCGTCGACGTGTCGCAGGACTGCGTCATCGTGGAAGAGAACTGCAAGACCAGCAACGCGCTGGAAATGCGTGCCATCGTGCAGGGCGGCAGCGTGATCGCCTCGCTCGGCGAGCGTATCCTGGGCCGCACCGTGGCCGAGGACATCGTGAACGTGGCCACCAGCGAGGTCATCGTGAAGGCCGGCACCATGGTCGACGAGCCCATGATGAAGGCCATCGAGGATGCCGAGGTGCAGCAGGCGAAGATCCGTTCGCCGCTGGTCTGCGATGCCGAACAGGGCGTTTGCGCGACCTGCTATGGCCGTGATCTTGCGCGCGGCACGCCGGTGAACATCGGTGAGGCCGTGGGCGTCATCGCGGCGCAGTCCATCGGTGAGCCGGGCACCCAGCTGACCATGCGTACCTTCCACATCGGCGGTGCGGCGCAGATCAACGAAACCAGCCATCTCGAGAGCATCTCGGACGGCAAGGTGGTCTACCGCGACATGCCCACCATCACCGACAAGAAGGGCCGTCGCCTGTCGCTGGCCCGTTCGGGCGAGATGGTGGTGGTCGATCCCGCTGGCCGGGAACGCGCCATTCACCGCGTGCCCTACGGCACCATGCTCATGTTCGAGGATGGCGCCGCGGTGAAGGAAGGCGATCGTCTGGCGGAATGGGATCCGTTCACCCTGCCGATCATCACCGAAACCGCGGGCCTGGTGCGTTACCAGGACCTGATCGAGGGCAAGACGCTGGAAGAGCGGGTGGACGATGCCACCGGTATCGCCCAGCGCGTGGTCATCGAATACCGCGCCACGTCGCGTTCCAAGAAAGAAGACCTGCGTCCGCGCCTGACCTTCCTTGGCGAGGACGATGCCAAGGGCAAGGGCAAGAAGGGCGAGGAGACCGAGGCCCAGCGTTACATGCTGGCCCCGGGCACCACGCTGTCGGTCGAGGACGGTCAGGAAGTGGCCGCAGGCGACATCCTGGCCCGTGCCAGCCGCGAAGCTGCCAAGACGCGCGACATCACCGGCGGTCTGCCGCGCGTTGCCGAGCTGTTCGAGGCCCGCGTTCCCAAGGACGCGGCGGTCATCGCCAAGATCAGTGGCCGGATGGAATTCATCCGCGACTACAAGGCCAAGCGCAAGATCGCGATCGTCCCGGAAGAGGGCGAGGCGGTGGAGTACCTGGTGCCCAAGACCAAGGTGATCGACGTCCAGGAAGGCGATTTCGTCAAGAAGGGCGACACGCTCATCTCGGGCAGCCCCAACCCGCACGACATCCTCGAGGTGCTGGGCGTGGAGGCGCTGGCCGAATACCTGTGCACCGAAATCCAGGAAGTCTACCGGCTTCAGGGCGTGAAGATCAACGACAAGCACATCGAGGTGATCGTTCGCCAGATGCTGCAAAAGGTCGAGATCACCGACAGCGGCGATACCACGCTGCTGCCGGGCGAACAGGTCGATCTGGAGGAGATGAACGAGGTCAACGCCAAGCTGCCCCCGCGCAAGAAGAAGGCGGAAGGCACGCCCATCCTGCTCGGCATCACCAAGGCCTCCTTGCAGACGCGTTCGTTCATCTCGGCCGCTTCGTTCCAGGAAACCACGCGCGTGCTCACGCAGGCCGCGGTCGAGGGCAAGAAGGACACGCTTGTCGGTCTGAAGGAGAACGTGATCGTGGGCCGTCTCATCCCCGCCGGTACCGGCGCGGGCATGAACCGGATGCGCGTGACCGCCACCAGCCGGGATGCAGCGATCCGTGCGCAGTATCGCAAGATGGCTGACGCGATCGAGGCGGCCGACGAGGCTGCCGCGGTGGCAGCCGCGAGCGAGAAGGCGGCTTCCGATGCTGCGATCGAGGCCGATCTGATCGCGCCCGACAGTGCGGAGGCAGAGCACGCCGCCGAGCTGGCGCAGGGTCCCGAGGCGGCAATCGGCGACGATCCGCTGGGTGCCGCCGCAGGCGAAACGCACGGCACCGACGAGGACGCCGGCGACTACCTCAACGAAGACGCCTCGGACGAGAGCGTGGACAACGAGGAAGATGCCGTCGAAGCCGAAGAAGCGGCCGAGCCGCTGCCGGACGACGAGGGCGACCAGGCCTAACCTGCCGTTCATCGACACACCGTCACATCAGGCCCCGGACGAGCAATCGTCCGGGGCTTTTTGTTTGCGCGATCGGGAGCTGCTGCCGGATGAAGACCATTCTCTCGATCGCCGCCGCGCTGGGTCTGGCCGCGTGCACGACGACCACGGCGGTGGCCGACGCCGCTGCGGACGGGACCTACCGCGTGGTCGCCATCGACGGTGCCGGTCTGGACGACTTTCTCGACCTGAGGCTGGTCGTCGATGCGACCACTATCACCTTTCCCGCGGCCTGCGGGGGTTACGGCTGGACCTACCAGATCGAGGGCACCCGTATCGCCACGTCCCGCCGCCAGGGGCCGAGCGCAGAGTGCCTGGCCCGGGCGCGCGTGCATCACGCGGTCTTCGATACCGCTGCCGCCATCGATGGGGCCAGCAGCATGGTGCACACCGATGACCGGCGGCTGGTCATCGAAGGTGGCGGTCACACGGTAATGCTGTTTGCACAATAATAACGCCTGCACGCTAGCGCGTTGCCGGCATGACCGATCAACCTGCCGGATTCGAGCGCTTGCTGTTCGAAGGCGCACCGCCGCCGCCGCCGCACCTGGCGGCGCTCGGCCAGCGCTTCATTGCCGAGGCGGCGCCGCGTTTCCGCAATTTTCGCGTCGATCTGGAGGCGGTGCAGGGCGCGGCGATGCAGTCGGCACGGGATGGCGCAATTGCCACCGAGGACGCGCAGATGCTGTTCCTCGATCACGGTGATACCGTATCGCTGCCGCTCGTGCAGCGTTACGTGGCGGCCCACCAGACCGAGCTGGTCGCGCGCTGGCTGATGATGCTGGGCAGTTTTCATTTCCCCGGCTGGGCGACCCCGCGCAATCTGACCGCGCTGGATGGCATGGTGGCCTGCGACGAGGCGGCGCTGGCCGTGCGCGTGGTGCGCAAGCATCTGGAAAAGACCCAGGCGCACGTGCGCAAGCGGTGGCGCACGGTGGCGGCCAAACGGCCCAAGGTCATCCCACCCGACATCCTCGAACGCTACGAAGCGCAATTGGCCAAGGCCCGGTGGGAACTGCCGGGAGAGCTGGAAGCGGCACGGCTGGAGATCGCCGAACTCGAAAGCTTCGTGCGCGCCCACGGCTCGCCCGAAGACAACCTCGCCGTCGATGCCATGCTTGCCGAACTGGAAAAGGCGCGCAAACGCTTCACCGGCGCATGAACTTGCCCTAGGGGCGCGGGCATGTCTGTCGTCACTCGTTTCGCGCCGTCGCCCACGGGCCGCCTGCATGTCGGCAACCTGCGCACGGCGCTGCACAACTGGATGCTGGCGCGCAAGGCCGGCGGGCGTTTCCTGCTGCGCATCGACGATACCGACGCCGAACGCAGCGAGGAACGCTTCGTCGATGGGATACGCCAGGATCTCGCCTGGCTTGGCCTAACGCCCGACGGGGAGGAACGCCAATCGGCACGGCTGACGTTCTACGAGGATGCCTTTGCCCGGTTGCGTGACGCCGGCCGGGTCTACCCCGCCTACGAAAGCGCGCAGGAGCTCGACTTGAAGCGCAAGATCGCGCTCGGGCGCGGGCTGCCGCCGATCTACGACCGCGCGGCGCTGGCATTGAGCGACGAACAGCGCGCGGCGAAGGAAGCAGAGGGTATTGCTCCCCACTGGCGCTTCCGCCTCGATCATGACGAACCCATAATGTGGGCCGACGGTGTGCGCGGTGGGCAGTCGTTCGATCCGGCGCAGCTCAGCGATCCGGTGATCCGCCGCGCCGATGGATCGTGGCTCTACATGCTGCCGAGCGCGGTGGACGACATCGCGATGGGCGTGACCGACGTGCTGCGCGGCGAGGATCACGTCTCCAATACAGCAGTGCAGATCCAGATGTTCACTGCACTGGGTGCCGCTCCCCCCCGCTTCGCGCACGAGGCGCTGCTGGTGGGGCGCGAGGGCAAGCTGTCGAAGCGGCTGGGTTCGCTTGGTTGCGACGCCTTGCGTGATGCCGGGATCGAGCCGCAGGCACTGGTGGCCATGCTGGCGCGGCTGGGCACGGCGCTGCCGGTGGAACCGATCGCGGACCGCGCGACGCTGATCGAGACATTCGATCTTGCCACGTTCGGCCGCGCACCGGCGCGTTTCGATGACGCGGACCTCGAACGGGTCAACGCGGCAATCGTCCACCAGCTGGATTTCGCACAGGTTGCCGACCGGTTGCCCGATGGCATGGACGACGCCGGCTGGCACGCCATCCGCCCCAACGTGGCCCATGTGAACGAGGCGGGCGAATGGTGGCGGCTGGTCACCGGTCCGATCGAGCCGCGCAGCTTCGATGCCGAAACCCGCGCGTACCTGGCCGAGGCCGCCGCCGCGCTCACCTGGAGTGAAACGCCGTGGCAGGACCTCACCGCGGTGCTGAAGGCGCGCACGGGTCGCAAGGGACGCGAACTGTTCCAGCCGTTGCGGCAGGCGCTGACGGGCCGCGACCACGGCCCGGACATGGCAGAGCTGCTGCCCCTGATCGGGGAGGGCCGGGCGCGCGCGCGGCTCGATGCGGCAGTGCGCGACTGAGCCGATGCGATTTCGTCGGATGCAGGTGGCATTCCAACGAAACCAGCGATCAGGGCCTTGCGACAGATGCGGTATTCGGTATGGCGCGTGATGATACACCGTCACACAGAATACCAAAGGGACGCTTGATGAAATTTACCCCGGCCACTTTCCTGCTGTCTGCTGCCATACCGCTGTTCGCCACGCCGCTGGCCGCCATGGCGCAGGAGGCTTCGCCCGCTCCTCTCGCGCAGGATGATACCCGCGACCCAACCCCGCAGTCCGGCGACCAATCCGGCCCGCAAGAGCCTGGCAGCGACGACTTGCATTCGATCTACGTCACCGCGGCAGGCGTCGACCGGCTGGACATCGTGGCCGGTTCGTCGGTCGTTACCGGCGTGGCGCTCCAGCGCGAAAGTTCGGGCCAGATCGGCGAAGTGCTCGCCAGCCTGCCGGGCGTTTCCGCCACCAGTTTCGCCCCCGGCGCCTCGCGCCCGGTGCTGCGCGGCTTTGGCGGCGAGCGCGTGCGCGTGCTGAGCGACGGCACCGGTTCGCTCGATGCCTCGTCCACCAGCGCCGACCATGCCGTGGCCGTCGATCCGCTGATCGCCGACCGGGTGGAGGTGCTGCGCGGCCCGGCGGTCCTGCTCTACGGCAGCCAGGCCATCGGCGGCGCCGTCAACGTCATCACCAAGCGCATCCCGCCGCGCCTGCCGGACGAAGCGGTGCACGTCGATGCGCTCGCCGGGATGGATACCGCCAGCGACCTGCGCGAAGTGGGGGCGTCCATCGATGCGCCCATCGGCGGCGGGTTTGCGGTTCATGTCGATGGGTCACACCGCGTGACCAACGACCTTGAGATCCCCGGCTTCGTCGCCTCCCCCTTCCTGCGCGCCGACCTGCTGGCCGACGCCGACGAGGAAGAGGAAGAGGGCCACCTGGAAGAGGCCGCCGAACTGCGCGAGGCGGCCAACGCGCGCGGCGTGCTGCCCAACAGCTTTACCGAGGCAACGTCCGCCGGGGCGGGCGTGGCGTGGTTCTCGGGCGCCAGCAACATCGGCGCCTCGTTCGGCTATTACGACACCACCTACGGCATCCCCGGCCTGCCGGGCATCGGCCACGTCCACCACGACGAAGGCGAGGACGTGATCGACGGGGAGGAAGAGGACCACGGGGAAGAGCATGGCGAGGAGAACGTCTCCATCGGCCTGCGCCAGTATCGCGCCGACCTGCGCGGCGAGCTCGACCTCGGCAGCGGCTTTTTCGATTCGGTGCAGACTCGCCTGGGCTGGTCCGATTACACCCATACCGAGTTCGAGGGTGAGGAGACCGGCACGGTCTTCGACGTGGAGGGCGTGGAAGGCCGCGTGGAGCTGGTGCAGTCCCGGCGCGCGCTTGGGGCTGGCGGCTGGCGCGGATCGACCGGCGTGCAGTATTCGCACGTCGACTTCCAGGCGTTGGGCGAGGAAGCCTTCGTGCCGCCCAACGTGACCGAAAGCTTCGCCGTCTTCGGCCTGCAGGAATTCGATTTCGACGCCTTGGAAATCGAAGTCGGCGCGCGGTATGAGAACACGTCCATCGATGCCGAGACCTTCGGGCTGGGCGATGTGTCGCGCGATTTCGGCACCTTTTCCGCTGCCGTTGGCGCTGGCTACACGCTGTTCGATGACTTTCGCGTAGGCCTCAACGCCTCGCGCACCGAGCGTGCCCCGTCAGCGCAGGAGCTGTTCGCCGACGGCCCGCACCTTGCCACCCAGCAGTTCGAGATCGGCAATCCCGGGCTCGCGACCGAAAGCAGCTGGGGCGGGGAAGCTTACCTGCGCGGCTCTGTCGGGCCGGTGCAGGTGAACGCCACGCTCTACCGCAACTGGTTCGACGACTTCATCTACCTTTCCGCCACAGGCGAGGAGGAGGATGGCCTGGCCGTGTTCGCCTTCCTGCAACAGGACGCCGACCAGTGGGGATTCGAGGCGCAGGCGACCTTCCCGATTATCGAGACCGGCGGCTTTGAACTGCTGGGCGACCTGCGCGCCGATTACACCCGCGCAACGCTGGACAGCGGCGAACCCGTGCCGCGCATCCCGCCGCTCAGCCTCTATGGCGCGCTGGAGGCACGGCTCGACCACGTCGACCTGCGCGGCGAAGTGGAATGGCACGACGAGCAGGACCGCGTCGCCCCACTGGAAGCGCCGACCGACGGCTACACGATGGTCAACGCCTCGATCGCTTGGCACCCGCTGGAAGGTAACGACAACATCGTGGTGATGGCGCAGGTGAACAACATCCTGGACGAGGATGCGCGGCGCGCGGCCAGCTTCACCAAGGATTTCGTGCCGCTGGCGGGGCGGAATTTCCGCCTGAGCGTGAGGACATCGTTTTGATTGCGAGCCCGCCTCCGCGGGCTCATCCTCGCTAGACGCACTCCGCTTCGCTGCGTGCCCGCTGCGTGCGGCCGGTCGGCCTTGCGGTCGGCTGGTCGTCGACCGGATTAGTTTGCCGAGGCGGCTGAGCTCGGGCCGAAGGCCCGCAAGCGCGAACGCGCGCCCGCAGGTGCCGCGCAGCCGGAGCGCAGCCCCGGCGGAGCGAACAGCACCGAGGATGAGCCCGCGGAGGCGGGCTCGCAAACAATCACAACCTGGGCAGCGTCACCCCGCGCTGGCCCATGTATTTGCCCGCGCGGTCAGCGTAGGTGACTTCGGGCCGCTCGTTGCCCTGCAGGAACAGGAACTGGCACGCGCCCTCGTTGGCGTAGATCCTGGCGGGGAGCGGGGTGGTGTTGGAGAATTCCAGCGTCACGTGGCCTTCCCAGCCCGGCTCCAAGGGCGTCACGTTCACGATGATGCCGCATCGCGCATAGGTGCTCTTGCCGAGGCAGATCACCAGCACGTCATCCGGAATGCGGAAGTATTCCACCGTGCGGGCGAGCGCGAAGCTGTTGGGCGGAATGATGCAGCAGTCGGTCTTGCGATCGACGAGGCTGTCCCCGTCGAAATTCTTGGGGTCGACCACGGCGGAATTGACGTTGGTGAAGATCTTGAACTCGTCCGCCACCCGCGCGTCGTAACCGAAGGAGCTGAGGCCGTAGGAGATACACCCGTCCCGGCGCTGCGCCTCCACGAAGGGTTCGATCATGCCACGCGTCGTGGCGGCTTCGCGAATCCATTTGTCGGAGAGAATGGCCATGAGCGGGGGATTGCCGATGGCGGGGGTGGGGGCAAGACGGCGCGTGCGAGTTTCCCCCGTGCCTCGATTTGAAGCCTAGTTCTTACTCGGTCGTCCCGCCGTCCCATTCCTCATCATGATGGCGGGCATCGGCTTCCTCCCTGGTCGCATGGACGATACCGTCCTTATGCTCGGGAGGGGCATAGAGCGAATAGAACCGCAACGGGTCAGCACCCGTGTTGCGCACGTTGTGACGCGCGCCGGCCGGCACGATCACGGCAAAGCCGTCCTCGACCGCGTTAGCCACACCGTCGATGTCGACGACGCCGGAACCCCCTTCGAAACGGAAGAACTGGTCGCGATCGTCGTGGACCTCCTCACCGATGTCGCCGCCGAGCGGCAGGGTCATGAGCACGAGCTGGAGATGGTGCCCGGTGTAGAGCACGCGGCGAAAATCGCCGTTATCGAGCGTCTGCTCTTCGATGTTGTCGCAAAAGCCCTTCATCGCGGTCTCCTCTATCCTGGTCTGGAGGTAAGGGCGGGCGCCACAACCTGCAAGTGCGACGGTTCGCGCCTAACCCCCCGCCAGCAGCGTCGCATTCCCGCCCGCCGCGGTCGTGTCGATCGTGGTCACGCGCTCGGTCGCGAAGCGTGCCACGTAGTGCGGCCCGCCCGCCTTGGGGCCGGTGCCCGACAGCCCCTCGCCGCCAAAGGGCTGGCTGCCGACCACGGCGCCGATCTGGTTGCGGTTGACGTAGAAGTTGCCCACCCGCGCGCGGGCCTCGACGAAACGGCGGGTATCCTCGATCCGGCTGTGGAGGCCCAGCGTCAGGCCGAAGCCGGTGGCGTTGATGTCCTCGATCACACGGTCGAGCTGTCCCGCGGCGAAGCGCACGACATGGAGGACGGGGCCGAAGTTTTCTTCCGCCAGATCGCCGATGCGGTCGATCTCGATGATTGTCGGCGCGACGAAATGGCCCGCATCGCACTCGGGCGGAAGCGGCAGCCGCCACACGCGGTTGCCCGCCGCCTGCCGCGCGGCGATGTGCGCCTCCAGCTTGGCGCGGGCTTCCTCGTCGATCACCGGGCCGACATCGGTGGAAAGCTGTGCCGGGTCGCCCACCACCAGCGCCTCGAACGCGCCGCGGATCATGGCGAGCATGGTGTCGGCCACGTCATCCTGGATATAGGCGACGCGCAATGCCGAACAGCGCTGGCCCGCGCTCTGGAAAGCCGATGCCACCACGTCGCGCGTGACCTGTTCCGGCAGCGCGGAGCTGTCGACGATCAGCGCGTTCTGCCCGCCGGTCTCCGCCACCAGCGTGGCGATGGGGCCGTCGCGACTGGCGAGCGCGCGATTGATCGCGTGGGCCGTCGCGGTGGAGCCGGTAAAGGCCACGCCCGCCAGGCGCGGGTCGGCAGTGATGCGCCCGCCGATCTGGCCGCCGCCGGGCAGCATGTGCAGCACGTCTGCCGGCACCCCTGCGCGGTGGCACAGGTCCACGGCAAGCTGGGCGATGAGCGGCGTTTGCTCGGCGGGCTTGGCGATCACCGTGTTGCCGGCGGCGAGCGCAGCGGCGGTCGGGCCGATGAAGATCGCCAGCGGGAAATTCCACGGACTGATGGTCACGAACACGCCGCGCCCGTGCAGGCGCAGCACGTTGCTTTCCCCGGTGGGGCCGGGCAGCGGCACGCCGCGGGTGAAATGCGCGCGCGCCTCGTTGGCGTAATAGCGCAGGAAATCGACCGCCTCGCGCACCTCCAGCACGGCGTCGGGCAAGGTCTTGCCCGCCTCGCGCTGGCACAGGCTGAGAAATTCGGCCGTGTGATCCTCGAACAGGTCGGCGGCGGCATCGAGCAGGGCGGCACGCCGCTCTCCGCCCAGCGCGTCCCAAGCGGGCTGCGCGGCCTCGGCCTGCTGGAACGCCATGGCGATCTCGGCACGGGTGGGGAGGGTGACCTCGCCCACCGGGCTCCCATCGGTCGGGCTGAGGATCGGCAGCTTCGATCCGGCAAGGTCCGCGCCCGCGCTCCACTGGCGTGGTGCGAGTTCAGCCAGCCGTTCGCGCATGGCGGCGCGAGTGGGCTGGTGCGCAAGGTCGACGCCGGCGGAATTGGTGCGGCCGGGAAAGATATCGGCTGGCAGCGGGATCGCCGGATTGCGGCGTGGCTGAAGCGCGGCGAGGTCGGCGACCGGATCGGTGGTCAGTTCCGCCACCGGCACGTCGGCATCGGCCATGCGGTTGACGAAGCTGCTGTTCGCCCCGTTTTCCAGCAGGCGGCGCACCAGGTAGGCGAGCAGTTCCTTGTGCCCGCCGACGGGCGCATAGATGCGCACGCGGGTGCGGTCGTTCCGCTCCTGCGCGGCCAGCGCGGCATAGACTTCCTCGCCCATGCCGTGAAGGCGCTGGAATTCGAAAGGGCGCCCGTTTGCCAGCGCCTTGATCGCGCCCACGGTGTAGGCATTGTGCGTGGCAAAGGCGGGGAACACCGCATCGTCCGCGTCCAGCAACACCTTGGCACAGGCGAGGTAGGAGACATCGGTGCCCAGCTTGCGGGTAAAGACCGGGTAATCCGCGTGCCCGCCTACCTGGCTCAGCTTGATCTCGGCGTCCCAGTAGGCGCCCTTCACCAGCCGCACGAACAGGCGGCGGCCGTGCTGGCGGGCGAGGTCGGCCACCCAGTGGCACAGCGGCACGCCGCGCTTGGAATAGGCCTGGATCGCCATGCCGAAACCCTGCCACCCGCCGGGCGTGCCGTTGTCGAACAGGGCATCGTCGGCCACCAGCGCCTCGATGATGTCGAGGCTGAGTTCCAGCCGCTCGGCCTCCTCGGCATCGATGGTGAAGTGCATGTCCGCATCGCGCGCCTGCATGGCCAGATCGCGCACCATCGGGATGAGCGCCTCGCGCGCGGCCTCTGCATGGAGGAAATCGTACTTGGGGTAGAGCGCGGACAGCTTGACCGAGATGCCGGGGCTGTCGAACACGCCGCCCGGTTCGCGGGCCAGGCGCCGGATCGCGCCCTCGTAGGCGCGCAGATATTTCTGCGCGTCATCCAGTGTCATCGCTGCCTCACCCAGCATGTCGAAGCTGTGGGCGAGGTTCTTCTTCCGCTCCGGCGCGGCGCGGCGCATGGCCTCGTCGATGGTGCGGGCGTAAACGAACTGGCCGCCCAGGATCTTCATCGCCTGGCTCACCGCCTGGCGGATCACCGGTTCGCCCAGCCGCCCCGTCGCCCGGCGCAGGGTGTTGGCAAGGCCGGCCTCCGCACGCTTGCCGCCGCGCAGGACCTCGCCCGTCAGCATCAGCGAAAAGGTCGCGGCGTTGACGAAGGTGGAACTGCTGGCACCCATGTGTTCGGACCAGTCGACGCCGGCCAGCTTGTCACGGATTAGCGCATCGGCGGTGCCCGCATCGGGCACGCGCAGCAGCGCCTCGGCAAGGCACATCAGGGCGATGCCTTCCTCGGTATCGAGGCCGTAGGTGGCAAGAAAGGCATCGAGGCCCGCGCTGTTGCGGCTGCGGGCATCCTGGATCAGGCGCCCCGCCAGCGCGGCAGCCTCTGCATGGATGGCGGAAACGGGGGCGGCCTGTTCGAGCCGTTCGGCAAGGCAGGTTTCCTCGTCGAGGCGATAGGCGGCGCGCAGCGCGGAACGGTCGATGGCCATGGCTCGCCCTTGCACCCGGTTTCAGCTGCAATCAAGCGAAGTCGATAGCCGGGCGGAGGTGACCTGTCGCACTGCGCCTGAAGGGTGTTTTGAGGGGCGAAAGGCTGGATCCGGCGCGGGTGGCGGACCCTGCCGCATCAGGCGCGCTCGGGCGTCTGGCTTGGCTCGTCGCTCGCATTGAGGGCGTTGATCGCGTCACGCACCCGGGCCTCGATCTCGGCGCGGGGCAACCCGGGCTCGATCACCTCGCCGAACTTCCACGTTATCGTGCCGCGTGGCTTCAGCCGGCGGTGATAGATCGGTCCGCTGTCGATCGCGACGGGCACCACCGGCAGGCCGAACAGCTTGTAGAGCGCGGCAAAACCCGATTGCAGCGGCGGGCGGGTGCCGTGGGGAACGCGGGTGCCTTCGGGAAAGATCACGATGGGCCGTCCGGCCTCGGTCGCGGCGCGCGCCTGCTTCAGCATGGCGCGCAGCGCCCGGGCGCCCTGGTCGCGCGCGACCGGGATGAGGCCATAGGCCTTGCCCGCGCGGCCCCAGCCGGGGATGTCGAACAGTTCCTGCTTGGCGACGCCGGCCGGGTAATCGAACGTGTGCGCCATCGCGATCGCTTCGAAGAAACTCTCGTGCTTGATGGCGTAGAGCACGGGCCGGTCGGGCCGCGCGCCGGTCTCCACGATGCGCAGGCCCAGCAGGTTCACGCAGCACCAGTGGTGCCAGGCGGACCACCAGTCGCACAGCGGCCTCACCCATTGCGGGCGAACGTAGCTCGCCCCGGCCGCGCCGAAGCTGAGCAGCAGCGAACCGGTGTAGAACGCGATGTAGAAGGCGATGTTGCGCAGCAGCAGCATGACAGCGTTACTTCAGCGCCTGCAACGTCCACACCGCCAGCCACTTGTGATATTCCAGGAACAGCGTCCACAGGCTGACCTCGGACCGCACGGCATCGCGCTCGATCGCGATCGCGGCGGGCAACTGGTCGGACAGTTCGGCAGCCGCCCGGCGCATGTGCCAGTCGGCGGTGACGAGGCGCAGCGAATTGTATTCCCGCTCGGCCATCCATTGCGCCGTCTCGCGCGCGTTGCCCCGCGTGTCGAGCGCGTTGAAGCCCAGGGTGATGCAGCAGTCCATCAGGCGGTCGGGCACTTCGAACTCGGCCTGGAACTCGTCCGGCTGCACCGCCGGGTCGACGCCGGTGACCAGCATCTGCTGCGCGGCGCCCGCCTGCAGCACTTCCAGCCCGCGCGGAATGCGCCCGCCGCTGCCGGTGGGCACGACAATGGCATCGGTCTCGCTCACCGGGGCGGGGCGCGGCAGGGCCACGGCGAACCACAGGAAGCCCAGGGCCCAGGCGACGAGCAGGATCGAGATCAGACGGCGAACCACGCGAAGGCCCCTACAGCATCCGCCTGAGCGCGGAAATCACGGTATAGCGCGCCGTAATAACCGCCAGCACCATTCCCACAAGCGGGATTGCGCCGATGGCGATCCAGTCGCCCGCACCCAGCCCTCCGCCCGCGACGAGGCCCGAGCCCAAATCGGCAAACTGGCGGCCGAGAACGAAGACGGCGGCAAGCCCCAGCAGCAGCCCTGCCGCGCCGCCCAGGGCCGCATCCCAGGCGACCTGGCGCTGGAAGATGGCGGCAAGCTGGCCATCGCTTCCGCCAAGGTGATGGATGACCTCGATGGTGTCGCGGTTGGCGCCGAGGGCGCTGCGCGCCGCCAGCCATACCGCCGCCGCGCTGGTCGCCGCGAGCAGCACGATCAGCCCCAATGCCAGCAGTTGCAACGAGCGGATGGCATCGAAAACGGGGCCGAGCCAGCTTGCCTGCGCGTCGATCCGTGCCGCCGGCGCCTGCCGTTCAAGGCCCTGCCGCATCTCTGCCAGCCGCGTGTCGGTGATCGGGCCGGACAACCGCACGTCGATCAGCGCGGGCACCGGCACGCCGTCCACGCCGCCGGTGCCAAGCTCCCCCAGCCAGGGTTCCAGCAGTGCTGCAAGTTCGGCATCGGGCACCCGGCGGACGGAGGCCACGTCGTCACGGTTGGCCAACCACGACAGCGCGCGTTCGGCCTGCCGGTCACGCTCCATCGGCGCGGCTTCGACGACCTGCACGGTGACCCCGCCGGCAATTTCCGCACGGGCGTTTTCGGCGAGGTTGGCAAGGGCGAGACCGGCGGCGGCCGCCATTACCGTAAGCGCGATCATGATCGCAATCACCCACGGCATCGGCCCGGCGATCCGCGCCTGCTGCATCAGCCGCGCACTGTCCCCGAACCTCGGGCGGTTACGACGCAAAGCCATACCGCGGTCGGGCGAGGGGGAGGGAGAGGGAGAGGGCGCGCTCATGCCTGCACCGGCTCGCGCCGGGGGGGATAGCGCAGCGCCCCGGTGGGGTCCGAAAGCCGCCCCTTGTCGAGCCGCATGATCAGCGATTCCGGCACCTTGCGCAGCAGGTGAACGTCGTGGGTGGCCACAACCACCGTGGTGCCCAACCGGTTCAGCGCCTCGAACAGGCGCAGCAGCTTGACCGCCATTTCGGGATCGACGTTGCCGGTCGGCTCGTCCGCCACGAGGATTTCCGGCCGGGCGATCACCGCGCGGGCGATGGCCACGCGCTGCTGTTCGCCGCCCGAAAGCGTCTCCGGCCGCGCGTCCGCCCGGTGCGACAGGCCGACCCATTCCAGCATGTCGGATACCGGCTTGGCGATCCGCGCTTCGCTCATGCCGGCAATGCGCAGAGGCAGGGCGACGTTGTCGTAGGCGGTGAGATGGGGGACCAGCCGGAAATCCTGGAACACCACGCCGATGCGGCGGCGAAACTGGGGCAGGGCGCCCCGCTCCATGGTGATGACATCCTCGCCGAACATCGAGATGATGCCCCGGCTGGGCCGCTGGGCAAGGTAGAGCAGTTTCAGCAGCGAAGTCTTGCCCGCCCCGCTGGCACCGGTGAGGAAATAGAAGCTGCCCGGGTAGAGCGTGAACGACACGTCGCTCAGCACCTCGCGTTCGGTGCCGTAGCGCAAGCCCACGTTGGCGAACTGGACGATGCTGTTCTCGGGCCCGTTCATTCGCTCCCGCCTAGGGGTTTCGCCCCGCGGCGGGAAGGGCGAAGCGTGCGCGCGCCCGCGATATTGTGCGTTAATGTGCAAGATTGCGTGATCTGGCGGCCAGTGCTTGTGGAAAAGGCCGCATGACAAGGGTTGCGGGGCTCTGCGCAATCTTGTTGCGGGGGAGCCGCGCGCGTAGGCAGGTATCGTGCGATGATCATCCAGTGCCCCGCCTGCGCGACCCGTTACGTCGTGCCCGACACCGCCATCGGCGCGGAGGGGCGGACCGTGCGCTGCGCCAAGTGCCGCCACAGCTGGTACCAGGACGGGCCCGAACTGGAGCTGACCGAGACGGCTCCTCCTCCCGCGCCGACGCCCGCGCCGGCGCCCGCTCCGACACCTGCGCCAACGTCCCGCCCCGCTTCGCCGCAACGACAATCGCCAGCACCACCACGGCAATCGCCACCACCGCCGATGGCAGTCGCCGCAGGCCCGGTGCCAGCGCCCCCGCCCCCTCTCGCACCGGAGCGCACCGCGCCGATTGAGAGGGTGGAGATCCCGCCGCCGCCCACCGTCCGGCGTTCTGCCGCGGAGGATGTGGCCTCGCACTTCGATCGCGAACCGCCGTTCCGACCGCGTCGTAACTGGCTCAAGCTGCTGACCTGGGCCGGTGCGATCTTTGCGCTGGTGGCGCTGGGCACCATCGGTGCCGTATCCTACTGGGGCCTGCCCGACTGGGTGCCGGTCGAGCGTCCGACCTTCGGCGTCGCCGACCCCGATCTGCAGCTGGATTTCCCGCCCGAACTGCAGGAGCGGCGCACGCTGCCCAACGGCACCGAGTATTTCGGCGCGAACGGGACGATTACCAATATCGGCACCGTCACCCGGACCATTCCCTCAATCCTCATCGTGCTGCGCGGCTCCCGCGACAGGATCGTCTACACCTCGGAAGTCGCCCCGCCGCAGCGCACCCTGGCGCCGGGCGAGAACGTCGCCGTTCGCGAAGCGGTGACGGATATCCCGCGCGACGCGCGCGAAGTGCAATTCGGCTGGAAACCGGAATAGCCGGCGTCGCCGCCGCCTTGGGTGACGCCAGTGCCGATTACGCGCTTGCAGCCGCAAACCCCTTTTGCTAGTGGCGCCCACCTACCCGGGCAGGCCGATGGCCTCGTCCCCTCTCGATGTGCGGTCGTGGCGGAACTGGTAGACGCGCAACGTTGAGGTCGTTGTGGCCGAAAGGCCGTGGAAGTTCGAGTCTTCTCGACCGCACCAGACAGTCCGATAATCTGACTGAGTCTCGCCTCCTGGCGACGGGCGCCTGAAGAATGGCGCAGTTCTGGGGGGTTTCGGGGCACGTCAAACTGAAGGTGAAGTCAGAGACTCATCGCATCCGCGACGCGGAGGCCAAAAGCATGCCGGGTTCTCTGCCCTCGAGAACCCGGCTTCACCTCACTTTGCTGGATGGCAGGCCGCTTACGCAGCAAAGCCGAACTCGCGTTCCTGATCGGACCATTCGATCGGCATGTCACAAATCAGGAGCGCGCGGCGCGTAAGTCCCTTTGGATGGGTGCCATCCGCGATGGCATCGACGACCCGTGGACTTAGCCATGACAACCGCAGCAGGCGGGCCAGCTGGGTGCGGCAGCGCCGTTCGCGCTTTGCGAGTTGCGCGAGACTGAGTTCGGGCGAAGCGATGACAAGCTGCTGGGCAGCCATCGCGTCGGCAATCAGGACCAGCAGATCCTTTGATGTGCGGCTGACACTGGCGTCGCTGTCGATCCTGAGCCGAGCCTCGCGGAACGGTCTCCGTTTGGGCAGAGGGAGAGTCCAGAACCAGTTGGCTTCGGGTGCAATGCCACAAGCGTTGGGCTTCAGGACGATCTCCATGGAATCCGCGCGAATGGTAATGGAACTGACCAGCGAACGGAGGGCATTCTCGGCTTTGCCCATCTCGCGAAGTTGCAGGGCGAGCAGATGGGCGTTTGCGAACATGGTTTGCAGGGTACCGGCCTCCCCGATACCTGACAGCCGCCGCAAGGCATGCTCGTCATTCAGCAGTTCTTCGAGGTGACGGATCGCGTGCTGCTCGAAATGGGCGCGCGGGAATCGGACTCCGGGTGGATCACCGGGCCGAGCTAGATCCTTGCGGGTCTCGTAGTAGGCGTAGCGCTTCACCTTGCTCGAACCGTATGTCGGAACCATTGGCCTCCCGTGCGGATCTGTCAGTAGACCGCGCAGCATGGCCTGCTGTGGTTCGTTGGTGGCGCGCTTCCGCAGCGGGGCCTTCTGTGCCAGCTGTTCCTGCACAGCATCCCACAGCTCTTCATCGACAATAGCCATGTGCTCGCCTTCGTAGACCTTACCCTTGTGCACGATCTTACCGCGGTAGACGGGGTTCTTAAGCAGGTGGAACAGGCTGCCGCGGGCAAACGGGATGCCGCCGCGATGCGGACCGCTGGCGCGCTGCTGAAACTTGGTGACCACGCCTTCGGAGCGAAGGATCTCGATAAGGGCAGGGACGTTCCTGACCTCAAGGTAGCGCCGCATGATCGTGCGCACCCGCTCGGCCTCTTCAGGTACGGGCACCAGCTTGCGATCGACAACCTGATAGCCAAGCGGCACCGGCCCGCCCATCCAGATCCCCTTCTTCTTCGACGCCGCGATCTTGTCGCGGATGCGTTCGCCGGTGACCTCGCGTTCGAACTGGGCGAACGAGAGCAGTACGTTGAGAGTGAGGCGTCCCATGCTGGTGGTGGTATTGAACGCCTGTGTCACCGAGACGAAGCTCGCCTGTTTGGCGTCGAGCCGCTCGACGATCTTGGCAAAGTCGGCGAGGCTACGGGTTAGGCGGTCGACCTTGTAAACGACGATGACATCGACCCGGCCAGCATCGATGTCTGCCATCAGCGCCTGCAGACCGGGACGCTGCATGGACCCGCCCGAGAACCCGCCGTCATCATATCGGTCCGGTACAAGCGTCCAGCCCTCGTGCCGCTGGCTCAGGATGTATGCCTCGCAGGCCTCACGCTGCGCATCTAGGCTGTTAAACTCTTGCTCGAGCCCGTCCTCGGTCGACTTGCGGGTGTAGACCGCGCAGCGCAGCGACTTCATTTGTTGCGCTCCATCAGTCCGAAGAATCGCGGGCCGTTCCAATGCGCACCGGTGATGGCCTTGGCGATAGCGGTGAGCGACTTCCAGTGCTTACCGTCGTACTCGAACCCGTCACCGAGCACGATCACGGTATGGCCGGTCCCATGCCAGTCGCGGACCAGACGCGTGCCCGGCGTCAGTTTGCGGGGCGGGGGCCTGGAAGACTGGCCCGCTGGCCCCTGCGCCGCTACCTGCCTCAGCAGTGACCGGGTCGAGCGACACACTCCTCCGAGCCTCTGTTCCTGCAGCTTGTAGCCGATCCCCAGCCGCAGCAGCTCTGGAGACAGGCTGGGAGCAGGCCCGGCGTGGCGCCGCGCCCACTCAATCTTCAGCTCGTCGGCTGACATCGCTGCCAGCCGTTCGAGCGTGAGGTAGGTCCGGCGTGCCATCAGCCTGCCACCGCTCGGTATACACGTTCCTCGCCCTCGCCCTTCGCGTTCGCGATCTCATGGCCCTTCTTCTTCAGGCCGGTGAGGGCAGCGCGGGTTGTATGCGGTAGCCAACCGGTTGCCGTAACGATCTGCCCGATCGTAGCGCCCTCGGGTCGCTGGAGCATTCGCAACACCAAGCTGGACTTACTGTCCGGCCGGGCAGCCTTCGCAGCGGTTGGCGCCGTATTTGCCTGGCCCTCAGCTGCGGACTCAGGTTGGCGGGCAATGCGTCGCGTGCGCTTGGCTGGCTTAGTGGTGTCGATGATATCGTTCATTGGTGGTCTCCTGTCTGGAGCAGCGACCATCGCTGTTCCCACCACCCAAGGCCCTGCCGATCGTGTCGGCCAGGGCAGCGTCCACCTGTCGGGGCCGCGATCAATGACAGCACCAATGCTTGCGGGACAAGCGAAGTCCAATGGAATGGTGGAAATTTGAAAGGTTTGGCTGATGTATGACCGGGTGGCAGCTTTGCGCCCCAATTTCGGTCATTCCGGCTCAACCGTCAAACGCCTAATAGCGGACCTCTTCCTGCTTCGGCCTGAATGACCGTGTTTGGGGTCAGAACGGCCATTCGCAAGCCCCACGTCGAACGTCTGGTTTCGCCATCAGTGAACATTTGACGTTCCACGTATCTCTTCGTGGGACGGCAAAACTGCACGGATAGCGGCATGCCAGAGCTATCAGGCGACCGAAACGCGACCACCTTCATTCGCCCAAACGCTCGAGTTCGCATTGACGTCCGACAACTTTCGTAGCCTATCAAAATAGGCAATGGGGGGTGTATCGTGAGCCATTCCGCGATACATTATGGAAATGGCATCAGCGCAGCAGCTCATAGGTCTCGTAAAGAGCCACGCGGAGGGGGATTTCGATCGCTTCTTCGATCTTGCTATGCAGCTGTCGGCTGCAGAGGAGCAAAAGGGTCACAAGCGCTTGGCTGAAACGCTTCGGCAGTGGGCCAATGCCGGCCAGACGCCTTCTGCCTCGCGAAAGCCGAACCTCACGCCAATTACCGCTCCGCGTGGCGATCTCGCCGAATTCCTGTTCGCCTCCTATCCCAGCGAGCGGTTGAACAGCGTTATTCTGCCACCGCTTATCGGGGAAGAGCTGGCGCATATTGTCTTCGAGACCCGCATGCGTGAGAAGCTCGAAGAGAAGGGCCTTAAGCCGCGGCGGCGCATTCTGCTTTCCGGACCTCCGGGCACTGGAAAGACGATGAGCGCCCATAGCCTTGCCGGCGAGCTCCAGTTTCCGCTCTTTTCCGTGATGCTGCACGGCCTTATAACCAAGTTCATGGGCGAGACCGCCCAGAAACTGAAGCTCGTGTTCGACGCCATCAAATCGACACGTGGCGTCTATCTCTTCGACGAAATCGATGCTCTCGCCGCAGCGAGAGGCGATGGTAATGACGTGGGTGAAGCTCGCCGGGTGCTGAACTCGTTCCTCCAGTTCCTCGACGAGGACACCGGGCCTTCGATCGTCATCGCTACGACCAATCTGGCCGAAATCCTAGATCGCGCAGTCCTGCGCCGTTTCGATCTCGTCCTTTCCTATGAGTTGCCCGATGCGGCATCGATCCGCCAGGCTCTTGAACGACGCCTCATCGGCTTCTCCCACACACGCCTGTCTTGGAAAAAGGTCATCGATTGCGCGATCGGTCTATCGACGGCCGATGTCGTAGCCGCCGCCGAAGACGCGGCGCGGCGCGCGGTTCTTGGCGATCGCAATAGCATAACGACTGTCGATCTTGTCAATTCGCTAGAGCGGCGTCGCTCGCTGCAGGGGCTGGGAAGAAGCGCGAATGCCACGGAATTTACCTCACTTTCTCCTAAAAGACCTCGGAAAGCCGCATCCATTTCGGGCCAAGGGCGGGGGCGGCGGCAAGACGCCAAGTGACGTCCTCAATCGCAGCGGCCATGCTCAGGCTCTTCTGCAAGCAATCGACCAACTCCCAGCGATAACGACGGACGGCCTCCCAGGGGTCTATCTCGAAGTCAAAGGCCGACCGGGCGAGCCGCTCGCCAAGGATAGTCTGGGATCAAGCGGCATTGAGCTACTGCGCAGCGCCGCCGAAGTCGTCAACGGAAGCACCACCGAAACCGCCACCGTCTTCGCCACGGCCCAGGGCGTGGAGAATCTTCGAAAGAAGATCGAAAAATTCGAGACAGAAGATACGCCGGACAGGGAGAAGGATGGCGAGATCATCCCCGGTCGCCCCAAGAACGCCACTCTCGTTCAGAGCTTGGCGGCCATTACCGAGGCGGGACTACGCGCGCTTTGGCGCGGCCCGCAGGAGAAATTTCCCGCTGGCAATGGCGCGACGCACTGGGAAATCTGGCTTGAGCCAGGCGAAGCGGAGGCCTTTATCGCCCAGGCCGCTGCCTATCAGGTTCAAATCGGGACCGAACGCCTGCACTTTCCTGAAGATGTCGTCGTCATCGGCCTCGCGACACGGGACCATATCGCGCTGGCCGTGAGACGACTTGGTTCCGTGCGTGCCCTTGCGGCGCCAGCGGTGACCGCCGATTTTTTCGATGCCCTCGAAGTCCAAGAGCAGGCTGCATGGGTTGAGGATCTCGCCCAGCGGACCACCTATGCTGGTGGCCTCAATGGAGGTTATGTCACCTTGTTGGATACGGGCGTTAGCCGGGCCCACCCGTTGATCGCTCCAGTCCTTCCGTCACAGGATCGCCACGCCGCCGACCCGGCCTGGGGGCTAGATGACATGAAAGGGCACGGCACCCAGCTTGCCGGCTTGGCACTGTTCGGCGACTTGACGCCCGATCTGCAATCGGCGATGCCGGTCACTGTTTCGCATCGTCTGGAATCGGTGAAGCTGATGCCGGATGGAGGCCCTAACCCGCATCACCTGCTGGGGGTAGTGACGCGCCGCGCGATCAACACAGTCGAACATACTGTGCGTCGACGGACTTTCATGATGGCGGTCACGACCGATGAGGACACGCCCCATGACGGCGCCCCCACATCGTGGTCGACCGAAGTCGACCAACTCGCCGCTGGCGTCTCGGGCGATCGGGCGGCGCCGCGCCTTATCCTGATATCGGCGGGCAATACCAACAATTCCATGTTCACCGCGGGTCATTATCTCGACATCTGCGACCTGCCAAAGAATGAGTTGGAGTCGCCCGCACAGGCTTGGAATGCCATCAGCGTGGGTGCCTATACCGAAAAGACTATGTTACCGCCAAACGAGGGCCTCACCAGCGTCGCACCTTTTGGCGACCTTTCCCCCAGCTCCCGGACCGCATCATGGACATCGACTTGGCCGCTGAAGCCTGATATCGTTCTTGAGGGCGGGAACTGGGCTGCCGACAACCTGCCTCCACCGCTGCGACATGGCTGGCTATCCCTTCTCACGACCCATCACGCCTATCCGCAGCGCTCTTTCAGTTTTACGCATGACACAAGCGCTGCGACGGCGATCGCGGCGAAGCAAATTACCGAGCTCTGGTCGGAATATCCGCTACTATGGCCGGAAACCGTTCGCGCCCTCTATGTGGCGTCCGCCCGATGGACGCCGCAAATGCAGTCGCATCTTCCCGCCAATTCCAACAAGGGCAGCTACGCCCGGCTGTTTCAGCGTTACGGCTACGGCGTTCCTGATCTCGAGAGGGCGCATCGCAGCGCGTCCAATGCCCTTGCCCTGATCGTGCAGGACATCATCGTTCCGTACGGCCTCTCTGAACAGACTGGCGGCGATGTTCACAAGGAGATGCGGCTCTTCACTCTGCCATGGCCTGTCGAAGAACTGCGAAAGCTCGGGACTGCAAATGTGACTCTTCGGGTCGCGCTCAGTTCCTTCGTTGCACCCAACCCGGCCGAGGCAGCGCGCGGCTCGCGATATCGCTATGCCTCCCACAATCTGCGGTTCAAGCTGAACCGGGCCGGAGAAAATGCGCAGCAATTCATGGCGCGCATCAGCAAGGCTGTCGAGCCAGTCGGCCCTCAGGTCGAAGAAGAGGATCTTTGGGATTTTGGGAGCATCAGACGCGATGTTGGCTCCCTGCATATCGACCAGTTGACCTGCAGAGCTTCAGACTTGGCCAGACGCAATCTGCTGGCCATTCATCCCGTCGCTGGATGGTGGAAGTCAAAGAAGATCTTGGAGGAGGGAGAAAAAGAGGCTCGCTTTGCTCTCATTGTGGAGATCGATACGCAGGGGATCGAAGCAGACCTTTACACGGAGGTCCACGCGGCAGTCACGGTTCTCAATGCGACCCAGCCGGTCATTATCTAGCACCCGGTGCTGGTACGTCGGCAGGGGTGGCGGAATTGTCCGTCGCGGCGAACGGCGTGATGATGGGCGGGAATTAGCTTGGCTAAGGCAGCTTCCGGCATAGCCGGACTTATGCACTCGCGCGCTGAACGTCTTAATCTGGTCGACTGCGGCCCTGGCTGATGCTCCGTTGATCATCCGCTTCAGCCATGTCATTGCCAAAACCTGCCAGTCAGCAACCGGCCCACCACCCGCCAAGCTGCGACCGTTCTCTTTGTGGCCAATCATGGCCGAGGAGAACGACAATGGGTTATTCGAGATTTGATCCTGCCATACAGGCGCGTGCAGCGTGGAATGCTGGCAAGACCGTCGGCACAAAGCGACCACTGACACAAAAACAGATTTGGGCAATCCGCTTCCATCTGGATCGTGAAGGTCGGCTACGGGATAAGGCGCTATTCGACCTAGCAATCGATAGCAAGTTGCGCGGATGCGACTTGGTCAAGATTAAGATCGGCGACGTCGTAGCTGGGACCGACATCCGCACGAGGGCAATTGTCGTCCAGCAGAAGACCAATCGGCGAGTTCAGTTCGAGCTCACAGCCGATGTCCGTTCAACCCTGCTTTCCTGGTTAGAACGTCGGGGCGGCTCGACCAGCGAGTACCTCTTTCCAAGCAGGATCGACCACGCCGGACACACGAGCACGCGCCAGTATGCGCGTTTGGTGGATGAGTGGGTTACCGCGATTGGCCTACGGAAATCTGAGTACGGGACGCACTCGCTTCGACGGACGAAGGCCGCGATGATCTACCGCGCTACGGGCAACATCCGCGCAATTCAGATACTTCTAGGTCACACCAAGATCGAGAACACCGTTCGCTATCTTGGGGTCGATGTCGAAGACGCACTACTACTGGCGGAGCGCACGGAAATCTGACACCTTCGGGCGGTCGACCTCACCTGGTCGACCGCTTTCGGGTTGCGCCTGGAAAGGTACGATTGGCTTCAATTGGGTGGAAAGCTGTCATTCCCATTCCAACATGCGAATCTCGTTGTGCTCGTGGCTAGGTGCGCGCACGTGCTCGATTTTGGCCGTTGAAGCGCACCGCGTCGACGATCACGTCCGCGGTGGCTTGGCGGTTAGACAAAGCGAGGGGGCCGATGCGACTGAATCACATTCGCGACCTGGCAGTCGAAACAGCGCTCGCATCGGGGCACACCTTCTTGTCGGCGGCAAGCGGCTTGGTGGTGCGCGGCGATCACCTGTTTGTGATCGGCGATGATGTGAATTGCCTCGCCTGGTTCGCGCTCGATGATTCGGCGCCCGGCAAGCTGGTCAGACTGATCGAGGGCGACCTGCCAAGGGACGCTGCGCAGCGCAAAAGGGCGAAGCCCGATTTCGAAATACTGGTGGCGCTCCCCGGCGCGGGCGTGGGCCGACTGCTGGTATTGGGCTCGGGATCGACGTCAACGCGAATGCGCGGGGCGATCGTCGATCTATCCGCTTTAGGCGAAGGGCCTGGCGTTCGCCATCTAGACCTGCGACCCCTGTTTGCTTCGCTCGCCCCCTTGGTGGCCGAGATCAACCTCGAGGGCGCGGTGCTGTGGGGCGACCGGCTGCTGCTGTTCAATCGTGGCAACATGCAGTTCCCGGCGTCGCATATCCTGGAGGTATCGCTCGCGGCCGTGGTCGAAGGTGGGTCGGTCACAGTATCGCTCCGTGCGGAACTGTCGCTGCCAATGGTGTCGGGCGTTCCGCTCTCCGTCACCGATGCCTGCGCACTGGACAACGGTCATATCCTGCTCTCTGCCGTCGCCGAGGCGACCGCCGACAGCTACACCGACGGCGCGTTGCTGGGCGCGGCAATTGCGGAGTTGGACTGGCATTTCAACTTGCTCGCGGTCCAACCGCTCGACCCACCAATTAAAGTAGAGGGCATTGCCGCTCTGGCTGCCGAGGACGGTTTGCACCTGCTGTGCGTGACGGATTCCGACGATCCCGCGCGGGCGTCGGCTTTGTATGGTGGAGGTTTCCCTATGCGCGGCTGACGAGCCGCACACAGTAGCATTCGACGTCCACCAAAGCCGGTTTCGGGATATATGACTTTAGTGCCCAACGTCGGCGTCAATTCCGCCGCTAGCGTCGACTTCATTAGCCGTAGTGCGATCTGATTTGCCGTGTTTCAATGGTGCCATGAACCATAGCGTTCCCACAGTAATAAGAGACAACATCACTGCAACATCTAGGCTCCCCAACGCTACCGAGACGCCAATGGCGCCTGTGATCCAGAGGCTGGCAGCAGTGGCAGTACCTTTGACCGAGTCATTCCTCCGCAGGATTGCCCCGCCACCGATGAAGCCCATACCCGTGATCAATCCCTCCACTATTCGCGCCATTGCTTCCGGTGAGTCAGCGGTGATCCCCTCCGCAGCTTGGATGAAACCGCAGCTTGCCACAGCGACCAAGGGGAAAGTTCGCAGACCCGCACTTCGCTCCGCTTTCTCTCGGTTCCAACCTATCGGTAATGCTAGAATGTAGGCGATGCTGATGGCGACAAGATGGGGCACCAAATCGAAGCGATCCTGGGCGAGAAATTGATCGAACATTTTTCGGTTTTCCCAGATTCGCGATCGTGGTTCGAGGAGGGTGGGCTTTATAGATAGTTAGACGCGTCTTGGCCCTGAATTCACACAATTCGCCCTAGCGGACGGCTCAAAGTCTGCAATGGGGGCGTTAGCCGGATGGCCGCTTCGCGAGGTCTCGCGCTCGAAAGCAGACTGTCCGGACACGGCCCATCATCAGCTTTTCGCGTCCACCAAAGAGTTCGCCTCTCCGCCAATCACGAAAACCCAGATGACGAGGCAGACAATCCAGCCAGCGTTGAAGATCACCAACGCTGCCCACACCGCTGTGGATGTTGCATGTCGCCGCCCCGGTCCAGTGACCATATCACCGGGCCGGTTGCCTCTGAAAACCCGCGCAACGTCACGAAGGTGGAGCAGGAGCCATATGCCGGCGGCTAAACTGACAACGGCAAACAGCGCAATTAACGCCGGTAGAAACCAAAGTGGCATATTGAGGACTCCTTTTTTCTGAGTTGGCTCAGTAGCGAGAGCGATCTCGCGAAACAGCCAACGAAATTCGCAGGCGACAGCACCCGCAGCCCGGCAGGGAGTGATCATGTGTCTTCACGAGCCGATTTCCCGTGGTTCGCCGCTTGCGGGGGTGACTTCTTCCTCGTCATCAATCAGAATCCGGTTCGCCGCCCCGTCGAGATCCTCGAATTGACCGTTGCGCATGGCCCAGAAGAACAGGAAGAGACCCGCACCGCCCAATGCGAGAGCGACTGGGATCAGATAGACTAGAACGCTCATGCCGAGGGGCTCTTTGCCGCGCTTGCTAAGCGAAGCGAATTTCCCACGACGATCAGTGAGCTGAGTGACATTGCGATCGCGGCGATCAGTGGCGTCACGAGACCCGCCAGCGCGAGCGGCACCGCCACCACATTGTAGCCAATGGCGAAACCGAAGTTCTGGCGAACGATACGCATCGTACGGCGCGCCACCCTTACTGCGAGTGCGACCGGCATCAGAGCCCTACCCAGGAATACCGCGTCGGCGGCTTGCTGACTGACGTCGCTCGCACTGCCGGGTGCGATCGATGCATGGGCGGCGGCCAGAGCCGGGCCGTCATTGATCCCATCGCCGACCATGAGCGGGCGGCGCCCATCGGCTTTCAGAGCATCGAGTAGCGCCAGCTTGCTGTTCGGGCGCATTTCGGCATCGCCTGCGATGCCAAGTTCATCGGCAAGCGCTCCCACGGGGGCTTGCCGATCACCGGAGATGATGCGGCTGTCGATACCGCTGGCACGAAGAGCGGTGAGGGTTTCGGCGACATCTGGCCGCATCGGATCGACAAAAGGAATGGCGATCAAACATTCTCCGAGCCGAAGGGTCGTGGACAGTCCATCACCGACGATGTCGGTCCGCGCCAAGGCAACGCAGGTGCCGAACCAGTCACCGCTGATGCCCTCCCCGCCCACCTCGGAAATCGAACCGACGGCAGCGGGCGTGACACCTTCAGTCTCAAGCGCGGTGGCGAGACCCCTGCTCAAGGGATGGCGACTGGCTTGCGCCAGCCCGAGAGCGACGGATTTTTGTTCGCTCGACAAGCGATCGATCTGTGGGATCGGCTCTCCTAACGTCAGCGTGCCAGTCTTGTCGAACAGGGCGGTATCGACCTCCGCCAGCCGTTCGAGTGCGCTTCCGTCCTTCACCAGCAGGCCGCGCTTTGCAAGAACGCCTGACGCCACCACTTGCGCTGCGGGAACTGCCAGTCCCATGGCGCAGGGACAGGTGATAATGAGTACGGCAATAGCGATGACCAGCGATTGGTATAAACCGACGCCCGCAATCATCCACCCCCCGAATGCCACCAGCGCGAGGGTATGAACCGCCGGCGCGTAAAGGCGCGAGGCGCGATCGGCAATGCGCACATAGTGACTACGCGACTGCCCGGCCTCGTCCATCAACCGAGCGATTTCGGCTATCACCGTATCGGACGAGGCAGCAGTGACGCGCACACGGATGGGATTGGCCAGGTTTATAGCGCCGGCATGGACCTGATCGTCCTTGGCCAAGGACTGAGGCGTGCTTTCACCTGTCAGCATTGCGTTGTCGATAGAGCTTCGACCGTCTTCGATCACTCCATCAGCAGCCAGCACCTCGCCAGCTGCGACAAGCATCAGCATATCCGGCTCGAGATCTTCCGCAGCAACCGTTCTTGTAGATCCGTCTTCCACCAAGACACGCGCTGTCTTTCCCATCCGGGATAGCAGTGCCCCAATCCCCGCGCGGGTCTTGTTTCGCATGGTCGCATCGAGTGCGCGTCCGGCCAGCAGGAAGAACAGCAGCATGACTGCGCTGTCAAAATAGGCGTGCTCGCCTCCGGTAACAGTCTCGTAGGTGCTCAGTCCCGTAGCGAGGAGGACGCCGATGGAGATCGGCACATCCATGTTCGTCCGGCGATGCCGCAGCGCCATTGCTGCGCTCGAAAAGAACGGACGCCCGGCATAGGCAACCACCGGAAGCGCGATCAGCGCCGAGAGCCAATGGAACAGCTCCCTCGTGACACCGCCCGCCCCCGACCAGACGCTGACCGAGAGCAACATGATGTTCATCATGCCGAACCCTGCGACGGCGAGAGAACGCAGCAGGGTTCGGCTCTCGGCGTCATCTTGTCCGAGCGGGTTGGCATGGGCGGCCTGTGCTTCGAAGCCGAGCCTTTCGAGCGCGGCAACCAATGCGTCCTCATCCAGCGTCCTGTCGTGCCGAACAGCGACCCGTTTCGCGGAGAAATTGACGCGCGCTGCCTCTACCCCCTCGACATCCCGCAAGCCTCGCTCGATCTTGCCGATGCAACCGGCGCAGCGCATGCCCGGTACGGTGAAGCGGCTGTCTGTGAGCTCGGGGCGATCAGTTGCATCTAGGGCTATCGGGGCATTCACTTCATGTGATCTTCCGTCGACCAAGTCAGGCCATCGGGTGAAGTGATGGTTAGCCGGACAATCCAGCGCCCGGGCTCCAGCGGCTCCAGCGATACGTGATTTCCGGGTGTCGCCTCAATAAAACGAAGCTGAGTGGTTTCGGGCTTCCCTAGCGGTCGACGGGTGACCGCAACGACGGTGGACTCGGAAGGCACCGAGGTGGTCTCGACAATGAGATGGCCGTTATTGCTGTGCGACATCTCCACTGTCCATCCTAGCCCTTCTTGACGCTCGGCAGCCTCAAGCCAGCCGTTGAATTCCTGGCTGGCGACATAGGAGTTCTGGACCACCACGCCTCCGAATCCGCGAACGGCCAGCGTGGCCATGAACAGGTTTACCGCAATAATGATGATGAAGCCGGACACGATGATCACGGCCATGTGCTTGCCGGTGAATTCGCTCTTCATTCGCCGCCTCCCGGCGTATCGAAGCGCGCTTCGGTTTGAGTGCTCTCCCGCTGTTCGTCCCGAGATGTCACGCGGAAGCTGAACTCCTGCGTGTCCGCTCCTTTGGGTGCTATGACGTAGGCGCGAACTGCGAGCACTTGGTCTGCCGGAACCATCTTGATCTGCGTGCGGGCAGCCGCGTCGCGCCCGGTGGTGTCGGTCCACATCACGGCGCCGGGAAGACCCTGAAGCCCTATCTCCATCTCGCGCGGCCGGCTCTCCATGTTCCGCAGCTTGAGAGTATAGGAATTACGCACCGATCCGTCGCTCATAAGGATGTAGGGCGGATTGCGGTCAGGCGAGACCGACAGGCCTACATGGCTGCGCGCGCCCAGCGCAAACAGCATTGCAAGCCCAATGCTTCCCCAAATGAGGAAATAGGCGATGGTCCTCGGCCGCAGCAGGGCCTTCCACGGCGGCCGCGTCGCTTCCCCGTTCGCTTCCTTCTCGCAGTCCTCGAGTGTCGCGTAGTCGATCAGGCCGCGTGGTCGCCCCACTTCGGCCATTACCTTATCGCAGGCGTCGATGCACAGGGCGCAGGTGATGCAGCCGACTTGCGGTCCTTCGCGAATGTCGATCCCCGTTGGACATACGGCCACACACTGTAGGCAATCGATGCAGTCGCCGAACTTGCCGGGGTTCTTCTCCGCCTTCTTGACGCTGCCGCGCGGTTCACCGCGCCAGTCCTTGTAGGTCACCAGGAGCGACTTCTCGTCCATCATCGCCGTCTGGATGCGCGGCCAGGGACACATGTAGATGCACACCTGTTCGCGCATGAAGCCGCCAAGCGTGAAGGTGGTGAGTGTAAGGATCGCCACGGTGATGTAGGCCGCGGGTGCCGCCTCGCCCACCCAGAAGTCGCGCACCAGCGTAGGCGCGTCGGCGAAATACATGATCCAAGCGCCGCCGGTCCAGAAGCTGATGACGAGGTAGATCGTGTACTTGAAGCTCCGCTTGGTGATCTTCTTCGGTCCGAGCGGGGCTGCGTCTAGCCTAATGCGGGCGTTCCGGTCACCATCGACGAAGCGGTCGACATGCTGGAACAGGTCGGTCCAGACCGTCTGCGGGCAAGCGTATCCGCACCACGCCCGGCCCACCGCGCTGGTGACGAGAAAGAGGCCGAGTGCCGCCATGATAAGCAAGCCAGCGACGTAGTAGAATTCGTGTGGCCAGATCTCGATGCCGAACATGTAGAACCGTCGGTTGGCCAGATCGACCAACACCGCCTGATCGGGAGCGTAGGGTCCGCGATCCCAGCGGATCCACGGCGTGCCGTAGTAGATCGCCAGCGTCACGAACATGACAAACCACTTGAGCCGCCGGAAGGGACCGTCGACGCGTTTGTTGTGGACCTTGGTCCGCTTTTCAAACAACTTGGTCGGGAGGTGCTGTCTTGGCGGCTCGTGCGGCTCGTGGCGAAGTGTGGTCGCTTCCGGCTCGGCTACGGCGCCGGATACTGGCTCGTTGGTCTTCGCGCGTCCGTCCTCAACGACGACCGAACAGTCGCGGTTCTCGCCTTCGCGGCGGGGAAGAGCGCTCGACGCCCGGGCGGAATCACGGTTCTTCATCGATCTCCACCGTGGGGTCCTCGGCGACTTCAATGAGCTCCTCTCCGCCGCCGAGCGACCAGACATAGGCTGAGACCATCTTGATAGTGACCTGATCGAGGCGGCCACTCCAGTGCGGCATGCGGCCCATCCTGGGATCAAGGATCTGGCGGCGGATGTCTTCGCGCGAGTTCCCGTAAAGCCAGATCGCATCGTTGAGGCGTGGTGCGCCGAGCTCGCGATTTCCTTCGCCGACCGGGCCGTGGCAGAGTGAGCAGTTGCGTTCGTAGAGCTGCGCTCCCATTCCGCTCGATGGACCCTCGCCGTTGAGCGACTGAACATGGCTCACGAGCGCGTCGAGTTGACTGCGCTCAAAGAAGTCCGCGAACGACGGCATTAGGCTCCCCCGGGTGTCCTCCACGCCCGGCGAGCGGATGCCATTTACCAGCGTGTATTCGATGGCCTTGAGATCGCCGCCCCAGATCCAGTCGTCGTCGTTGAGGTTGGGGTAGCCCAGCGTCTGGCTGCCCGCGGCTCCTGATCCGTGGCATTGGGAGCAGTGCACCTGGAACGCGGAGCGGCCACCGGCCACCGCCTGAGCAAACAGTTCGCTGTTCTCGGGCAGGCGCTCGATCGGAATTCGCGACAGTTCCTCGCGCACCGTGACCCAAGCCTGGTCGACGACGCTCATCTCATCGGCGAGTTCGCCGCGACTGCTCCAGCCGAGAACGCCTTCTGTCGCCTTGTCGACGAGCGGCCAAGCGGGATAGAGGATGACGTAGACCACGCCCCAGACGATGGTCAGGTAGAGCGTCCAGAGCCACCAGCGCGGCATCGGGGTATCGAGTTCCTCGATGCCATCCCATTCGTGACCGACGGTTTCGGTGCCGGTCGGCTCGTCGATGCGCTTATTAATCATCGCCGAATCCCTCGATTTCCTCTTCTTGAAATATCGAGCGCGCCGCTTCCCGGTTGTGTTGCTTGGCACCGGGCCGGAACACCCACAGGCACAGACCGAGAAAGAGAACAAGAAGCGCGACCAGGCCGTAGCTGTCCGCAAGATGGCGCAACTGGTCGTAGAGGTTCATCGACCTTTCTCCTCTGCCAGCCGCTCCTGCGCTGCCGCGCTTTCGACATCGACTAGCGTTCCGAGCATCTGCAGATAGGCCACGAGCGCATCCATCTCGGTCACTCGGCCGGGATCGCCGTCAAAGTCGCGAACCTGCGCCTTGGGATAGCGTTCCTGGAACCCCTCGACATCGCCATCACTGTCGGGGTCTGCCTGCAGGATGATATCCGCCATGGCCTCACCGATGTCGCGGTCTGTGTAGGGAACACCCACTCGGCGCAGCGCGATCAACATGTCTTCTGCGTTATTGGTGTCGAGCCGGGTGTTTCCGAGGAAAGAGTATTGCGGCATAATGCTCTCGGGCACCACGCTCTGCGGATCGCGTAGGTGCTGGACGTGCCATTCGTCGGAATAACGCCCGCCGACGCGCGCGAGATCGGGGCCGGTGCGCTTCGAACCCCATTGGAATGGGTGATCGTACATGCTTTCCGCTGCCAGGCTGTAGTGGCCGTAGCGCTCCACCTCGTCTCGGAACGGCCGAATCATCTGGCTATGACAGGCATAGCAACCTTCGCGCACGTAGATGTTCCGGCCCGCCTGCTCGAGCGGCGTATAGGGTCGCATGCCGTCGACTTCCTCGATCGTGTTGTCGATCCAGAACAGCGGGGCGATTTCGACGATGCCGCCAATCGCCACAGCTATGAAAGATCCGATCGCGAGCAGGTTGATGTTCTTTTCCAGCTTCTTGTGCTGGGAGGCGAGGCCCATGACGCGCTTCCTATTCGGCTGGTTCGGGGGTTGCGGGACGCACGATGGGTCGATCCTTGTCGGGATCGTAATCAGGCATTGCGCCCATCGGCGCTTCCTCGCGCAGCTTGCCCGCGATGGTCATCCAAACATTGAAACCCATGATGATGGCACCACCCAGATACATGGCACCGCCGACAGCGCGGATGATGTAAAGCTCATGCAGCGCCGCGACAGTCTCGGCGAAGCTGTTCACGAGATACCCGTCAGGCCCGTATTCGCGCCACATTAGCCCCTGGGTGATGCCTGCCACCCACATGCTGGCAGCATAGAAAACGATTCCAAGCGTCGCGAGCCAGAAATGCCAGTTGATCATCCGCAGCGAATACATTCGCTCGCGCTTCCATAGCCGAGGAACGAGGAAGTAGACTGCGGCAAAACTAATGAGACCGTTCCAGCCCAGTGCCCCGGAGTGGACATGCCCGACGGTCCAGTCGGTGTAGTGCGACAGCGAGTTGACGGCCTTGATGCTCAGCATCGGTCCTTCGAACGTCGCCATGCCGTAGAAGGCCATCGCCATGACCATCATCCGGATGATCGGATCGGTGCGGACCTTGTCCCACGCACCGTTGAGCGTCATCAGGCCGTTGATCATGCCGCCCCAGCTCGGCATCCACAGGATTACCGAGAACACCATGCCGAGCGTTTGCGCCCAGTCGGGCAACGCCGTGTAGTGCAGGTGATGCGGCCCCGCCCATATGTAGAGGAAGATCAGCGACCAGAAGTGAATGATTGACAGACGGTAGCTGTAGACGGGCCGCTCGGCCTGCTTTGGCACGAAGTAATACATCATCGCGAGGAACGGCACGGTGAGGAAGAACGCGACTGCGTTATGGCCATACCACCACTGGGTCAGCGCATCCTGCACCCCTGCGAACGCGGAGAAGGACAGCGAGCCGTTCAAGGAAACCGGCACTGCCAAGTTGTTGACGATGTGCAGCATCGCGATGGTGATGATAAAGGAAAGGTAGAACCAGTTCGCCACGTAGATGTGCGGCTCGGTCCGGCGCGCAAGTGTGCCGACGAAGACGATGAGGTAAGCCACCCAGACGATCGTCAGCCACAGATCCACGTACCACTCGGGCTCGGCATATTCACGGCTCTGCGTCACGCCGAAGAGGTATCCCGAGGCGGCCAGAACGATGAACAGCTGATAGCCCCAGAATACGAAGCGGGCGAGCGCGGGGAAGGCGAGCTGCGCCCGACAGGTGCGCTGCACGACGTAGAAGCTGCTGGCGATGAGGATGTTACCGCCGAATGCGAAGATTACCGCAGACGTATGGAGCGGCCTGACCCGCCCGAAGTTGAAATAGGGTTCGAAATTGAGCTGCGGAAATGCCAGCTGCGAAGCGATAAATACGCCGGCGAGCATTCCCACGATTGCCCAGAACATGGTGGCAAGGACGCCCCACCTTACCGGGTCATCGTCATAGCGGGTCAAGCCCTCGGGCATGCGGAAGAAGCCACGCGCCTTTCCTAGAGGATCGAACCGCGCAGCCGACATGCACATCAAGGCGAAAGCGATAATGCCGATGATCGTCGCGTGTGCGGCAAAGCCAGGGTCACGCGCGGTCGCTACAAACACTATCGAGAGGGAAAGGACGCCGAACCATAGGCCCGCCCGCCCAAGGGCTGCTTCCGCCTGCATCAGAGACTCCGGATGATTTATTAGCGTCCCTATGCGGCCCCAACCGGAACCGCATTGACTCAGATCAAATCAGAAAGATTCAAGCGATCCAGGGCACTAGCGCAGCACATTCGCGGAGGCTGACCCTATCGAGGATCAGAATTTCAAATCGACCCTGGCTTGCGATGATACCACTATTGCGCAGTTCGGTGAGCTGACGACTGACCGTTTCGATAGTCAGGCCTAGACTGTCAGCAATTTCGCGACGAGACATTGGCAGGATAAGCGAGATGGCCTCGCCTCGATGCTCCCCGATCCTTTCCACCATCGTAAGCAGGAAGCTCGCCATGCGCTCGCGCGCCGTTTTCCTTCCCAGTAGTACCGACTCTTCGCGGGCTCGATCCAGCGCTAGAAGCGACCTGTCGAAGATACTGCAAGCTGCATTACCGCACTCGGTCGCCACCCGCATAAATTCTCGTGCCGGGAATGCAATCAGACGGCATGCGGTAAGAGCATGAAGGGCGTGATGTGTCTGCGAGGCTGGCGAAAGGGCAAGGAATTCACCACCGAAGGCGAAACAGACGATATGCTCACGATCCACTCCAACATGAGCGACCAGCTTCGCGGCTCCGGCTGAAAAGAAGACCACCCACCTATGGCTTCCTTCATTGAGTTCTGCCAGTTCTCCTGGCCCCACATGGTGAATTCGCCCCAAAGACTGGAGACGCTTGATGCACGATACATGCAGATCTGGCGGCAGTATCGTTTTCGCAAAATGCTCGAATGGCTCGACCTGCGACATGAGTGGAAATCCCGGCATCTAATGACGGGTCTGCGATTCCAGTCACGCGGGAGCAATTCATTGATTCAGGTCAAACAGCTGTCTTGGCTTCGAGGACGGCTAAGGGTTCTCGGCCACCGGCGTGTGCTGACTACGCCGCGAGGTTTTCCAGCACATCTCGCTTGCAGATAGTAATGTTTCTGCGCTCGCTGACCTTGATGACGCCGTCCTCCCGCATCTTGGTAAACTGCCGACTGACGGTTTCAATAGTGAGACCGAGGATGTCCGCAATCTGCTGGCGCGACATCGGGAGTTCGAACCGGTCCGGATCGGTTCGGATGGAATTTCGACAGGTCGCGGCGACGGAACGCGCGCCGATTTCCAGCAGCAAGGTTGCCAGTCTCTCTTCGGCATTCATCCGGCCGAGCAAGAGAATCCAGCGCCGGGTCCGGTCGAGTTCGCTCAGGGTCCGCTCGAGAAGCTTGTGCTCGAGTTTGGAGTGTTCAAGGGCAAAGCGCTCAAAATCGGGACGTCGGAACACGCAGACCACGGAGTCGGAAAGCGCCTCGGCATTGTAGGGAGTCGTATCGCTGAAGGGTCGGCCGAGGAAGTCGGACGGGTAGGCCAGGCCAAGGATCTGCTCACGACCGTCGCTCGTTTGGGTAGAAAGCTTGAGAACTCCCGATACGACGTTCGCGACGAGGACCGCCTCGTCGCCCGCCCATAAGAGTGATTCGCCGGCTTCCAGATTTCTTCGCCGGCCGATCTTGTTAAGCAGGGCTATCTCGTCGTCTTCAAGATCGGCGCAGATCGCCCGATTCCGCACCGAACAGGCTTGGCAAAAATTCAACTCGTCTTTGGGTGCGGACGCTTCCATCGTCCACACGTAGGCTTCGCATCTCAGCTTTCCAAGCAATCCTTCGGTTCAGAGGACAGCAGGTAATGCGCAGCCTTGCGCAGGACCCATGCATAAATCCCCATCCGGGCTACATCCAGAATGATCCACCAATGATGGAGCGAAGAAGGTTCGACTACGGCGCCCGCGATGAGGGCCAGCGTGCGCTCCTCCAGTCGGGGCATGAGGATAAGCCATTGAACGAGCAGAATTGCGGATGCCCAGAAGATCAGCCACCGTAGCCGACCACGCGCTACGAAGGAAAGGGCGGCCAACATGACGCACTCCCCTCCTAGCGATGCGCGAAAAGTGACCCTTCCCACCGCGAGCAGGTGTGCAATCGGTACATCCGCTGCAAGGAATTTCACCGGCGTCGCAACGAACGAGAGCGAGAAGAGGAAAGCGAACGCTGAAGCGGCGAACACTATAGTCCATAACTCGCGTCGGAAGGGTGTCATGACCCGTTCTCGCCTGCCCCGTCGTTTCTCGCCGAAAGGGGTATCGAAATATGCTGAGACAGAAACAAGTCGAACGCTCCGAACCACGCCGCTCCTGCGACAGCGAGCACTGCCTGCTGCTCACCGATTAAAAAGCCAGCCGAGACTCGTGCGGTCGCTGCTACAGTGCCGAGAACGTAGAAGGCGGCAGTAATTCGGCTCGCTTCAAACGGGCGTCCTGCATGTCTAACGACCCTTCTCGAGCCGAGCGTTGCACCGCCAGAACCTTGGCCGCGGCCGCTCAGAACGCTTCGGGATTGAGCGAGTTGTCGTATTCGTGGGTCACAAGTCTCTCGATCCATCCCAAGCGCCTTTCTGCGCAGACCCGCGATCCGGTGCCTGGAGTGTTCCCGAGCAGGCGCGGGATGACTTCGCGGACTTATCAAAGTCATTTTGTAGTCCATGCAACCAAGCCAGAAACCGAGAGAGTATGCTCGACGATACATCATTTTTGGCATGAAACCTCGGCGCACATCTCCGCACATCTAGTGGTCCAGGAGGTGCGGGTTCACCGCAATCGGGACAGAACATTGGATGTTTCCTCGCCCTAAATTGAGTTTTCTTGGTTCATTTTACTACCGCGGTGATGACAGCGATCCCTACCCCGAAGAATGCGACGGCGGCAGGAACGATGAGCACCTGGACAAAGACCTCGTCGCGCGCCAGCGGCCGTAGGCAGTTTGGAGAACTGCCCCTCGACGTTCGAGCGCGCTGAGGGGCTGCGGAGGCGATTGGCGCAGCATAGTGCGCGCCGTTCCAAAGAACATCGCGACATAGATGGCCGCAATGGCGATCGCGAACCCCGCATGCGCACCGCCTGTGGCCCCGAGCAGGGCAAGGAGGAAGACGGCATAACAGGTGATCATCGCTCGCCAGACATTGGCCGGTAATTCGAACATTCGCGCTTCGGGTTGTTGCGGCGCGGCAACCGCCTCGTTGTCGTTGGCCTCGATTCGAGCGAGCGGGACCACCACATCGGGCGAGGGATCTCGCTTGCCGCGCAGCGGTGTGCTTGCGAGAACTTCAAGAGCAGTATCAGACATGGGGCAAATCCTTTCCTGCGCGCCCTCCGGCCAATCCGTCGCGGCGCATTGTGATTGCAGTTAACAGGCTGTCGGCGATCATCCTCGCCCGGGCACCGACGAGTTCGGTCGCCGCGTGCTGGCCTTCGGCATCCCGCAATGTCTCGTAAAAGAGATCGAGCCAGTGCTCGAAATGCCTGAGCTCGAGACCCGGGATCGCGAGGTGTTTGAGCATGGGATTGCCCGAAAACTCGCCGCTATTGTGGAGCACCGAACGCCAGAATGCCTTCATGCGGGTGAGGTGCGATGGCCAATCGGCGATGCGCCCCGCGAAGATCGGTCCGAGCAGGCTGTCCTCGCGGATCTTGGCGTAGAAGGCTTCGACGAGATCATCGATGAACTCAGCATCAACACCGATATCCTCTGCAGCCGCGCGTTTCTCGGCTCGCTTCTGGTGCGCGCGGGCCCGTGTGTCCGCCTTGGACTTGGACTGGGTGGCACCATGAGTCATACCTGCTCCCCTTGGTCCGCCGGAGCGGTTTTCTTGCCGCCGTGTTGCGGATCGCGCAGGAACTCGACGTAGAACGTCACCGTGCCGATCGGCTCTACCCGGTGGAGGATCGTGGGTTCGACCAGACCGGGTGCGGTGTCGGGCGTGAGCACCTCGTCGGTCGATGTGCGGCGGGGATCGGTCACGAGATAACGCAGCTTGCCCTCCTCCACATGGATGAGGCCCCAGACCCCATCCTTGGTCGAGTGATCGGCGAGCAGGCCCGCCGGCACGGTGGATTGGGTGAATGCCGCCGTGCGTTTGTAAGGTTCGAGATCCGGAGTAAGATCGACTTTCATGTCAGGCTGCCTTTCGAATTGCGAGCAGGGCACGAATGGCGTGGCTGAGTTCATCGCCGAGAAGCGGTTTCTCGATCAGCTCGGCGCTCATTGCGTTTACGCGAGCGCGAAGCTCGGCATTCGGATTGGTTGCAAGGACGATCGCCGGCACCATGAAGCCTTGCATTCGCAAGTCGCGAAGGACTGCCACACCATCGCCAAGATAGGTCTGATCGATGACGAGCGCGGCGGCGACTGTGGGATCGATTTCGTCAGCCGCCGCGTCGACGACCTGGAAACCTTCGACCGCCAGTGAGAACTGGAGGGAAGACAGGACCGGCCGATCGCCGATGAACAGCAAAATTGCTTCTCGATTGATCATGATCCGTCTTCCCTCAGCGGCGACCTGGGTCAGGCCGCCTTCTTCCAGTTCGGTTCGAGCGTCACGTGCGGCGGGCATTCGGCGACCTCGCCCACCGGAAGACCTGCAAGTTCGTTGGCGAAGCCGTGGTTCACGTCGCGGTGGTGCGCCTCGTCGGCACGGACCACTAGGACCACGTCGCGCAAGGTGGCGTCGTCGGGCAGACCCCAATAGCGCTTGGCGATCTCGGGTGCCGGCACGTTCGGGCTGCGATCCTCGTCGATCTCGGCGAGATAATGCGTGTAGCTGATCACCGCCTCTTCTTCGAAGTAGCCCACCACCCGGTGCGCGGTCTTCGAGCTGATCAGGTAGAGCGCGAAGAAAAAAAGGTAGAACACCCATTGCACGCCGATGATCACCGCGCGTTCGAACCAGGTCGGCTGCGAGACTTCGATGAAGGTCATCAGATGCATGCGCTCATTTTCGGCTTCATCCATGAGGGTCTTGATCCAGCCTTTGTCGTCGCACATGCGGCGCAGGCAGGCGAGGTGATTGATCGTAGCGCCGACCATGCCGGGCACGGCTGCCACGGTTTCGAGCACGACGGCTCGGTGTCCGTAGCGCTCGGCAAAAAAGGTGTCGGCCGTCCAGCGCAGTGCTTTGGTGAAGCCGAATGCGGTCCGGTCGGAGAGCCCGCGAGGGTTGTGGTGGACGCTCAGATCGATGAAAGGTGCAGTCATTGAAACTTCTCCGCTTGGCAGCACCTTTGCGAGAAGCGCCGCTGTTGGGCTTATCTACGGCGACGAACGAAAGCGCGAAATTTGGATGATCACCCTACTGTGAGCACCCTAAGGGCTTCACCGGAGGTAGGGCGCACCAGCTTCGTCAGCCGGTTCCTGCCGCGACTGTCGTTCTCGACCGCGTTGGTGCTTGCCCTGATGGCGATAGGAGCGGCAGTGGCAGTCCGTCTGCTGTTCGCCGACGAACTAGGTCAGCGCGCCACGTTCATTTTCTTCGTGCCTGGCGTCGTGGTCGCGAGCGCTCTTTCCGGCTTTCGCGCCGGTGGTCTCGCGGCTGTAGCGGGCGCTGCCGCGGGACTTTGGTGCGACAGCTTGAGCGGACTGATCGAGAGCGGAAGCCTGATCGCAGCGGCGGCCTTCGTGCTCATCGGTATTTCGGTGGCGATAGGCGGGGAATGGTTCCAGCGCGCGCGGATCGAGACAGAAGCGGCGGCGACCGCGCTCGGGCGCCGCGAAGCTCTTCTGCGATCGATCCTCGATACCGTGCCCGATGCGATGGTCGTGATCGACGAAGCAGGTCTGATTCACGATTTCAGCCTCGCCGCCGAACGCATGTTTGGATGGAAGGCGGATGAGATCGCCGGACGCAATGTCAGCGTGTTGATGCCCGATCCCTATCGCAGCGCGCATGACAGCTATCTCGAGCGCTACTATCGAACGGGCGAACGGCGCATCATCGGTAAGGGACGCGTCGTCGTCGGCGCCCGCAATGACGGTTCTACCTTCCCGCTTGAATTGGCGGTGGGCGAGATGAAGGCCCAGGGGCAGCGCTTTTTCACCGGTTTCATCCGCGATCTAACCGAACGTCAGCAGGCGGAAACGAGACTACAGGAACTGCAAAGCGAACTGGTGCACGTCTCCCGGCTCACCGCTCTAGGCGAAATGGCTTCGGCTCTCGCGCACGAAATCAATCAGCCGCTGTCGGCGATCGCAAACTACCTCAAGGGCAGCCGAATGCTGCTTAAGCGCCAAGACGTCCCGCATGAGCGCGTGGCAGACGCTGTCGATCGAGCCGCAACCGAAGCGCTGCGCGCAGGCGATATCATCCGACGACTTCGAGACTTGGTGGCCCGCGGCGAAACTGAACGAACCATCGAAAGCCTGCCGAAGCTCGTCGAGGAGGCAAGCGCGCTGGCACTGGTCGGCGCCAAGGAGCACGGCATCCGCGTCCAGTACGCGTTCAGTTCCGAGGTCAACTTGGTGCTGGCGGACAAGGTGCAAATTCAGCAGGTGGTCCTTAATCTTGTGCGTAATGCCGTCGACGCGATGGCGGACTCTGCGGCCCTGCAACGCCACCTGACGATCTCGATCGAACCGACCGATGGTGGAATGGCCGCGGTCGTAGTGACCGACACCGGTCCAGGAATTGATCCCGATGTGGCCGAGAAGTTGTTTCAACCCTTCATCACCACCAAGCGCACGGGTATTGGCGTGGGCCTGTCGATCTCCCGCACGATCGTCGAGGCGCATGGCGGGCGGATCTGGGCGCAAGAAGCACAGAGTGTTGGCGCGGAATTCGGCTTCACGCTCCAATGTGTTACAAGTCAGGAACTTTACGATGGCGAATAGCGGAGCGAACGATCAGATTGTCTATGTGATCGATGATGACGAGAGCGCTCGCCATTCTCTTGAATTCTTACTCGATGTCGCCGGCATCCGAGTGCGCTCGTTCGGGTCGTCTGACGCTTTTCTGCAATCCTCTCCGGCGCTGGCAGGTGCCTGCGTGGTCACCGATGTGCGCATGCCTGGCACTAGCGGTGTCGAACTTGCTAAAAAACTAAAACAGCGTGACGCCGCAGTTCCGGTCATCGTAATTACCGGACATGCGGACGTTCCGCTCGCTATTCAGGCGATGAAAGCAGGCGCGTCCGACTTCATCGAGAAGCCCTTCGAGGACGAGGTAATCCTTTCAGCTATCCGCAAAGCTTCTGCCGAAAAGTTGGAGGACAACCAACTTCAAGCCGAACGAAACGAAGTGTTCGAGCGCATCGGATCGCTGTCGGCAAGAGAGCGCGAAGTGGTGGACGGGCTTGTATCTGGCAAGGCCAATAAGGTCATCGCGTTCGATCTCGAGATAAGCCCGCGCACCGTGGAGGTCTATCGCGCTAATGCGATGATGAAGATGCAGGCAAAGACACTTTCCGATCTTGTTCGTATGATGACAATTGCGCAGTTTAGCTGATCGATCTTCGTATGTCGGCTTAGTCAGCCCCGACATCAGAACAGGTCTTTCTGCTCACGGCCCAATTGTTGACCAGAATTGAGCGCTTGCAACTCGGCTAATGGAATAGAGACCAGAACGACAGGAGCAGCATCACCACGATGGGTCGCCGCACATGCGCCTACGTTCGCTCACTCCGGAGTGACACCGGAATAATCCGCACCATAGACAGCAGAGCGGAAATCATGGTGCAATGCATTGTCGAACGGGACTTTCTGGGTTGCGAAAACGACTGCCATGTCCTGACCGGGATCCACCCAGAACAACATAGAGGGAAGGCCATCCCAGAAAAATTCGCCGACCGTACCTCTGTTCTTTTCCGGAGACATGGGCGCCGCCGTTCGCACGAAGACGTTCAATCCAAAGCCTCCCGTTCCTTTGCTCGGCAACCACATCCGGTTCTCGTTGGATGTGCGTGGGTCGAGCATGTCGGTTGCCATCAGGCGGACGGTCGCGGGTTGTAGAATACGGCGCCCTTCCAGTTCGCCCTCGTTCAGCAGCATGCGGGCGAACCGCATGTAATCGTCCACGGTGGTAACAATGCCGGAGCCGCCCATCGTCATCGGATTTCCGGCGAAGTTGGGTTCGAGCCATTCCTCGCGCGGCATTGGGTTGAGGGCACCATGCTCGTCGGCGATGTAGATGCGGGCCAGCCGGTCCAGATCCCCACCATCGCGCCTCCATGCACTGTCGGTCATGCCTAGCGGCGCGAAAATATTCTCCGCCACGTACGCGTCGAACGCCATGCCCGACAAGACTTCTACAAGCCGAGCCTGCACATCAACGCCGGCAGAGTAAATCCAGCGGGTGCCAGGATCGGCTCGTAGCGGCACTTGTGCCATCGCTGCAGAAAATTCAGCGAGGGTGTTGTCGGCTGAGAGCGGTTGCAGCCGCTCCCAGATGATGTCCGCCGGCTCATCAGAATCGCCGTATGTAAAGCCAGCGGTATGGCGCATGAGATCGCGAATGCTGGGCGGACGGGATGGATCGCGCAGTACGAGATTGCCGTCGCTGCCGATTACCGTGGCGACTTGCAGGCCTGCATATTCGGGAAGGTGCCAATAAAGAGGATCGTCGAGCCCGAACCGGCCCTGCTCCCACAGCTGCAACAATGCGACGCCGGTTACCGGCTTGGTCATGGAAAAGATTTGTACCAACGTATCACGGGCAAACAGCCGGTTATCCTCGCGCGAAGCAAAGCCCGCATTTTCGAAGCAGACTTCGCGTCCGCCTTTCCAGACCAAGGCAGACGCCCCGACGGTCCGACCTTCGGCAACCGCACCGGCGAGAAAGGTGGCTACCGCTTGGCAATCTGGAGCGAACGATGAAGCGAGCCTCGCATTCGTGTCAGGCGTCGTTGCACAGGCCGCGAGCCCCAAAGCACTCACCAGTAAAATCCAATGTCTTGCCATTGCTTGCCCCCTCCGCGCCTCTCGGTCCCCGCAAATGTCTCTCGCCTGCAACACGCAGAACGAGATGCCGAGGATTACGGACCGACGCATCTAAGTCGATTGTCGAGCTTTACCGCTGTTAACGCTTACGCACGTCATTTGATGCCGCCGCGCCAAATGTCCGCTTCCCCTCTCGCCGAGCCTGAATCGTTTCTAGACGCACCTATTACGTTGCGCCGCATACCGGCGCGACTAGGAATGGTGCATGAGGACGAAAAACCACGAGCGATCATCTATGGCTCCCTTCTCGCAAACGCGCATCGTGAGCTCAGCGGCCCTATTCGCAATTCCAATAATGCTACTGCTTCTGGCGCACCTTCTGTCTCTACAATTTGAGAGTAGCGAGCGTCTTGGAAGCCAGGTTGAGCAGTCTTACCTGGCTCGCAACGAAATCCAGCGGATGTTGTCGCTCCACCAAGACATCGAGATCGGCCAACGCGGCTACGTGGTCACCGGGGACCCCGCCTTCCTTGCGCCCTATTTGGCGGCGCGACAGGAAGTCGGGAATTCAATTAATCAGGTCGAAGAGAGGTTCGGACCGCGCTCGGCGCGCACCCAGGAGTTCGTTAGGCTGCGAGAACTCTCGGAGGCCAAGCTCGATTTTTCCAAGCGTACGGTCCAGCTGCGAGAGCTTGGTGCCGCTTCCGAAGCAGCTGCGCTTATCAGCAGCGGGCGCGGCAAGTCTCTAATGGTGTCGATCCGCAGCATTGTGGAGCAAATCGAGGCAGCAGAGCGGGTGCGCCTTGCGCAAGTCACCCGGATGGCCGACGAAGCGCAGCGCTCCTTGCAGCTATTTACGTATGCTCTTCTCGCTCTACTGGGAGCTCTCCTGTTCGGCGCGGCCTTTTTGAACAGCAGAAGCATGGCCGAAAAGAATGCCGCAGTCCGCCGGCTTCAGGACCTTTCATCGCGCCAGGAAACGATATTTGACAGCGCCAAAGACGGCATCATCATGCTCAACGCAAGCGGGAGTATCGAAAGCCTAAATCCGGCCGCAGCCCGCATGTACGGTTACGACGAGGCCGAGCTAGTCCGGCGCGATATCGGATTACTGTTCGAAATCGCACCAGACCATGGCGAGGTCGAAACTTTCCTGAAGCGGCTTCAAAGGCGGCGGAAGGGAGATGTGGGACGCACTCAGGAGTTCATGGGCCGCCGCAAAGACCACAGTACATTTCCAAGCGACGTAGCCGTCAGTCCTGTCCCACTCGCGGACGGGATGCGCTATGTGGCGATCGTGCGCGACATTACCGAACGCAAACACGTCGATCAAATGAAGTCTGAGTTCGTTTCGACGGTAAGCCACGAACTGCGCACTCCGTTAACCTCGATCGCGGGTTCCCTTGGCCTGCTCGTGGGCGGCGCAGCGGGACAGCTACCGGATACTGCGAAAAGACTTTTGGAGATCGCTCACTCGAACAGCGAGCGGCTGGTTCGATTGATAAATGACATTCTCGACATCGAGAAGATCGAATCAGGGAACATGCCCTTCGAAATGCAGACGGTGGAACTTACGCCATTGCTCGACCAGGCGGTGCAGGCGAACCGAGGGTTTGCAGAGCGCCTCGGCGTCTCATTCCGGCTCGAGTTTGGTCCTGCCGATGCGGCGGTTTTAGCCGACCCGGACCGACTGATGCAGGTCCTGACGAACCTTCTATCCAACGCAGCCAAATTCTCGCCTGACGGGGGAGAGGTGAACATTTCCGTCCTTCCCCTCGATCGACGCTTCAGAATTACAGTCGCGGACAAAGGGCCCGGGGTTCCGGAGGAATTCAAGCCGCGGATTTTCGACAAGTTCGCGCAAGCCGACAGCTCCGACACCCGGCAAAAGGGCGGCACAGGTCTCGGCCTTAGCATAGTGCGGGAAATCGTGGTGCGGCTCGGGGGCTCTGTTTCTTTCGACAGCAAGCCGGGGGAAGGGACAGCCTTTCACGTCGATCTTCCCGCTGCGGAGCCGAGCTGGGTAGAGGCGCCGGCACCTGCCGGAAGTGCTCACATCCTTCACGTCGATGACGATCGGGACGTTCTAAAAGTCGTTCAGAGCGCTTTTTCGGGGCGCGCACATGTCACCTCGGTCACCAACATCGAGGAAGCTAAGCGTGCCCTGACGGCAGAAAGGTTCGATCTCGTTATTCTCGACATTGCGCTACCTGACTGCAGTGGGCTCGAACTCCTTCCGGTCCTTCGTTCTCCCGGCGACAGCGCTACCCCCGTCGTCTTGTTTACGGCACAAGATGCGGGGCCAGAGCTGGAGGAGCAAGTCGAGGCGGTCCTGACCAAGTCAAAGGCGAGCCTCGAGCGGCTGGTCGAAGCGGTGGAGACACTGCTGCGCGATGCTGGGACGGTGAGCGAGGAGGCTTAGCGGCGCGCATTTTCTATGCCGACGACGATGACGCTATTCGTCAGGTCGACGCGTTGGCGATTGGGCTCGATACTGAATTTGATGGTGATACGAGGAGATTCATCGGTGCAGGATCGGCATAGTGCGTCAGCCTCAGCAACGAGAGCGTTAGCGGCTGATTGGCAGATGCCAGTTGATCGGGGACCGAAGCCGACAGAAAGGTCAGGCCCTCTCCACTATGTAACTGCGCCGGCGGACCTCAACTCTCGCTTGGGCTACTATCCTGTTGCTCCCGTTAAGCGATTGTTTGCAGCCGCATCGTATGCGATGAACTTGGCAATCGGGCTAGGGAAAGATGGCACGTCAACAACGCCAACAGAGATTCGGCCTCGGCACCATCGTGGCAGTCGGCCTAGGCGGTATCGTCGTAGGGAATATGTTTTCTGCCAGAGATGAGCCCCCGCCCGAGTACCGGCTTATCGGCGAGTTCGAGCGCACCGCAACTGCAGCAGATGTTGCCGACACCGACCCTCAACCTGCGACACTTTATCAAGCTCCGGAGCTGCAGCCAGAACCCGAACCTTGGCCAGAGCCGGAGCCGGTTTACATCGCGCCCGCACCAGTGACCGCGGCCTATTTCCGTAACTGCTCCGATGCTCGGGCGCAGGGTGCCGCCCCGGTGAGAAGCGGCGATCCCGGCTATTCTTCAAAGCTAGACCGTGACGGTGATGGAGTTGGGTGCGAGTGATGAAGGAATGGAGCGACGATGACCCCGGCGATGTTGCCCTTCATGTCGAATTTCTCTTCCTTCTGACGAGCTTCGTTTTTGTCGTAGGGATTGGATTGATTGCATGGTTTCGATGGCCGCGCTCCTGGCGCTCTCATTTCCGATAGCAGTGTGTCCCAATCAGGGTGTGCGCATCACCTGCGTCCACGATGGCGATACCTTCATCGTCGATCGCGAACGCATCCGCCTGATGGACATCGATACGCCTGAAATGGAAGGGCAGTGTGCAAGCGAGAGCCGGCTGGCCGTGCGCGCCCGTGATCAGCTGGTGGCAATCCTCAATAGCGAACAGTTCGTTGTTCATCGGGACGGTCAGGACCGCTACGGTCGCACGTTAGCCGTAGTCACAAACTCGCGGGGGTCGGTGGGAGATCAACTGGTTCGCGAGGGATTGGCTCGCACTTGGTCAGGCCGTCGCGAGCCGTGGTGTTAAGGTGAAACAGCCTCCGCATCTTTCTGCGCAATTGCTATAACATCGGGTGCTATGCTCTGTGTCAATGTGGCAACTAAGGTGTTGCAGTAAATTAATTAGGAACCTCAACGAACTCGGTAGCTTAAGGGCGAAAGGCGAAGTGCTGTCGGCAAACACCCGTGAGCGCTTTCGGTTCATAAAACGGGAAAGATTGAACGGATGAAGAATGGGTAAGGATTCTTCGACAAGCCCAGTGGCGTTCCTCGCTGAGGGCGGGGCACTGGGTCACATGATGCTTGAATTTGACTGGAGTAAATCCCCTCTTGGCCCGCCAGCAGAGTGGTCGCAATCACTTCAGTCTGTCGTCTCCCTGATGATCAGTTCGCGCTTTCCAATGTTCATTGCGTGGGGCGACGATCTGGGTTTTATTTATAACGATGCTTATGCGCCAATCCTAGGAAACAAGCATCCCCATGCGCTCGGACAGCCCTTCAAGGAGATCTGGCAGGAGATCTGGGACGATCTCGAGCCTCTGGTCGACGGGGCACTGAACGGCGTTGCCTCATGGATCGAAGACCTGCCTCTCACGATGAACCGGCATGGATTTGAGGAGGAAACCTATTTCACTTTCTCGTACTCCCCTGTCAGAGATGAGGGCGGGAAAGTGCGCGGCCTGTACTGTGCTTGCACGGAGACCACACAGAAGGTCTTGGCGATCCGAAGCAATAAGGCCGAACGCGAGCGGCTCGAAACCCTCTTTGCACAGGCGCCGGGCTTTATGGCGATGCTGACCGGACCGCAGCACAAATTCGATCTCGTAAACGCCGCATACCAAAGTTTGATCGGAGATCGCCCTCTACTTGGAATGACAGCGAGACAGGCGCTTCCCGAACTCGACGGACAAGGCTTCTTTGACCTCCTCGACAGCGTTTATGAGAGCGGAGAGCCATTTGTCGGACGTCAGCAGCCGCTCCACATCCGACGAAGGCCGGACGAGCCTCCGGAGCTAGCCTATGTCGATTTCATCTATCAGCCGATTAAGGACACACATGGGAAGGTAACCGGTATCTTTGCTGAAGGGTACGAGGTCACAGAGCAGCGGAATTTCGAGGAGCGGCTTGCGTCACAAGCTTATATCCTTGAGACGCTCAACCGGACGGGCACAGCGCTGGCGTCCGAGCTCGATCTCGACAAAATCGTTCAGCAAGTGACGGATGCGGGAGTTGCTCTCACATCTGCGCAGTTCGGCGCCTTCTTTTATAACACCGTGGACGAAAGAGGAGAATCATTGTTTCTCTACAGTTTGTCCGGGGCTGATCGGGATAAGTTTGACCAGTTCGGTCACCCCCGCGCGACACCAGTCTTTAAGCCAACTTTTGATGGCACAGAGATAGTGCGTTCCGACGATATCACACGAGATCCAAGATACGGTCACAATGTCCCACACCATGGACTTCCCAAGGATCACCTTCCCGTAAAAAGCTATCTGGCAGTGCCGGTTAAATCGCGAACGGGAAAAGTCATCGGAGGATTGTTCTTCGGACATGAAAACCCAGCAGTTTTCACAGATGCGCACGAAGAGCTGATCGGGGGCATCGCGTCTCAGGCAGCCATTGCTTTCGACAATGCCCAGCTTTTCCGTGATGCTCAAGTCGAGATTACCCAGAGAAAATTGGTCGAAGAGCGTCAGGTTTTGTTGATCAACGAGCTGAATCATCGCGTGAAAAACACGCTCGCGATCGTTCAAGGCTTGGCGCAGCAATCCTTTAAAAACGATGTTCCAAGCGACGTAGCCAGAGCCTCGTTCGGGGCGCGTTTGAGCGCACTTTCCGCAGCTCACAACCTGCTGACCCGTCAGAACTGGGAGAACGCTCTCTTGTCGGAGACGATCAGGGACGCTGTTGAAGCCACGACGGGCGAGGACGCATGTCGGGTCACTCTCGAAGGCCCAGATGTTGTTCTATCCCCCCAGACGGCAGTTTCCTTGGCCATGGCGATTCATGAGCTCAGTACAAATGCGATCAAGTACGGGGCGCTGTCGAACAAGGCCGGCACAGTCGAAGTCAACTGGCGGGTCGAGAGAACCGATGGCAAGCCACGCCTTCACCTCCAATGGACCGAGACAGGCGGCCCTCCCGTCAGGGCTCCCGACAAGAGGGGTTTCGGAACACGCATGATCGAAAGAGGCCTCGCTTCTGAGTTGCAGGGGGAGGTTGAGCTTAATTTTCGCTCCTCGGGTATACAGTGCACCATCACCGCTCCGCTTCCGAAGCAGGACTGAGGGTATGCAGTACAATTCAGTTCTCATTCTCGAAGATGAGGCGATCGTGGCATTCGCTTTGGAAGATATGCTTATCGACCTCGGCTGCAACAAGGTTTGCCTCGCTACGACCATCGACGAAGCGTTTGGTTGCTTGGAAAAGTTCGTCCCTGAAGTGGCAGTGCTGGACGTGAACATCCGCGGAGAGCGAAGCTATGGGGTAGCAAAGGCACTGAATTTTCGAGGAATTCCCTTTATCTTTGCGACCGGTTACGGCGACGCTGAACATCCAGAAGCGTTCGCGGGCGTTACCACCTTGACCAAGCCTTACAGCCCAGAGCAGTTAAGTGCTGCCCTCGAGGCTTCAGGCGGATAACGGTGCCGTCGCTCGGTTCTGAGCTGCAGTTCAACGAAGTCATTGATGGCGTTCAGCTGACTGAAGTCCATCGCCCGGATGGCGTCCGCAGAGCATCAGGTTACCCGCGATGTGTTCTTCGGTTACGACCTGATGAGCAATATGGAGTACGCGCGTTTCGACAGCGCCGCAGGTGAGGGGATCTCCAACACGTTCAACGCATTCGGCCAGTTGCTGAGCTCATCAAACAACATGGACAGCGTGACGCGCACGCTTAGCTATCAGTACGATGTGGGAGGGAGGCGCACGCGGATCACTCATCCCGACGCGAACTACTGGGTTAATGCCTTCGATGCGCTCGGCCGTTTGACCAATCTGCCGCAGCAGGGCGGAACGGCACTGGGAACGCGGACCTATACCGCGCAGGGTCGCCCCTCCGCCAACGCATGGACCAACAGCACTCTTAGCGCCAACCAGTCCTCATGGACCTTCGAAGCTGCGGGTCGTCTCTCCGCAATGACAGTCAATCTCAACGGTACCGCCAGCGACGCCAACTGGACCTTCGCGACCAATCACGCGAGTCAGCTGACGAGCGAGACGCGCGACAACGATGCCTATGCGTTTGGAAACCATGTAAACTTCGATCTCGACTACGCGCCGAACGGACTGAACCAGTACGCCGTGGTGGAGGCTGTGTCCTACGGTTATGACGCCAGCGGGAACCTGACCTCGGACGGCACCACGACATGGACCTACGACACCGAGAACCGCATGGTCTCGGCGGTCACCGGTCCCGCCACAGTAACGCTGCGCTACGATCCGCTCGGTCGCCTCTACGAGGTCAGCAACAGTGCGAGCGGTTCCCAGCGGCGCCACTACTACGACGGGCAAGATTTGGTGCTTGAGTACTCGGGCAATGGTACCCTGCTGAGACGCTATGTTCACGGACCGGGGGCGGGCGACGACCCGGTGATCTGGTATGAGGGCGCCGCAGTCTCGAACGCCAACCGCCGCTATCTCCATGCCGACCGCCTGGGCTCGACCGTGGCAGTGACGGATTATCAGGGAAGCCTGATCGCAGCCAACGCATATGACGAATATGGCGTGCCGGATCAGGACAACGTCGGCCGGTTCCAGTACACGGCGCAGGCGTGGGTCCCTGAGCTCGGTTTGTATTACTATAAAGCGCGCATGTACTCGCCGACACTTGGCCGGTTCATGCAAACCGATCCGATTGAATACGGCGATGGGATGAATATATATACCTATGTGGGGAATGACCCTTTGAATGGAGTCGATCCTAGTGGATTGGCCGCGGTAAATGATAACGACGACATTGAATACGGCTGCTCATTTGGGTTCTTTGGTAAGACATCGTCCTCAAATCTGAAAGACATTTGCGGCGAGAACGATGATGATTTTATGGATTACGCCATCCAAACTATAGACGCTCTTGTGAAGGAGGCATCCCGTCGAAATCGTTTCAATGGACGGTCTTTAGACTTTGGCAGACGCACATATCCGCGTGAGCAGCTCTGGCTTATTCTTATTGACGGGTCTATTTTTGAGCCAGAGACAAGAATTGATGAAGTTACAGTTTGCGGAAATGTCCTGGGGCAGCAGACTGCGATGATTTCCGATGATATACAAATGCAGACAATCGCCGCGGTTCACACCCACCCTGATTGGGCCTTTAGTTGGCCGGGGGCTGGGGATTACGCCACAGCGCGTCAACGGGAAGTCTATGGGATATTTCGAAATGGAGCATGGGCGTTGGATGGAACAATTTCGAGAGGCGGGGCTCCACGACATATTGAAGGTCGGAGGCCGTCCGCAGGGCCACCATCGCGAGGATGCTAAGAAATTGGTGTGGAATGTGGCATTTGTTTTTGCCTTGTTAACTACTTCATGCACGAGAGCGGAGCCAACCTCCCAGACGGATATCGTTCAGACATCAACCATGGTCACAGGCTGGCTAGCATATCGCGGAGAATGGATTGTCTTCCCTTTGAGGGACATCAATCAGTATCGACCTTTTTCAAATAATGAGCCACGCTGTGTTAGCCTTGTGACCGACGAAAGCCTAGCTAGGCGATTGCCTGCCTTCGAGGGCTCGTTTGTCGAGATTAACGGGCGAGCCGTGGATTACGAGAGTTTGCCTACTGGTGAAAATGACGTGGACAGGTTTTTAAACAAAAGATACTATGGGGGAAGTTTTGTGCCGAACTTTTGCTTGCAAAACTTTGTATTTGAAGTCGTTAATTTCTCTGATGCAGATGATCTATAGATATTCTATACACAGTTTGCTTTTCATCGCGGATCGGCCAATAAAGGAAAGTTGGCACTGCTTTATTTTACGACGGCACTCGAGGAAATGGTAAGCGCCACCCGGGCAACACGTTTGTGCGATCGTATGGCGGTGCGGGCTCATGTTGCGGCAAGGTGCCGAATAGGCATTGCGGAGCGCTGACCAACCGTTTGCCCGCGCGACAGCTAGAGGACGAGGGTTGCTGGCGCGTAAGACGTGACTCCCATTAGATGAAAAGACTTTTAGTATAGTGGTTCACGACATGAGGCTGTCTCCGCCAAAATATAGCGGGCTTCAAGACGTTATTAGCTTGCTGCAAAGAATGATGCCGAACTGTTCGCAGCGCAAGCGTCATCGGTCGATCAGGGGGGGGGTGAGTTCTATGCCGCGCTGGATTTCTTGCGCGAGAGCCATACTGGTGGTGACGCGGCTCGACTGCCAAAGCGGGCCACCTCACCATCGCCGCCACGCTTGATTCAAGAAAGGTGCATTTGCGCATGCTAGACTTCGAAGGTCGAGCGATGGACGCGCACAACCCACGGGGCGGTTGCGATACATTCACAGCATAAGTATCGCGCTCGCACTACCATCATGCTGTGCTGGAGGACAAACTGGTTGAACTGTTATAGTCACCAGCGGCGTTGCCTACGGGCCAATGAAGCCTATACGCCATCTCCCCGGTGAGTTAGCCTGCGATCATGTTCGACATCATCGCAAACCAGCGCCCGATCGAGGCGGCAGCGGTAATCTCATCGCCGATGGGCAGTGGGTCTATCAATACGACATCGAAAACCGCCTCGTTCGTATGCGCGCTCGAGCAGGAACGGCTTGTCCCACAGATACGAGCGGCTACACTGGCTCGCTGGCGGCGCAGCTCAGGTACGACCCAATGGGGCGGCTGTACGAGGTGCAGGGCTATAACGCGGGTGTCCTGCAATCGACGACCCGCATGCTTTATGATGGCGATGCGTTGGTCGGCGAGTACAGTGCTGCCGGTACTATGTTCGCGCGGCACATCCACGGCCCTGCGGCGGGTGTCGATGACCCGCTGATCAGTTACGCTGGCGCGAGCAACGCAATTGGTAACGCCCGCTATCTCTACGCCGATGCGCGTGGATCGATCATCTATTCTTCAACTGCAAGCGCAGGCGCACCGCTAAGCAACTCCTACGATCCGTACGGTATGCTGGGTTCGAGTAACGGCGGCCGTTTCCAATACACCGGGCAGGCGTGGCTCGCTGAGCTAGGACTTTATTACTACAAAGCCCGAATGTATTCGCCGGCGCTGGGAAGGTTCATGCAGACCGATCCCATCGGGTATGAGGATAATGTCAACCTCTATGCTTATGTGGGGAATGACCCGATTAATTCGGTGGATCCGACCGGGCTATATGTATGCGAAGGCAGCAGAATGCAGTGCGAAACTGTCGAAACATTGCGTGGCGAAATCTCGCGCATCAGAATGACAGGAACAGGCTCACGTATTGCTGAACGCGTTGGCGCCAGAGTTGCGAATGCATTAGGAGATCCTGGAGAAGAGAATGGGATTACAATTAGCTTTGATAATACGCAAGACGCTCCAGGCGTTACCGATGGTGGAGACATAACTCTTAATTTTACTATGATCCAGGAAACCGCAAGGGAGGAACGTATTTCTACGCGGACCTATGGAATGATTGTTCTCGGGCATGAGGCAATTCACGCTTTGCAACGATTCAACAATAATTCGCAGTATCAGAAGGAGTTTACTGCGTATGCTCATGATTATTGGATTGGTCGGTCGCAGGGCTGGGACCGAAGCGCTGGTTTTGGGAACCGTTCTCATGGGCAGTACCTCAGGCTTCGGGCATTTGAGTCTTGCCGCCGAAGCATCGGTTCTGAGGCTTGTTGGAGGCAAGAAGATGAATGGTTTCGGCAACAAGCGCGTTAAGGGGCCTTGAAGTGCTGATAAGAGCTAGTCTCTGGGCATTCGTTATTGGAATAATCCTTTCTGCCTGCTCGCCTAGGCCAGACCCATGTCGAGCCCTTGGACTCGAAGACGGCTACCACACCGTCCCCCTTCACTTATCTTGGAGTGGGGTTGGAACAGATAATCCAAACCTTACCAAATATAATTGCGACTTGCCGCTCCAAGGTGTTGTTATTTCGTATGCCACAAAAGAAGAACTTCAAACAATGCGAGTTGCTGGAGAATTTCAGGAAGGTGGGTCGTCGTTCGAAGCTGAGGTCAGAGCTTTTATTTACCAAACCGAAAAAGGTTCGGAGAGCAGGGTATTCATAATTGGATTGGACTTCCAATGAATCTTCGGTCAATTCCGGGGGCACCGTGTAATCGATGATGTCGTTTTCCTAAGTTGAGAAGTTCCAAGGACGGTATCTTTGAATCACGGGAATAGTATACTTGATTCATCGCCTTAAGCATCGCTGCCAGCTAACGTGAGTGGCCCTCCTTTCCCACATCGTCATTTCAAAAGTCCCGCACCATGTCACCCGCCAGGGCACTCGCCGCGTGTCGGTGTTGTTCTCCGACGATACCGAGGCGATTAACTCCACCTTGTCGCTGAGGCTGGCGATGCTTCGGGAACTAGCCGTCTCGCCTCGTGCCTGATGGACAACCACGTCGATCTGATCCTCGTGCGCCCCGACGAGGACGGATTGCGCGCCTAGCTGGGCGAGGCGCATCGGCGTTCTACCGCATAGTCAATTACCGCGAGGCTGGCGCGGCACCTGTTCCAATTTCGGTGACCAACTATCTGATGGAAACAGGCCACGTGGTGGCGGTGGTGCGCCGTGTCGAGAACGATCCGGTGTCGGCAGGGACGGTCGAACGCGCCAAGGACTGGTCGTGGCCGAGCGGAAGAGCCATGTGCACGGCCGACGGACGATCAGCTGACAGACACCGAGGCGATGGCAGGCTTTTTCCTTAGCTGGCGGGCAACGTTGCGACACGGACTGGAAGCGGGGGGACACTGGCGCGCCGGGCTAGGTGCTGGCCGAAGCGATCGCGACAGGGCTGCTCCTTGGACGCCCGCTTGCCGACGCCTGGATCGAGGAACCTAAGCGGACGATAAGCAAATGATGCGGCCGCGATAGCCGAGCCCAACCTCGCCGTGGAACCGACAAAAAACTGATGATGAATGCCGGGGGCGGCTTACCTGCCGTTATGTTCGATACGAACGCTGACCAAGGCCGTGTCAGAGGAAATGCACCTGATTGACGATTGAGCCAGCGTGGGCAGGGAGAGCTATGCCCAGGCCAAGAAAACAGCCCAGCCCATTTCCGCTAACTCACCTCATCGCCAGAGGTGATCCGCCTGGTTGTGATGATGTAAGCCCGCTTTCCGCTGAGCCTGCGGGACGTGGAAGATCTGCTGTTCGAAAGCGGTATCGACATCAGCCACGAGACCTTGCGCCACTGGTCGAACATGTTCGGGCCGATCTTTGCCGCAGACGTTCGCTGCCCGCGGGTGATCGGCATGAAGGGCGTCCAACATTGGAAGTGGCACCTCGACAAAGTCTATGGGGAGATCAACGGCGAGATGCATTACTTGTGGCGAGCGGTCGATCAGGAGGGCGAGGTCCTTGAGAGCTACGTCACGAAGACGAGAGACAAGAGGGTCCGCTGCTGTTCATGAAGAAGGCGCATTGACGCCACGGCTCACCGACCGAGATCACGACCGATGGCCTGTGCTCGTATGGGGCGGCGATGGCCGAGCTAGGCAATGCCAATAACTAGGAAGTGGACGCAGAGCTAACAATCGGGTGGACAATGCTCCGGATCCGACCAATGAAGACCTTATAGAAGGTCGCCTCGGTCCACGCCAACGTCCACAACCACTTCAATCTCGAACGCCACCTTATCGACAGGCAGACCTTCAAGAACCGCCGCTCGGCGGCCCTGGCCGAGTGGCAGACTCTCATGGCTTGAGTTGCAGCCGGGGGCCTCGCCAATCGAAGATGAGCTGCAGTTAGACTGACAGCACCCACCCGCTCGAGTTCGGGCTTAACGCAAACTGATCCCCGGTTTCTACGCCCCCCAAGGATCGTAATCGTCCGGCAAGTCATAGCTCGGTCCGGTTGCATAGGCGACGATCACTTCTGGTCCTGCGTTAAGGGGCGCTCGCCAACGATCGCGTTCCTGCACCCAGATCAGCAGCTGCGAAAGTGCATCGACCTGGTCGTCATGGCGGGATGATGGAAACCCTAGCACTTCGCTGGTGAACTCGCCTACCCAGTGGGCGCGCTCGGGCAGGAACAGGCGCCCGGCCATGATGATCGCACTGGCATTCATCACCCGGGCAATCTTATCCCCTTCCGGGCGCCGCGGGATCGGCGATGGCACACCTGCAGGTTCGTCGGCACCGAGCGACTGGATAAGCGCAGTACCCGACGAGGCATCCTCGATCAGCAGGACCTTTGCATCGTGCAGCCGGGCCAATTCAATGACCTTCGCCTTGAGAGGATTGAACTGAAGCCGGGCGCGAAATACGTCGAGGATGTAGACTCGCTTGCCGATCACCAGCGCCACCACGCACACCGACCAGTCGTTGAACGGGTTGTCCTTGGAGGCAGTGTCTAGCGACATCACGATCTGGCCATGGCTACGATCGAGCGTGGCGGGATCGTAGACCTGCAGCCAGGCCTTCTCGATCATGTTGCCATGCGCAGGCACTGGCTGCTGCTGGAACTGTGCCGCGAACACGTAGGGGTTCTCGGCCTTTCTCCTCAACAACTCGGCGAGCGGAAGACGGGCGGGGTGAAGCGCGCAACCCTCACGCCGACTGTAAACGCGGCCCCGGGTCAGCGCGATGTCCTCGTCATGCGTAGCGATCGCCGGCAGACATAGCTCGCGCCAGCTGTCGCGCTCTGTGAGCACACCGACTAGATCCGCCTCGTGCAACCGCTGCATGACGACGATGATCGAGCCGAACAACTGGTTGTTGAGACGCTGAGAAAGCGTGTCGTCGAACCAGCGCGTCACCTTCTCGCGCGCGGAGTGCGACAGCGCATCCTGTCCCTTCATCGGATCGTCGACAATGATGAAGTCGGCGCCGAACCCGGTGGTCTTGCCTTCCACCGAGGTCGCCATGCGCCGACCGCCTGCACTCGTGCGGATATCGGCAATCGCACTTCGCTTGATGACGGTGCTCGGGAAAGTCTCGCGGTACCAGCGGCTCTGCATGATCTTGAGACAGTCGCTGGCGTAATCCTCAGACAGCTCTTGTCCGTAGCTCACGCACAGGAACGATAGCGCCGGATTGTGACCCAGCATCCATGCAACCCAGGCAATGGAAACGATCCGCGACTTGAGATGGCGTGGCGGCAAGGTCAGCAGCAGCCGCCGGTTCTCGCCAGCGCGGATCAGATCCAGCTGGTGGATGATAGCGTCAATATGCCAGTTGTGGCTGTATGCATCGATGCCGCCGAGTTCAGCGAAAGCACGGCGCAGAAAGAACCCGAAGTCCAGCCGGGTTAGGGCGGCAACGGCATCGCTGGCATCTACATCAGCCATTGCCGTTCTCCGGGTCCGACTCATTTGATCGCTCGGCGCCGTCATCGGTGACGAAACCGTCACCATCCTCAGGCGCGGGGTCGCCCAGCATCGCCGGATCGACCGCCAGTTCGTCGGCGCGCTCGAGAAGGTAAGCCTCGAGGATCGCTTGATCGCTGAGTGTGTGATAACGGCGGTTGTGCTCGTGGGCATCGGCGATCCGCCGGCGGCGAGCATCGACCATCTCGATCGCCTTGTTATCGCCTTTACGGGTCGCATTGTCGATCAGACGAATATCGACCACCTGACTCTTTGTAAGTTTGCGGTCGATCCCGTTCTCCTTGAGCACCATTCGGCGATTGAGCTCACGTTCAAAGTCGGTGTCGGCATTGCGCACCCCCTTTGCACGTCGACCCCGCCTGCGCCCGTCACCTACAGCGAACTGGCCGCTTGCCGGCGGACGGTTACGGCCCACCCGGTAGCTGCCATCCTCGCGGACATTGTTCTCACTGTAGGGGGCGCCGTCCTTGCGGCGCCCACCCAGGGTTGCCCTGTGCTTCGGGTCGTCCCGATCGTCGCGGCCGTTCACGAGCGGTCTCCCGCGCGCTGCGTCATGACCTGGGAGAGCGGGACTTCTCCGTTCAGCAACGGCTCGCTCGCTGTTGCCTCCCCGACGCGGCGCAAAATGACATCGGCGTATTTGGGGTCGAGTTCGATCCCGAACCCGCGGCGCCCGGTCATTGCCGACGCCGCCAAAGTGGTACCCGAGCCGGCAAAGCCGTCGAACACCACATCGCCCGGCTTCGTGACATCGAGGATAGCATCGGCGATCATCCTGCGGTTCTTGATCGTCGGGTGATCCGCCAGATCTTGCAGCCGCCCTTTGTGAAACGCATTTGCGCTTGGGTATCTCCACAGATTGCTGCGATTGCGGCGGCCGAGCGCGATGTTACTCGTGTGCGCGCCCGGGCTGACCTTGAATGCGAGGCACAGCTCATAAGCCGAGCGGTAGAACGCTCCCATCCCCGGGTCCTTTGCCCAAACGATCTGGTTCTTCAGCTCGTGGAACACGCCCTGTGCTGCATTGAGCATATGCGGACATGCTCGCCAATCGGTCCACACAAACGCGATCGCGCCCGGCGAGCAGTGTGGCGCGATCGCCTTGAATGCCGGACGCAGCAGCGTCATTGCGAACTCGGGGAGCGATACTTCACCCGCGCCGGCAACGAAGTTGGAGTGTCGCACCTTGCCGTTACCCGAGACGTTGCCCGCGATGCGGCATCCATATGGCGGATCGGTCTGGACGAGCCGAACGCGGTTGCCAGCGAGCAGTCGCTCGACGAAGTCTTGGTCGCGGCAGTCACCAACCCCAAGCCACTGATCTCCGATTTTCCAGAAATCTCCGACCCGGCAAACTGGAACCTTGTCCTCGTCGGGCAGGTCGACCCGATCCTCCTCAGCGCCTTCACCTGCTTCGTCGAATGATAGGATCCCGTCGATCTCAAAGGTGTCGAACCCGGTCAGCTCGACATCGTATCCGAGCTCGATGAGACCGGAGAGCTCGGAGCGCAGCAGTTCCTTCGACCAGCTCGCATCCTCCGCCAGCCGGTTGTCGGCGATGATGTAGGCGCGACGGTCTTCCTCGCTCATCGCGCCCAGGCTAATCACCGGAACGTGGGTTTCGCCGTTGAGCTTAGCTGCCTCCAGCCGGCCGTGGCCGCAGACGAGGTTCCCGCTCTCGTCGACGAGCAGCGGGTTCGTCCATCCAAAATGCTTCAGACTTTGCTGGAGCTTGCGGATCTGGGTGCGTGAGTGCTTGCGGGCGTTGTGGGCGTACGGCGCAATCGCATCGATTGGCCGGTAATCGACCGCGAGTGAGTTGTGAGGCTGGGAAAAAGACATGTGTCACCACTTCCAAAAATCGGGTTCAACGATTTTTCCGTGGTGGGAAGCAGGCCGCGTGCGACTTGCGATTGATGATCTACCGCAGTTTTTTCAGACCTGCCAGCAAATTTGAACAAAGAGTGAAAATGATCCTACGTGTTCCACACTGGGCACGGTTCGGTTCCCACAGTCAGACGCGATGGGAAACGGAGCCTTCTGTCGCCGATCTCTGGCGCTCCCGGCACACGCGAAATCGGCCAGCGGACCTGCTGTTGGCATGTTTTTCCCACTACTTTCCCAGTAAATAGGAAAATGGCGCGCAGAGACGAGTTCGCTGCGGACTGCGTCGCGCACCAGATAGTTGCGGGTTACGCGCGGCGGCAGCTGTCGTCGGCCATCCTGCGGCGCTCAGGGCGCCTTTCCATACATCTTGCCATCTGGCTGGCCGGCTTCCCAGGGCCGGTATCGTACGCACGTGATCCATTGCCGAGCCACCGGTCTTGAAAATTCTCGATCATTGACCATCTCTCTACCATCCACAGGGATGGTTTTATGACGCAATCACTTCGGCCAACTCGCGATAGCGAGAAAATTACGATCAACCTCGGCTACGTCGACCTCGGCTCCATCGATCTGCTGGTGAAGGAAAGCGCCTTTGCCAACCGGACCGATTTCATCCGGTCGGCAATCCGCAACGAACTCGCCCGTCACGAGGAACTGGCGCGGCAGGCCCGCGCCAGAGACAACCCTGTATTGGGCATTTGCCATCTTGCCAGGCGCGATCTGGAAGCACGGCGCGACGCGGGCACCAAGCTCGATCTGCGCGTGCTCGGGTTACTCAGCATTGCCGACGATGTTTCTCCCGACCTTGCCCGTGCGACCATCCGGTCGGTTTCCGTTCTCGGCGGGTTCCAGGCCTCGAAAGAGGTCAAGTCCGCGCTCCAAGATCGCCTTACCTGAAAGCCTTTTGCCATGACCTTTTTCAACGCCAGCCACATGCCAGACATTCTCGACCTGACGCAACGCGGTAGGCTGGGTGCGGCCACGGCGCTGATCCAGCGTTCGCTGGGATCGAACCTTGGCCAGCCGCAAGCAGAAGGCGGCGGCGCGCGGCCCCACCATGACGGGCAGGAGGCTCGGCTCCCTGCGCCTGCCGCGTTCGCCGATGCACCTTCCCGACCGGCTGCCGAAGGAGCGCGGCCAACGCCCTCCCCGGCCGCATCGGGCAGCTTCACGCGGCACGCCTTTCGCGGTGCCCGGGGCAGCCTGGACTACCTGCTCTACGCGCCGGCCAACGCAACAAAGGCCATGCCGCTGGTGATGATGCTCCACGGCTGTACGCAGGATGCGGAGGATTTCGCCCGCGGTACGAGGATGAACCAGCTGGCGGAAGAATTCGGCTTCCTCGTCGCCTATCCGGAGCAGACGCGAAAGGCCAATGCGCAAAAGTGCTGGAACTGGTTTCGTCCGGGCGATCAGGGGAAGGGTTCAGGGGAACCCGCCTTGATCGCCGGTATCGCGGGCGAAATCGCCAATCGCCACGACGTGGATCGCGGACGGATTTACGTCGCCGGTCTTTCGGCGGGGGGCGCGGCGGCAGCGATCATGGCGCAGGCCTATCCCGACGTGTTTGCCGCGGCGGGCATTCATTCCGGCCTTGCCTGTGGTTCGGCCGCAGACCTTCCCGGTGCGCTCAGCGCCATGAAGGGCAAGGGCAGGCGGCGCAGCGTCGACGGCCAGACCTATGTGCCGCTGATTACCTTCCACGGAAGCCGTGACACCACGGTGGACCCCGCCAACAGCGAGCAAATCCATGGCAGCTGGCGCGAGAGGCACACGGCGGCGTCCCTGGCCGAGACGGTGGAAACGGGCGTCAGCCCGGGCGGGCGACAGTATCGGCAGGCCGTGCTGCGCGGCCCGTCTGGCAAGGCGATGGCGGAGAGCTGGCTGGTGATGGGCGCCGGCCATGCGTGGTCGGGCGGATCGCCATCCGGTTCCTACACCGATGCCAGCGGTCCTGACGCATCGCGCGCGATGATCCGGTTCTTCCTGCAGCACCGCCTGGGGGGCCCTGCAACGGGGTGACAGAGGCGCCTGTTGCGCGGTCAGGCGGACCGTTGTGGAAGCGCCGTTTCGCCGGGTGGGCGCGACAGGTCGATGCTCGCCACCTCGTCGGTATGGACATCGAACCGCACCAGCTTCGCGCTGCCGAATGCCGTGGTCAAGGCCGCGTCGGTGGCGTCGCGGCCGCGGGCCATCACGATCCGGGCGATGCGCGGGGTATTGTGGCGGGCATCGAAGGTATACCAGCGCCCGCCAAGATAGGCTTCGAACCAGGCGGAGAAATCCATCGGCGCATCGACCGGGGCGATGCCGATATCGCCCAGGTATCCCGTGCAATAGCGTGCCGGCACATTGATTGCCCGGCACAGGGTGATCGCCAGATGGGCAAAATCGCGACAGACGCCGAACCGTTCGTCGAACGCCGAGCGGGCCGTCCGCTCGCTGTTGGCCTTCATGTAGTCGAATTCGATGCGTTCGTGCGCGGCATCGACCAGCGCCTGGACCCGCGCCCATCCGGAACGATGCGCCTTTGCCAGATCCCACGCCTCGTTGGCCAGCAGGCTGACCTCGCAATAGCGTGAGCTCATCAGGAACTGCAGCACATCGTAAGGCAGGTCTTCCACCGGATGCTGCGGAGCATCGGGCGCGACCGCATCGGGCAAGCCGGTATCCTCGATCACGAAGTCGCTGCGCAGGGTGATCCCGCCAGCCGGCACCGTGAACCGCGAGCAGACATTGCCGAAAGGATCGATATACTGCCGCACCGGCACACCGGGATCGGTGGCCAGCACTTCGGGCGATCGCAACTGCGCCTGCCGTTCCGGCCGCACGCTCAGCAGCGCAAGCATGGGCACGGGAACCTGTGTTTCGAACCGAATGTCGAAACCGCATCGGATCAGCATTGGGCACGCTCCTTGACGGTCGGCATCACATATCGACGGCAACGGCAGGACTGGCCGGCAAGACACATTGATGCAAGTATGGACGCATGTCCCGCTTTGCCTTGCTCAACTGTTCAGACCCGCATCCGCTCCGCGAACATGGCAGAAAAAACGGCGCCAGCCGGTTTCTGCTGGTGGGCGACCATGCCGGGTCGTGCATTCCTGAAGCTCTCGGCGACCTGGGGCTGAGCCACGCCGATCGCAACAGGCACATCGCGCTCGACCTCGGCGTGGAGGAATTGGGCCGCGCTTTGGCGGACCGGCTCGACACCGTGTTCCTGTCACAAGCCTACTCGCGTCTGGTGGTCGACTGCAATCGGCGGATCGACGACCCTGACTGCATCGTGGAGCGTAGCGACGGATCGATCGTGCCGGGCAACCGCGGGCTGGATGCCGCGCATCGGGCGGCGCGGCTGGACGAGATCTATCACACCTATCACGCGGGCATCGCCAGCGAACTCGATCGCCGGGACGCTGCCGGAATCGAGACCGTATTCGTTTCGCTGCACAGCTTTACCCCTTCGCTGGGCGGCACGGCGCGCCCTTGGGAGGTCGGTGTGCTCCACGATGGCCATCGCGACGATCTGGCCCGATCGCTGTTGCAGTCGCTGCCCCGGACCGGCGTCGTCGTGGGGGACAACGAACCCTATCGCATGGACGCGACGGATTACACCGTGCCTCACCACGCCTTCGAACGGGGTCTTCGCTATCTCGAACTGGAATTCCGGCAGGATATCCTGGCCACGCGGCTGCCCGAGATGGCCGATACGCTGGCAGCATTGTTGCTGGTGACGGAGGGCTGACCGTCTCAGGGAGCGCTCTCGCATATCGTCTTGTAATTTCCGGTCACCCTGCTATATGAAAATTGCCTAACGTCGTTTGCGACGGATTTTGTTTGCCATTCTTTCGCGCATTGCCGCGGTTCTGGCACCACTTCCCTTCCCATGCTGCCTGGCTCCGTGATGGAAAGCTTCCGCACGGATTCTTTTTCGTATGCGGCGACGATCCATCGTCGGCCGCTTCCATTTCGAAAAAGCGTCATACGATCGTGGCAAGAGCCGGATCGTCTTTCGCGAACGGGCATCAGGGCAAACGCCCCGCAGTGCTCGCAAACGCGGACAGCGACGTTGAAACTTTCAAGAAGGCGGCGGGATGACCCTGCCGGACATACCAATGATGAACGTAACGAACCTGCGCGAAACCGCGCGCCCCATGCTCTCGCCGCGGTATGACGCGATGCGTGAGCAAGCCATCGACGATACGCTGGCAACCTCCAGCCCGATGACGACGGCCGATCTGCGCCGTCTCGTCGCCTGGATGATCGACTGACCCACCCAATACGCCAATGGAGGAGTTCCGGCATGGACCTGAACCATCAATATTCCGAACACCAGCGCGCCCTGATCGGCGCAAACCTGGCGACAAACGATAACGACCGCCTGGCGAGGCTGGCGACGGCGTCGCACATCGCCGAGCGGATCAGCGTTTTCCAGCACAGCCTCGGCGCCGCCGCGGCCTGTGCCTGGAGCAAGGCGCAGTTCGTTGCCGCTCCCGCTGTCATGAAGGGGCACTCTCCCACGGCCTGACCCCGCTTGCCAAGTTTCGCGACTTTGCTATTTTCAGGAAGGTGGGGGGCCGGTCATCGAGCACGTAGCCAATCATAGTACGCTGACGGCTTTTCCCGACCATCCGGAAGACCGGCATCTGTCGGAAATCTGGCGGCGTCAGCAGCAGATCCTGGGCCGGATGGTTCTGGGCGGCGAGCGCAAGACCATACTTGCCGACATCGTGCGGCTTGCCGAAGACCAGACAGGCGACGGGATGCTGGCATCGATCCTCCTGCTGAGCGAGGACGGCAAGCATCTGGAACTCGGCGGTGCGCCCAGCCTGCCCGATGCCTACAACGCCGCGATCAAGGGCATGGCGATCGGCGAAGGCGAGGGATCCTGCGGAACCGCTGCCGCCTTGGGCCAAGCCGTATTTGTCGAGGATATCGGGACGGATCCGCTCTGGGCGAATTTTCGAGAGCTGGCGCTTTCCCATGGCCTCCGCGCCTGCTGGGCGGTGCCGATCAAGGCCGGCGACGGCAGCGTGGTGGGGACCTTTGCCAACTATTATCGTGAGCCGCGCCAGCCATCGACCCTGGATCGCGCCATAATCGAGGCGATTGCGCTCACCACCTCCATCGCTGTCGAACGGATGCATCTTGAACGGATGCGCAATCGTGCCGAGGACGCCAAGGCACTCGTGCTGGAAGAACTGCAGCACCGGGTAAAGAATGCCTTTGCCCTGGCGCAAAGCCTCATCAACCTGAACGTGCCCGCCGCGCTCAGCGCCCGCGACCTGGCCGACAAGGTGAACGGCAAGCTGCGCGCCATTGCATCGGCGCAGGATCTTATCATCGTGCAGCACGCCGCCGGCCATTCCAGCGAAATGACGTCGATCCGCACCCTGCTGGCGACGATCCTCGGCCCGCTGGGATATGGCGATGCCGAAAACCGCATCAGCCTGAACGGGGATGACCAGACAGTCGATGCCCAGTCGCTGTCAGGGCTGGCCATGATCTTCCACGAACTGGCCACCAACGCGACGAAGTACGGCAGTCTCAAGGCCAAGGGTGGCTGCGTCGCCATCGGTTGGGAAACCGGGGCGGACGGTCTGACCATCAGATGGACCGAAATCGGCGGGCCTGAGACCACGCCGCCCGAGAACCAGAATTTTGGGACGCGTCTTATCGCTTCGACCATTCGCCAGTTGCAGGCGCACATCGACTATGACTGGCGAGCCGACGGGCTGCGGGTGACGATGCTCCTGCCGCGCGCATCGATGGGCGCCTAGGCCAGCGCGAAACGCAGCTAGCCAGGCCGCATGACCATCTCCTGGATCGTCGCGTGCACCGTCGTCGACAGATAGGGCTTGGGATAGAAGCGTGAGCCTTCGGGCAGGCGGGCTTCGCCGAGCAGCGGTTTGCCCGAGGTCACTATGATCCCGATTTCCGGCCGCGATGCGCGGATTTCATGGGCGAGGGTGAGGCCGTCGACATCACCGGGCATATCGATGTCCGTGAAGAGGATGTCGATCGCCTCGTATTGTTGCGCCACTTCCAGTGCCTCGCGGCCATTGCACGCCTCGATGATCGAATAACCCAGCGCGCTGAGCTGATCGACCACATCCATGCGGATCAGGACCTCATCTTCGACGACGAGGACGATTGCTTGGGCCGATTGCATGGGGATGTTCCTTGAAGGCGGTCTCTCCGCCTTGTGGAACGACATTTGTTAATACGGTTGCAGGACCGATCCGTTCCAGACACGGGGAACCGTCCCCGGTGCATCGCGATGACCGCCGCCGTTGGGGCGCGCTTCCGGCCAGTCATGCCGTGCAGGCTGCCTGGCCGGGCACGCGTCCACCGTCAGAGCAGGTCCTCGATCCGCACCGGCAGGTCGCGCACGCGGATGCCGGTGGCATGCCAGATCGCGTCGGTGATCGCGGCGGGCGTTCCGACGTTGGCAAGCTCGCCGATACCCTTCACGCCAAGTGCATTGATCTGGTTGTCGACTTCCGGGACCATGATGATGTCGATGTCGGCAATATCGGCATTCACCGGCACCAGGTATTCGGCGATGTTGTCGTTGACGTAGCGCGCGCGCTTGTGGTCGATCTCGGTCGCTTCGTGCAGCGCCGACCCGATGCCCCAGATCAGCCCGCCCAGGTACTGGCTGTGCGCGGTGCGGGTGTTCATGATGCGGCCCGCGGCAAAGGCGCCGACCACGCGTGGCACACGGATTTCACGGGTCCGCTCGTTGATGCGCACCTCGACCATCTCGGCCCCGAAGGCATACATGGCGCGATCAGCCGTGGTGCCGCCGCTGATCCGCACACCGCCTTCGTACAGCGCCTCTACCGAAGACTGGTCCATACCGGCGGGGAACCAGGCGCCGACCACCTCGGCTTCCGGGCGATCCATGCCGGCGATCGCCGCGGCAAAAGCGGCCGGATCGGTCGCATTGTCGACGCCGAGCGTCTCGGCCATCCGGTTGCAGGCGTCGACGATGGCGCTGGTGAGGCTGGCGGTGGTGACCGAGCCGCCGGCGATGGGCCCGGGCGGCAGGCGGCTGTCGCCCATGCGCACGGTGATGCGCCCGGGCGCGATGCCCAGCCGCTCCGCCGCGGCCTGGGTGGCGATGGTGTAGCACCCGGTGCCGACATCGTGCGCGGCTACCTCGATCGTGGCGGTGCCGCCCCGGCGCACCGTCAGGCGTGCGGTGGAAGGCATCATCAGCGTGGGATACATCGCCATCGCGCAGCCCCAGCCGATCAGCCATTCCCCGTCGCGCATGGAGCGCGGCGCCGGGTTGCGGCGCGACCAGCCGAACCGTTCGGCGGCAGCGTCCAGACATTCGTTGAGGCTGCGGCTGGTGTAGGGCACGCCTGCCACCGGATCGATGCGGGTGTCGTTCCGCTTGCGGAACTCGACGGGATCGATCCCGGCCGCCGCGGCAAGCTCGTTCATCGCCGCCTCCAGCGCATAGACTGTCGGCATTTCGGCAGGCGAGCGCATGAAGGTGGGCACGTTGCGATCGCCCTGGACGATGTAGTTGTCCGTGTGCACGGCCTGGAAGGCATACATCGCCGCGGTCTTTTCCAGCCCGCCGTTCTGATACGGCGTGCTGCGCGCGGTGAATTCCCACTGCTTGTGTTCGTATCCGGTCAGCCGCCCCTGCGCATCGCAGCCCAGCCGCACGGCCTGGCGCGTTTCCTGCCGGTGGCCGGAATGGGTGAAGCCCTGGTCGCGTGATGCAACGAGCTTCACCGGACGGCCCAGCTGGCGCGCGGCGAGCGCGGCAAGGGCAGTGCGGTGCGTCACCGCTGCCTTGGAGCCGAAGGCGCCGCCCACGAAGGGTGACTTCACGCGGACGTTGTCCGGATCGATCCCCAGTTGCTCGGCCGCGGCGTGCTTCAGACCCCAGACGAACTGGTTCGGCTCATGCAGGACCAGCGTTCCGCCGTCCCAGTATGCCGTGGTCGAGAACAGCTCGATCGGATTGTGGTGCTGGATGGGGGTGCGGTATTCCGCCGTGACCGTGTGCGCCGACCCGGCAAGCGCGGCCGCCGCGTCATTGTGGCGGATGGGTTCGAACATGGGGTTGATATCGGCGACGTTGCGCTCTGTGGCGCCGGGATCGCCGAAGGTCGCGGTCGCCGTGCTGGCGGCGTAGGTGACGGCGAGCTTGAACGATGCCTCGCGCGCGGCTTCGAAACTGTCGGCCACGATCAGCGCGATGGGCTGACCGTCGTGATGGATTTCCGGCCCGGCGAGTGGCGCCACGCTGGTGATCGCCAGGCCGCCGCCGGCAAAGGTTGCCAGCGGGCTTAGCGGCGGGCGGTTCTCGTGCGTCATGATCAGCTGCACGCCCGGCACGGCGCGCGCGGCGGCATCGTCGATGCCGGTGATGCGGCCCCTGGCGATCGTGCTGGTGACCATCCAGCCATAGGCCGCCCGGCCCGGCACCGGCAGGTCGTCGGCATAGATCTTCGCGCCGGTCACCTTCTGCACCGCTTCGTAGCGGGTGATAGGCTGGCCCATGTTGCGCCCCGGCTGGGGTGCGGGATCGTAATCTTGTGCCATGCTCAGTTCCCCATCTGCGCGATATCGAGCAGGGCGCGAACCATCGTGCGCTTGCCCAGTTCGACCTTGAAGGCGTTCTCTTCCGTCGTCGACGCGCCGGCAAAGGCGATGTCGGCGGCCCGTTGCAGGCGCGCCTCGTCAAGCGGACCGCCGCGCAGCGCCGCCTCGGCCTCGCTCGCGCGCCAGGGCACGGTCGCCACGCCGCCAAGGCCGATACGCACGTCGGCGATGGTGTCGCCGCGCATCTTCAGCGCCGCCGCGGTGGAGGCCAGCGCGTAGGCGTAGGATTCCCGGTCGCGAATCTTGAGATACTTGGACCGCGGAAAATCGGCATCGGGGATGGCGAACGCCGCGATGAAGTCGCCGGGCCGCAGCGTGGTTTCCAGGTCGGGCCGGTCGCCGGGGCGGCGGTGCAATTCGGCAAAGCGGATCGCGCGCGGACCGTCCTTGCCGAGCACTTCCACCACCGCGTCGAGCGCGATCAGCGCCTGGGCGAAATCGCCGGGATATTTCGCGATGCACGCCTCCGACGTGCCCAGCACCGCGTGGGTGCGGGTCACGCCGCCATCCAGCGCCGCGCAGCCCGATCCGGGCTGGCGCCTGTTGCACTGATCGTAGCTGGTATCGCGGAAATAGGCGCAGCGCGTGCGTTGCAGCACGTTGCCGCCGATGCGGGCCACGTTGCGGATCTGCGGGCTGGCGGCCAGCCACAGCGCATCCGACAGCATCGGCACCTTGCGGCGCACGCGGTTGTCGTCGGCCAGTTTCGCCATCGGTGTCAGGGCGCCGATGCGCAGCGCGTCACCATCCCAGTCGATGAAATCGTACCGGCCGTTTTCCAGCATGGAGACATCGACCAGCCGCGTGGGGCGCAGCACGTCCAGCTTCATCAGGTCGACCAGGGTGGTGCCACCGGCCAGGTACATGCCCCCGTCCGCGAAATCGGCCACCGCCTCGACGGCGGAGGTGGGGCGGGAATAATGGAAAGGACGCATCTCTCAGCTCTCCATGGTCGTGCGCGCCTGCTTCACCGCGGCGACGATATTGGGGTAGGCGGCGCAGCGGCACAGGTTGCCCGACATGTATTCGCGGATTTCGGCATCGTCGTTCGCATGGCCTTCGGTAACGCAGGCCACTGCCGACATGATCTGACCCGGCGTGCAGTAACCGCACTGGAACGCGTCGTTATCGACGAACGCCTGCTGCATGGGGTGCAGCGCGCTTTCCGTGCCCAGCCCCTCGATCGTGGTGATCCGCCGGCCCGATACCTGCGCCGCCAGCGTCAGGCACGATAGCTGCCGCTGCCCGTCGACGTGGACCGTGCAGGCCCCGCACTGGCCGTGGTCGCAGCCTTTCTTGGACCCGGTCAGTTCCAGATCGTTGCGCAATACGTCGAGCAGGGTGGAGCGGGTGTCGATGGTAAGGTCGCGGCGCTGCCCGTTGATGTCGAGCGTGACGGGCATCGTCTGCCGCGCGACTTCGGCGGTGGGCGCTACCGCGGCGTCCTGTGCGCGCGCCGTTCGTGCCACCGGCAACAGCGCCGCACCGGCCGCGCCGCCCTTCATCAGGTTGCGGCGGGTGATGGTATCGAAACGGTCGGGAGGCTGCGCCATCTGGTCTGTCCTTGGGTTCTGCTGGCCGTGGAATCTACTGGTCGCGTCATCGACCGCGCCGGCCCGACCCTGCTCCCGGCCGGGCCATCTCGTCAACGTCCGCTTGCACCGGGCCGGCGATTCCCGCCGCCCTGTCCGCGAATAGGGCGTCGTCCATCCGCCATGCCTGATCGCGGGCCGATAACCGGGCCCGCCGTTGACCGTAGGGCCTCAACCCCTATGTCGGGGCGATGGCCGACGCATCTCCACTGCCTTCCCCGCCGGATCTGGCGGGTCTGCTGCGCGATGGGCCGGTATCGCTCTTCCTCGACTTCGACGGCACGCTGGTGCCCATCGCGGCGGCGCCCGGCGCTATCGCGGTGCCCGCGGGCATCGGGTCATCGCTGGCCGACCTGGCCAACAGGCTCGGCGGGCGGCTGGCGATCGTCAGCGGCAGGGCGATCGCCGATCTGGAGCGGCATTGCGGCCCGCTGGCAAACGCCTGCGCCGGATCGCACGGCGGCGAGGTGCGCCTTGCGCCGGGCGATCCGATCCACTCGATCGGAGCCGTCCCCGCCGCCGTGCTGCACGAAGTCGCCGCGTTTGCGGGCAATGCCGGGCTGATCCACGAGGTCAAGCCGCTGGGGGCAACCCTGCACTGGCGCGGCAGGCCTGAGTGGGAGGAGCGCGCGCAACAGTTCCTGGGCGATCTTGCCGACAGGTTCGCTCTGACGCTGAAGCACGGCAAGTGCGTGGCCGAGATTGCCGTGCCGGGGGCGGACAAGGGGGCGGCCGTGCGCACCATCATGGCCGCAGAGCCCTTTGCCGGCACCACGCCTGTCTTCATCGGTGACGACGTGACCGATGAAGACGGTTTTGCCGCCTGCACCGCGATGGGCGGCTTTGGCGTGGCGGTGGGTGAGCGGCCGTCCCGGGGCGCGCGCTATCACCTGGCGGACCCGGCCGCCGTCTTTGCATGGATAGGAACGTGACGATGCAGCCTTCGCTCGAACTCTGGCCGATCGGCAACTGCCAGGTATCGGGGCTGCTGGACGAGCGGGCAGGGCTGGTGTGGGGATGCGTGCCACGGATCGACGGCGACCCGGTGTTCTGCGCGCTGCTGAATGGCGAACGCCGGGATGCCGGTGTCTGGCGCTTTGAAATCGAGGACCAGGTTTCTTCCAGCCAGCATTACGTGCGCAATACGCCCATCCTCGTTACCCGGCTGGAGGCGAAGGACGGCAGCGCGGTGGAGATCACCGACTTCTGCCCCCGGTTCGAACGGTCGGGCCGCATGTACCGCCCCGTCGCCTTCGTGCGCATCGTTCGCCCCGTCGCCGGTGCTCCGCGATTGAAGGTGACGCTGTCACCGATGCACGGTCATGGCGAGCATCTGGCCGAAACCACAAGTGGCACCAACCACGTGCGCTTCCTGACCGGCGATACGCCGCTGCGGCTGAGCACCGATGCCCCGGTCGGCACTGCATTGGCGGGCAAGGCCTACCGGGTGGAAAGCGACCAACATTTCTTCTTCGGACCGGACGAGCCCTTTTCCGGCAACATCCGCTCCGAACTGCGGCAGATGGAGGAGCAGACCCGCAAGTACTGGCAGCTGTGGGTGCGCGGCCTGGCAACGCCGCTGGAATGGCAGGACGAGGTCATCCGCTGCGCCATCACGCTCAAGCTGTGCCAGCACGAGGAAACCGGCGCGATCGTAGCCGCGCTCACGACCTCCATACCCGAAGCGCCCGGAAGCCAGCGCAACTGGGACTACCGGTACTGCTGGATCAGGGATTCGTACTACACCGTCCAGGCGCTGAACCGGCTGGGCGCGCTCGACGTGCTGGAAAAGTACCTGGCATACCTGCGCAACATCATCGCCGATGCCCGCGGCGGGCAGATCCAGCCGCTCTATTCCGTCATGGGCGAAGCGCAGCTGACGGAGCGGACGGCCGATGCCCTCGCCGGCTATCGCGGCATGGGGCCGGTGCGGATCGGCAATGCTGCCTATCACCAGATCCAGCATGACTGTTATGGCCAGATCGTGATGCCGACCGCGCAGGCTTTTTTCGACCGGCGGCTGCTGCGCATGGCCGACGATCGCGATTTCGCCAGCCTGGAAGAGGTCGGAGAGATGGCCTGGGCGATGCACGATCAGCCCGACGCCGGACTGTGGGAATTCCGCACCCGGCAGGAAGTGCACACCTATTCCGCGGCGATGAGCTGGGCCGCGTGCGACCGGCTGGCGCGGGTGGCCGACCATCTCGGCAAGGCGGACCGCGCCAGCCTGTGGCAGGAGCGGGCCGATACCATCCGCGCGACGATCGACCGGGAGGCCTGGGTCGAGACGCCCGAGGGCGGCCACTACGGCGCCAGCTTCGAAAGCGATTACCTTGACGCAAGCCTGCTCCAGCTGGTGGAGCTCAGGTTCTGCGAGCCGGACGATCCGCGCTTCCGTTCGACCTTTGCCGAGGTGGAAAAGGCGCTCCGCCGCGGCGAGCACATGCTGCGCTATGCCAAGGAAGACGATTTCGGCGCGCCGGAGACTGCCTTCAACATCTGCACCTTCTGGCTGATCGACGCGCTGGCCCGCAGCGGCCGGACCGCCGAAGCGCGCGAACTGTTCGTCACGATGCTCGGCCATACGACGCGATCGGGATTGCTTTCGGAAGACATGGACTTTGAGACCGGCGAACTGTGGGGCAACTTCCCGCAGACCTATTCGCTGGTCGGCGTAATCAACTGTGCCGGGCTGCTGTCGAAAAACTGGAACACCGTGCGGTGAGCCGGCTCGTCGTCATCTCCAACCGCGTAGCCCTGCCGAGCGCACACGGCGCCGCGGGCGCGCAGGGCGGGCTGGCGGGCGCGCTGGATGCGGCGCTGAAGGCGCGGGGCGGGCTGTGGTTCGGCTGGTCGGGGCAGGAGCACGAGGACCCCTCTGCCGCGCCCGCCATGCAGACGCGCGACAGCGTGACCTTTGCCACCATTGATCTCTCGCCGCAGGATGTCGAGGAATACTATAACGGTTATGCTAACGAAACGATCTGGCCGCTGTTTCACTATCGCCTCGACCTGACCAAGTTCGAGCTGGAGACGGGCCGCGGATACGAACGTGTAAACGAACGCTTCGCGGCCGCCGTGGCACCGCTGGTGGGGCCGGACGACATTGTCTGGGTCCACGATTATCACCTGATCCCGCTGGGCCAGAACCTGCGCCGGCGCGGCATCAGGAACCGCATGGGCTTTTTCCTGCACATTCCCTGGCCGCCGACGCGGCTGCTGGTTTCGTTGCCGTTCCACCAGCGGCTGGTGCGCACACTGCTCGATTACGATGTCGTCGGTTTCCAGTGCGACGAATGGCTGACCAGCTTCCAGCACTACTGCCGCGCCGAACTGGGCGCCGAGGTCAACGAGACGACCGGTGCGGTGACCGTGGAAGGCCGCACGACGATTGCCCGGGCCTATCCCATCGGCATCGATTTCGATCACCTGCGCGCGCTGGCAGAAACCGGGGAGGCGCGGCAGATGGCCCAGCGGGTGCTGTCCAGCACGCGCCGACGCACCGCGATGATCGGCGTGGACCGGCTGGACTATTCCAAGGGCCTGCCCGAACGCATGGACGGCGTCGCGCGGTTCTTCGATCGCAATCCCGATCGGGTGGGCGAACTGGTGTTCATCCAGATCGCCCCGCCCAGCCGCGAGGCGATCGGATCGTACCAGCAGATTCGCGCCCTGCTCGAACAGAAGACCGGACAGATCAACGGCGCGCTGAGCCGGGTCGACCTGGTGCCGGTGCGCTACGTTAACCAGGGCCATTCGCTTGCCGAGTTGATCGGCGTCTACCGCGCAAGCAAGATCGGCCTCGTCACGCCGCTGCGCGACGGGATGAACCTGGTGGCCAAGGAATACGTGGCCGCGCAGGATCCCGGCGATCCGGGCGTGTTGATCCTCAGCCGCTTTGCCGGGGCCGCACAGCAACTGGACGACGCGTTGCTGATCAATCCGCACAGCCCCGACGATATCGCCTCTGCCATCCGCGACGCGTTGGACATGCCGCTGGACGAGCGGATCGCCCGGTGGAGGCCGATGTTTGAATGCGTGCGCGACCAGAACATCCAGAACTGGACAGCCGACATCCTGCGCGACCTGGAGGCCTGAGGCGAACCTGTCGGCGGAGCAAAGGTGACCTTCGGCCACGGCCCAGGGGCGCGGCCAGATATGCAAACAAAGTTATCTGGGGGAACGGTTCGGGCCGCCAGTCGCTCCACTGCCATGCCGGAAGCTTTGAAAACTACGGGGCGGCCGGATGGCGTGGACCATGCGAAGCTCGAACGATCGCTGCGTGCGCACGTGTCCCAACACGATTTTCCATGCGTTGGTGCCAAGTCGGCGCTCGCCACGGGGAAGCTCAATATCGTCACCGGGTGGAGCCTGACCAGCGCCTGGGACGATGTCGCCATCCACCACCAGTTGCTCGACTGGAGCCAGCAGTATCTGCGCGACCCAGGCGGGCTGCGCAGCCTGGCGGTGGTGTTCTCGGGACCGGTCGACCTTGACGAGGCGGCGTTCGAAAAAGCCATGTGGGAAAGGCTGCAATCGCTGACCGACAAGGACGGCTGGCGCGGCCAACCCTACAATCCCGATGTCAGCAGCGATCCGGGCGATCCGCACTTTTCGCTGAGCTTCGGTACCCAGGCCTACTTCGTCGTCGGCCTGCATCCCAACGCTTCGCGCCAGGCGCGCCGCGCGCCCTATCCCACGCTGGTGTTCAACCTGCACGACCAGTTCGAACGCCTGCGTGAGGAACAGAAATACGAACGCATGCGCAAGACCATCCTCAAGCGCGATGAGCAGTTGGACGGATCGATCAACCCGATGCTGGCGCGTCATGGTGAGGCGAGCGAGGCCCGCCAGTATAGCGGACGAAAGGTGGATGCCGACTGGCAGTGCCCCTTTTCCGACCCGAGGACCAGATGACCGCGCGCATCGCGCCGCGCACCGGCGTTGCCATCGAACTGGCGCGGGGCGATGCGCTGGTAGTGATCGATCCCGAAGGCGGGCAGGTCAGCGACTTGCTGGCGGTTTCCGCCAGCGACGCTGGCGAGATCATCTCCAACGGCCGCACCTTCGATTACGAGGAAACGACGCTTCTTACCACCGGAGCCAAGCTGTGGTCGAACCGGTCGAACGTGATGCTGGAGATCGAGGAGGACACCGTCGGCGTGCACGATTTCCTCCTCACGCCATGCTCGGTCGATACCTTTCGCCACTTCTACCCCGACAAGCCGCTTCACCGGGGATGCTTCGGCAACCTGGCCGAGGCGCTGGCTCCCTACGGCGTGGTCCCCGATGCGATCCCGGTCGCCTTCAACGTGTTCATGAACGTTCCGGTGAAGCCCGACGGGCGACTGTCGGTCGATCCGCCGACCAGCAAGGCGGGGGATTTCATCCGCCTGCGCGCGGAGATGGACCTGGTGATCGGGCTGACCGCCTGCTCGGCCTATGCCTCCAACGGCGGCAGCTTCAAGCCGATCGATTACCGGGTGGAAAAGGCCTGATGCTCGACGTTCTGCAATGGTATGGCGCCATCGCGGCGGTGGTAGCCGCAGGCATCGTGGCGACGGACGTTTCGCGCCGCGTGACGGGCTGGGCCTTCGTGCTGTTCGTCACCGCTTCGATAGCGCTCATCGCCTGGGGATTCCTCGGCGAGGACGCAGAAGGTATCGGCTGGCAGAACGTCTGCCTGCTCGGCATCAACCTGTGGGGTGTTTACCGTTACCTCCTGCGTTCGGAACCGCCCGAGGGCCGCAAAACGTCATCCCAGGTTGTGCGTTGATGATTCCTCCGTTCCTCACGTCGCACCCAGCCCCTGTCCTCCGGACTTCGGCAACCAATTGCGCGAAACCGGCATGAGCGCGGGCCGGGGGGATGGCGCGTCCGGGGGGCCGATCGTGTTCTTCGCCCACCACCAGGGGCGCGGCCACGCCAACCGCATCAAGGCCATCGCGCGCCACTTGCCGCCTGAGCGCGAGATGATCGTCCTGACCGCAGCCCCGGCCCAGTTCGATGGTATCGCACGGCCTGCCCGGATGGTGGAACTGCCCAACATGATCGGCGCGCCGTCCCGCACCGCTGCCCTGCACGATCAGCCCACCCCATCGCTGCTGCATTGCGTGCCCTTGGGGGTGGACGCCATGCGCGAGCACATGGGCCGCATCGCCGAGACACTGCGAGCCAGCGATCCCGCGCTGTTCGTGGTCGACGTATCGGCCGAAATCGCCATCCTTGCCCGGATCATGAGTGTGCCTGCGGTCACCATCCGCATGCACGGGGACCGCTCCGATCCCGGACACCTGGCAGGTTACGAGGTTTGCACCGGCATCTTGGCGCCTTTTGACGAGGCGATAGAGCAGGACGACTATCCCGACTGGGCGCGCGAGCGCACGTTCTATAGCGGCGGCCTGTGCACCACCAGCGATGCAATCGTGCCCCGCGACGAGGCGCGCAAGCGCCTGGGCCTGCCCGTCGACCGGCCGATCACCGTGGTCGTTGCCGGCGGTGGCGGATCGGGCACGCCCTACGCTCCGCTGACGGTGGCGGCACGGGCCGAGCCAGAGGCGCTGTGGCTGGTGGCCGGACCGGTCCATCGCGAGGGGCACGAGACGGATTTTGGCAACCTGCGGGAACTCGGCTGGGTGGACAATCTTACGGACTATCTGTGCGCCGCGGACCGCGTCGTCGCTTCTGCCGGAGACAACACGGTGCATGAAATCGCCCGAGTGGGACGGCCTTTCCTGTGCATCCCGGAATGGCGCTATTTCGATGAGCAGCAGGCCAAGGCGGCCGAACTGGCCCGCGTGGGCGCGGCGGTCCACCTTGCCACCTGGCCTGCCTCGATCCCGGAATGGCAGCGTGCGCTGGCTGCGACCGACGCGCTCGATCCGGCAAGGCTTGCCGCCCTGCATGACGACAATGCCGCGCAAAAGGCCGCGCACTGGCTGGAGGGCGAGGCGCGGCGGCTGTGGGCAGAAGCCCGATAAAGCGCCGATACCTCAGCTGAACAGGACGTCGGGCCCCTGGCGCGTGGCGGCGATCTCGGCGGGCAGGGGATGGCGCAGCACCGACAGCCCGTCCTCGTTTCGCGCGATCAGGCCGCGCCGGGCGAGATCATCCAGCCAGTAATCCATGCACCACGTTCCCCAGCGATCGTGGAACAACCGGGCATTGCGCACGATCGATTCGAAATGTTGCAGCGGCGGTTTGTGGACGTGATGGTGCTGATGGAAGCAGACCGTCCCGCCCAGCCAGAACAGCCGCGCGCCAGCGGCTTCCAGACGGCGTCCGAAATCGGTCTCCTCCGCGCCATAGCCGCAATAGCCTTCGTCCATTCCGCCGGCCGCCTGCCAGCAATCGGCGGTGAGGACGAAGGCCAGGCCCCACAGCTCGCCGAAATCATCGATCGGCGCCACCGTGCATCCGGCAAGGTCGGGCTTGCTGGGATGACGTATGCTTTCGTGGCGGAGGTGCGCGTAGTCGGGTTCGGCCCCGTCCGCTGTCGTCCAGCCGCCGGAGTTGGCCGGAAGGTAACGCACCTCGGGCAGAAAGACGCCGTGAGGAAATTCGCCGGTTGCCTCGCGCCCGCGGCGCACGAATTCGGGATCGGGAATGCAATCGACATCGAGAAAGGCCAGCACCTCCCCCGTTGCCGCCGCGGCAGCACGATTGCGCGCCAGGGCCAGCGGCATGGGCTCACCCGCAACCTGTATCAGGCGTACGGCAAAAGGCAGCGCGGCGGGGAGGTGCGGGGGCTCGTCCTGCATGTAGGCGATCACCAGTTCGTCCGGTTGCGTGGTCTGACACAGCAGCCCCGCCACCAGATGATCGAGATGCGCCTGTCGCCCGCGGACGAGTGTCAGCACTGATACCGGGCGATAGGCTACCACGTGCCCGACGCCTCGAAATGGCGCACACCTTCCAGTACGCCGCCGGCATGGGTGGCAGAGGCGATGTAGGCGTGGGACAGCGCCGGATCGTCGCCCAGCCCGTCGCTCCAGTTCCCGACCACGATGGGATGGGGGCAGGCACGCAGCATGGTGCGATCGTTGCCGCTGTCGCCGGCGACGACGATGCGTGCCTGCGTCAGGCCAAGGCGCTCGCCCACGTAAAGCACCGCGGCGTGCTTGCCGATGCCCTGCGGCAGAACGTCGAGATACTTGCCGTGGCTGGAGACGATTTCCACGAACAATCCAGCCTCGCCAAAGCGTTGCGCCAGGAGCGCCGGATCCATGTCGTCGAGAAAGAAGCTGGCCTTGCCGGCCGATTGCTCGAGCGGGCCCTGCGGGCGCAGGCCGAGCCGGGCGGCGGTTGCGTGGATGGCGGCATCGTCCCAGCCTCTTGTCACGCGGGCGGTCCATGCTTCATCCTCGACAAAGCATCGGCGCGCGCGGTCGTACCAGTGCACACGCGTGCCGACACTGCTGATGACAACGTCGGGATCGGGCACGCCTTCGCTGGCGAGGATCGATTGCGCGCTGTGGAAGCTGCGACCGGTGGCGATGCCAAGCGCGATCGTTTCGCGCCGCTCACGCTGCCAGTGCAGAAAGTCCTGCAAGGCCGCGCGGTCGCCCAGCAGGGTATTGTCGATGTCGCAGGTCAGCATCCGCTCCCATCTTAGGGCCGGCCGCTGTTCGGCGACGAGACTGCGGACGAGACGGTGGTAGACCGCGCAATGTGCCTTCCAGTCGTAGGCGGCCACCGCCGTGGCGCCAGCCGATGCGAAGCGAATCCAGCGCCGGCGATCGCCGATGATGGTGCGGCACGCCTGTGCGATGGCTTCCGGGTTCTTCGGGCAGACGAGCAGGCCGTTGCGACACCGTTCGATGATGTCGTTCGGCCCGCCGCTGTCGGTGGCCACCACCGGCAGGCGCGCCGCCGCCGCCTCCAGCAGGGTCAGTCCGAAGGGTTCGTTCAGCGCGGGGTTGACGAACACCCCGCCGCTTTCGCGCGCAAGGGCGTAATAGGATGGAATGTCTTCGGGATCGTGCGTCTTGGGATAGGCGACACGGCCATACAGATCGTGGGCATCGACTGCCCGCAACAGCGCCTCGCACACCTCCCGGCATTCCGGTTCGAGCGCGTCGAGCTGGTCGCGGCAGCCGGCGACAATGACAAGATTCGCCATCGCCTGCAGCGCCGGGTCCGCGGCATAGGCCTCCACCAGCCCCACGAGGTTCTTCTTGTGCACGGGACGCGCGATGGCGAGCATGATGGGCTTTGCCGGATCGCGCAGGAACTGGGCGATGGCGGCGCGCACCTTGTCGCTCGGCTGGCCACCCTCGAACCGGCTCAGTTCGCAGCCGGGCGGGATGACGCGGATGCGCCCCGCCTTTATGGACCGATAATGCGCATACTGCGCCTCGGCTTCGTCCCGCGAGCTGGTGATGACCGCGTCGGCCCTGGCCAGCGCGTGTTCCTCCGTCGCGATGCGACGTTCCAGACCCTCGTCCGTTGCGCCGTTGGCCTGCCGTTTGACTGCGCCGAGCGAATGGCCGGTAAAGATGTAGGGAATGCCCCGCCGCTCCTGCGCCGCGCGGGCGAGCACGCCGGCATCGGCGTAGTGCGCGTGGATCAGGTCGGGCAGCCGCTCCAGCCCGTCGAGATAGCCGAGAAAGGCATCGACCAGTGCTTCGTGCTGCTCGAAAAGGCGTTCCTTGGGAAGGTAGGCCGGGTCGGCATCGGCCAGGCGGACGAGGCGAAGCTTGCCAGACCGTTCACCATAGCCGGACGCGAACCGGGCGCCCAGCTTGCCGTCGCAGAACCCGCGGGTGACCAGGTCCACGCGCTCCACGGCAGGATCGCGCGCGCTGTGGCTGGCGAGTTCGAGAAGATACTTGATGTGGCCACCGGTATCCGCCGTGATTCCGTAGGGTACGTCGTCGAGCGTCAGGCAGCCCTGCAAGGCGACGTGGCAGATGAACATGGAGGAATGGCCTTTCTCAAAGGACCAGTCTCTGCGAAACGATCAGGTTCCTGTAATTCCAGACAAAGAATGTTATCTTCATGCGTATAGCTCACGTTGCGCCGGTGATTTACCCGGTGCCCCCGCTCGCTTACGGCGGCACCGAGAGAGTGATCGCCGACCTTGCGACCGCGCAGCTGGCCATGGGTCACGAGCCGGTGCTGTTCGGTCCTGCTGACAGCGCGCTGGGCGGTGTTCGCGTGATCGGGGCGTATCCATCGCTGGCTGCCCATCAGCGAGAGGCGCAGAGCGCGCTGCCGCCCGGATTTCCGGCCGAGCTCGAGGCCCGCCAGATCAGCGATCTGCTGCGCCATCTGCCCGGCTTCGATGTCGTGCACCTGCATGGCTCCGCCCATGCCAGCGGCGTATGCGCGGCGCTGGGCTTGCCCACCTTTCGCACGATCCACTGGCGCGCCGACGAAGCGGATCATCGCGAACACTTCGCCGCCTTTCCGGACGAGCGGGTGATAGCGATTTCCGCCAGCCAGGCCGCGGCGGTGCCCGCTGCTAGCCTTGCCGGCGTGGTCCATCACGGGCTGCCAGAGGCGCGCTATGCCGTGGGCTCGGGAGAAGGGGGATACCTCGCCTTCATCGGCAGGATGACGGATCAGAAGCGCCCTGACCGGGCCATTGCGCTGGCGCGGGAGGTGGGCCTCCCGCTCAGGCTGGCGGGGCCGATCGATCCCGGCAACCCCGCCTATTTCGATCGCGTCGTCGCGCCGCTACTATCCCCGGACGTGGTGCATGTGGGCAGCATCACCGATGCGCAGAAACAGCCATTCCTGGGCGATGCCGCCGCACTGGTGTTCCCGATCGACTGGCCCGAGCCGTTCGGTCTGGTCATGATCGAAGCCATGGCCTGCGGCACCCCGGTCATCGCCTGGAACAGGGGCAGCGTGCCCGAAGTGGTCGAGGACGGGGTGACGGGCATCGTCGTGGCCACCCTGGCCGAGGCGGTCGCCCGCCTGCCCCAGGTCCTTGCCCTCGACCGCCAGGTGATCAGGCAGCGGTTCGAAGAGCGGTTCACCGCCGCGCGCATGGCGAGCGCAATTGCAGCCTTGTACGAAGTGACCCTCGCTCAGCGGTCTGCCAGCGATTCCAGGGCCAGGTCGCCCTCGCCGTAAAGATAATCGCCGTCGAATTCGCCCAGCCGGTGGAGCGCGTCTTCGTCCAGGATCTCGATCCGGCCATCGCCCCGGGGATTGAGGATACCGCGTTCACGCAGGTTCTTGAACGAGCGGTTGGCATGGACCGAGGTGATGCCGCAAGCCTCGGCATAGTCGCGCTGCAACAGGGGAACGGGAAGGTTGCGACCGTCGTACTGGTCGACGAACCGGAGGCGTGCGACGATTTCCGAGATCAGGTGCGCGATGCGCCCTTCGGCGTTGAGGCGCCCCAGCCGGAATATCCATTCGCGGTGCATCGCCGCATCGAGCAGGGTGGAGAACCACAGCGCCCGCGCCATATGGGGGAACTTGTCCACCAGCCCGGCGATGGCCTTGTGCGGCACCTTGGCCAGGAGGGCGCGATCGAGCGAGGCGACGTTGTGATCGAGCCGCTTCATCGCGAAGCTGTGCAGGTCGACGAAGTCGCCGCTGACGTTCAGCCCCACCAACTGGCGCGCGCCGCGCTTATCGTCGAGGTGGCGCAGCATCGTGCCCTCGATGAGGTAGTATGAATAATCGACGCGTTCGCCGCGTTCCACCAGCGTGGTGCGGGGTCGCAGTTCGATGGTGCCGGCAATTGCGTTTTCCAGTGCCTGCTTTTCTTCTTCACGAAGCTCGTGACGCAAGCGGCCTTTAAGGAATAGTTCGGTCCGCACTCGTTTCCCCATTTGTTCCGGCGGCGCGTAAAGCGTTTCCAACATACGGTCAAACCATGAAATGTTAAGTCCGCTTACGTGCCTGGTGCCGGGGCGGATATAACACGCACCGCGCCCGCACATCCCGGTCTTAGCGCCGTGTTCAGGCAGGAAACGCTTTCGCGTTCCAGACGTTGGACGGGCAAAGGAGAATTCATATGATTGGCAAGATTATCGGCGCTGCCGCAGGTGCGGCCGCAGGCAACGCGGCGCGCGGCGTAAGCGGAACCAGCGGTGCCATACTTGGCGCGCTGGCCATTCCCGTCGCCCGGCGACTGGGCTTCGTCGGCCTGCTGGGCGCATTGGGCGCAGGTTACCTGGTGAAGCGGGCAGCGGACAAGGGTGACCTGTCGCGCGATCCGTCGACCTCGGCGGGCGCCGCGCACAGGCAGCCCGGCATCATCTGACCCTTGTTTGCCTTCGGGTAACCGATGCGGCCCCGTCCCTTGCCGGACGGGGCCGTTTTCGCACGGCGCGCGGGTGATAGCGCGCGTTCCCGCGCTTGAACCGAATCGGGCAGCTTCCTAGGTCGGTCCCCTGACGCGAGGAAACGACTGCCATGACCACCCATACCACCCGCATGCTCATCATCGGCTCAGGCCCGGCTGGCCTGTCCGCCGCCATCTATGGCGCGCGCGCGGGCATGGAGCCGATCGTGGTGCAGGGCCTGCAACCGGGCGGCCAGCTGACGATCACCACCGACGTGGAAAACTACCCCGGCTTTGCCGACGTCATCCAGGGTCCGTGGTTGATGGAGCAGATGACGAAGCAAGCCGAGCACGTCGGCACGCGGATGATCTGGGACACCGTGGTCGATGTCGACATCGCCAGCGGCGGGCCGTTCCGGGCAAAGGGTGACAGCGGCGACGAATATGTGGGCGATGTGCTGGTGATTTCCACCGGCGCCCAGGCCAAGTGGCTGGGCGTACCTGGCGAAGCGGAACTGGGCGGCAAGGGCGTATCGGCCTGTGCCACCTGCGACGGGTTCTTCTATAGGGGCAAGAAGGTCGTGGTGATCGGCGGCGGCAACACCGCCGTGGAGGAAGCGCTCTACCTTACCAACCATTCCGACGACGTGACCCTGATCCACCGCCGCGACGAGCTTCGCAGCGAGAAGATCCTCCAGACCCGGCTGTTCAATCATCCCAAGATCACGCCCTTGTGGAACAAGGCGGTGGAACGGTTCGTGGCGGGCGAGGATGGCAAGCTCAGCCACCTCGAACTGGTCGACACGGTTACCGGCGAGCGGAGCGAGATCACCGCCGACGGTGCCTTTGTCGCCATCGGCCACGCGCCCGCGACCGAGCTGTTCAAGGGCAAGCTGGAAACCGACGAGAGCGGTTACCTGGTCGTCGAGCCCGGCACGCCCAAGACCGCGGTGCCCGGCGTGTTCGCCTGCGGCGACGTGATGGACCACGTCTATCGCCAGGCGGTGACGGCGGCGGGCACGGGCTGCATGGCCGCGCTCGACGCGGAACGCTATCTTGCCGGTATCGAGCTTGACCTGGAAGGCCACGCGGAGGCGGCAGAGTGAGCGAGCCAGCCGGCGGGCAGCTCTGGCTGGACGACCTGAAGGTCGGCGACCGCTTCACCAGCGGTAGCCATGCGATGACCGAGGCGGAGATCATCGCCTACGCCCGCCAGTTCGATCCGCAGCCGTTCCACACCGATCCCGTTGCGGCCGAGGACAGCTTTTTCGGGGGACTGGCGGCGAGCGGCTGGCATACGGCATCGGTGACGATGCGGCTGATGGTCGAGGCAATCCCGCTGGCGAACGGCGTGATCGGGGCGGGCGGCGACCTGTCGTGGCCGGCACCCACGCGGGCCGGCGACGTGCTTCACGTGGAGGCGACGATCGAGGCCATCGTGCCCTCCCGCTCGCGCCCTGGGCGCGCGGCCGTTGCGGTGCATTGCCGCACGCTCAACCAGCACGGCGAGATGCGGCAGGAGTTTCGCCCCCGCCTGATCGCCTGGGCGCGCGGCAGCGAGGTGCGCCCGGTAAGCTAGAACCGCGAGAAGTCGGGCGCGCGCTTCTGCATGAAGGCGGTGAACGCCTCGCGCGCCTCCTCGCTCTGCAAGCGTTCGCCGAACACCGTGCCTTCTGCCTGCATCACCGCGCCCAACACGGCGGAATCGCGCATCAGCGCCTTGGTAGCCTGGATCGCGCCCGGCGGCAGGGCAGCAATGCGCTGGGCCGCGGAACCCGCCGCCGCGCCGAGGTCTTCGGGAGCGACCACGGCGTTGACGAGGCCCAGGCGCTGGGCTTCCCCGGCCCCCATCGCCTCTCCCATGGCCAGCATGGCAAAGGCGCGCGCATGGCCAATGCGCGCGGGCAGCAGCACGCTGGAGGCTGCCTCGGGCACCAGGCCCAGCGCGGCAAAGGGCGTGGTCAGCTTCGCATCATCCGCCGCCACCACGTAATCGCAGTGCAGCAACATGGTCGTGCCGATGCCGACCGCGCGGCCCTGCACGCCGGCGACCAGCGGCTTGGCGAAGCTGGCGAGCAGGCGGATGAAGCGGAATACGTTGGCTTCCCCGATCCGCTCCCCCGCGGCAAGGAAATCGCCGATGTCGTTACCGGCGCAGAAGTCCGCACCCTCTGCGGTGATGGTGACGGAACGCACCGCGGCATCCTGTCCGGCGCGCTCCATGGCCGACACCAGTGCCCCGTACATGGCATCGGTCAGCGCATTCTTCTTGTCCGCCCGGTTGAGGCGCAGCGTCATGACACCGCCATCCTGCCTGACGATCACCTGCTCGCTCATGCCGCATTCTCCCTGTCGTGGTCGCCGCGTCCGAAATCGGGCCGGGCGTCATCCTGCCCCTGCTCCACGATGCCCCGGCGGATCGCGCGGGTGCGGGTGAACAGGTCGAACATCGCGTCTCCATCGCCTGCCGCGATGGCGCTGCGCATGGTCGAAAGGTCGCCCATGAAGCGGTCCATCATCTCCAGCACGGCATCGCGGTTGTGCAGGAACACGTCGCGCCACATGGTCGGGTCGCTCGCGGCGATGCGGGTGAAATCGCGAAAACCCCCGGCGGAATACTTGATCACCTCGCTGCGGGTCACCTGTTCGAGATCGCTGGCGGTGCCGACGATGGTGTAGGCGACGAGGTGGGGGATGTGGCTGGTGACGGCCAGCACCATGTCGTGGTGGCCGGCGTCCATCACCTCCACCGTGCTGCCGAGCGCCTGCCAGAATTCTGTCAGGTCGGCGACCTTGTCGGCAGGCGCGCCATCGGGCGGGGTAAGGATGCACCAGCGCGCGTGAAACAGGCTGGCAAAGCCCGCATCGGGGCCGGATCGCTCCGTGCCAGCCACGGGATGCGCGGGGATGATGGTGTGGCCGGGCAGCGTGTCGGCCAGCGCGCGGGCGACCCCCTGCTTGGCAGAGCCCACGTCGCTTACCAACACACCGGGTGACAATCCGGGCGCGATGGCGGCGGCCGCCTGCCGCATGGCGCCCACGGGGACGCACAGGATGACCAGATCGGCCTGGCGCACCGCCTCGGCAGGATCGTCGATCACCGTGCCGACAAGGCCAAGATCGCGTGCCCGCGCGCGGACCTGCGGATCGCTGTCGTATCCGGTGGTGACAACGCCGTGACGATGCGCGCGCACGCCAAGGCCGATAGAGCCGCCGAGCAGGCCCAGTCCGACAATGGCAACGCGCGTGAAGCTCATCCGGCGCGTTCGCACGATCTGCGCAGGGCGGCGGCGATCTCGTCCATCTGTTCGGCCGTGCCGATGGTCATGCGCAGCGCCTGGCCAAGGCCCTGCCCGGGCAGGTGGCGCACGGCGTAACCCGCCTCGGCGATGGCGGCGAGAGCATCCGCCGCCTGCAACGCGCCTTCGAACAGCACCAGCACGAAGTTCGCCTCGCTCGGCACCGCGCGCAGGCCGTGGTTGCCAAGCGCCTCGATCGCCGTGACGAAGCGGGCGCGCTGGCGGGCGTTGTGGTCGCGGCTATCGCGGACGAACTGCTGGTCGGCCAGCGCCGCCTCTGCCGCCGCCTGCCCAGCCAGCGTGACGTTGAACGGCCCGCGAATGCGATTGAGCGCGTCGACCAGGTGCGGCGCGCCGGTGGCCCAGCCGATGCGTTCGCCCGCCAGGCCATAGATCTTGGAAAAGGTGCGGGTCACCAGCACGTTCTGGTGCGCGGCGGCCAGCGCCAGGCCGCCGTCGTCCACGCCATCGTTGAGGTATTCGGCATAGGCTTGGTCGATGACCAGCAGCACGTCGGCCGGCAACCCGGCGTGCAGTCGCGCGACCGCGGCGGCGGGCAGCCAGGTCCCCGTGGGATTGTTCGGATTGGCGAGGAACACGACGCGGGTGCGCCCTGTTACCGCCGCCAGCATGGCATCGACATCGGCGGCGAAATCGGCGTCCGCCACTTCCACCGGCGTCGCCCCGCAACGGCGCGTGGCAATGTCATAGACGGCAAAGCTGAAGCGGCTGAACACCACTTCGTCGCCCGGCCCGGCATAGGCCTGCGCGGCGAGGTTGAGCAATTCATCCGAACCCGTGCCGCAGACCACGCGCGCCGGGTCCAGCCCGTGAACCTTGCCGATGGCATGGCGCAGGGCGGCCGAATCCGGATCGGGGTAGCGGTGCGGCGCGGGCGCGGCATCGCGTGCGGCGAGGGCATGGGGCGAGGTGCCCAGCGGATTTTCGTTGGCCGACAGTTTGATCAGCGGCTTGCCGTCGGTCCCCGTGCTCTTGCCGGGAACGTAGGCGTGGATTGCCGCCACGTAGGGTTTCATCTGCGGTCGGGTATCGGTCACGCCATCGGTCTCCGGTGCGGCGCATAGCCTCTGGCGCGCGCGATTGACAGTAGGCACCGCCTCGCCCAATCGCCTTTTTGCGATGCCTTACCACCCGGCGCCATGACCAACCGCGACACCGCCTCTTTCCGCGCGGCGACGCTGGACCAGCCCCTCGCGCTGGACAGCGGACGCGCGCTGGCCGGCGTCGAGATCGCCTACGAGACCTATGGCACTCTCAATGCGGCGCGCGATAACGCGGTGCTGGTGTTCCACGCGCTGACGGGTGACCAGTTCGTCGCCAGCACGCACCCGGTGACCGGCAAGCCGGGCTGGTGGGAACGGATGGTGGGGCCGGGCAGGCCGATCGATACCGAACGCTACCACGTGATCTGCGCCAACGTGCTGGGTAGCTGCATGGGCTCCACCGGCCCTGCCAGCATGGCGGCCGACGGTCAGCGCCACGCCATGCGCTTTCCCGTCATCACCGTGCGCGACATGGTGCGCGCACAGGTGGCGCTGCTCGATCACCTGGGGATCGGCGTGCTGCACGCAGTGGTCGGCGGATCGATGGGCGGGATGCAGGCCCTGTGCTTTGCCGCCAACTGGCCGCAGCGCACAGCACGGGTGCTGGCCGTGGCCACCACCGCGCGGCACAGCGCGCAGAACATCGCCTTTCACGAGGTGGGGCGGCAGGCGATCATGGCCGATCCGGCGTGGAACGGCGGCGACTATTACGGCGGAGCGAGCCCCGACAAGGGTCTGAGCGTGGCGCGCATGGCGGCCCATATAACCTACCTTTCGGAAGCCGGGCTGACCGAGAAATTCGGCCGCCGGCTGCAGGCCAGGGGCGATGGACAGCCCGGGGCCAAGAGCTTCGGCTTCGACGCCGATTTCCAGGTGGAAAGCTACCTGCGCCACCAGGGCATCAGCTTTACCGACCGCTTCGATGCCAACAGCTACCTCTACATCACCCGCGCGATGGACTATTTCGACCTGGCGGAGGAAGCCGGGGGGCGGCTGGCCGATGCGTTCGCGGCGGCGGGCAATACCCGTTTCTGCCTCGTCAGCTTCGATACCGACTGGCTCTACACCACGGCCGACATGCGCGAGGTGGTCCACGCGCTGAATGCCGTGGCCGCGCCGGTCAGCTTCGTGGAATTGAGCGCGCCCTACGGCCACGACAGTTTCCTGCTCGATGTGCCGGCGCTCGACCGGGTGGTGCGGGGGTTCATCGGATGAGCGGGCTGCGCCCTGACCTCGCCCGGATCGCCGCGCAGGTGCCGCACGGCGTGCGCGTGCTCGACGTGGGATGCGGGGACGGCGCGCTGATGGCCGAATTGCGCGATGCCAAGGGCTGTGACGCCCGCGGTATCGAGATCGATCCGCTGGCGGTGGAACAGGCCGTCGGCCGCGGCCTTTCCGTGGTGCAGGGCGATGCCGACCGGGACCTGGCGGACTATCCGGACGGCGCCTTTGACGTCGCCATCCTCAGCCAGACCTTGCAGACCGCGCGGCGGCCGGACTGGGTGCTGGAGCAGTTGTTGCGCGTGGGCACGGAGGCCTTTGTCAGCTTTCCCAACTTTGCCTACTGGCGGATGCGGCTGGCGCTGCTGGCGGGTGGACGGATGCCGGTGGTGCGGCACCTGCCCGTCAGCTGGTACGAGACCGAGAACATCCACCACGTCACCATCGAGGATTTTCGCGATCTGCTTCGCATCAAGGGCGTGGCGGTGAAGGGTGCCTGGTTCTTCGCCGGCGGGCGCGAGATTTCAGCCCTGCGCGCCAACTGGCGTGCCGAACACGCGGTGTTTCGTATCAGTCGCTAGGCGCTACAGCGCGTGGCCGGCCATGTGGGCAAGGGTGATCGCCGGCAACATTCCGATCAGGCTGGCGGCCAGAAAGGCGCGTGAGGTAATCGGCGTGGCGGCGCAGCCTGCGGTGACCACGACATGCGGCACACCGGTCAGCCGTGCGATGACGACATAGACCGGTCCCCTTCGCCCCAGATGCTCGCTGACGCTCTTCAGCCGATCCCCGAACCGTTCCTGCATGATGCCCGCCAGCCACCGGCGCGAGGCGAGGAACAGCACGTGGCTGCCCACCAGCACGCCCAGCGCGACGACGAGGATGCCGCCGATGCCCAGCAACAGGCCCGAGATGAACGACATCGGCGCGATGGTGCCGGGAATGGAGAACCCCACGAACCCTGCGGTCAGCGAGGCAATCAACGCAGGCAGCACGAACGGACCCCACGGGGAAGCGGCGAGGCTTTCCAACAGGGGCATCGGCAGCCAGGCGGCGATCGTGGTGTCCATCGCTTCAGTCAGCGCACGAAACCGGGGCAGTGTCCAATCACCGGCGGCAAATCCTGTCGATCGGTTGCAGGCACGCGATGAGGCGTGGAAAGCCGGCAGGATCACTGGCCAGCGTCGTTGACGCACAGCACCGAGTCCCCCCGCGCGAGGCACCACAGGGTAAGGCCCGCCGCCCGCGCCCGATCGACCGCCATCGACGTCGGCAGGGATATCGTCACGAGCCGCGTCGCCCCGGCGCGCACGGCCTTTTCCACGATCTCGTAGGAACAGCGCGCGCTCGACAGGATAAAACCGTCGGCCGGGTCGCTGCCGGCGGCTGCCAGCGCGCCGACCAGCTTGTCCATCGCGTTGTGCCGGCCCACGTCCTCCCGCGCGTGGACGATCGTGCCATCAAGCGCGCAAAAGGCGGCGGCGTGGGCGGCGCCGGTGGCGCGGGTAAGTGGCTGGTGGTCGCGCAAGCCAGCAAGCGCGGCGAAGATTGCCGGCGGCTGGACGGCGGTGTGCGCGGCGACGGGCGGCAGGGGGCGTGCCACCGCCTCCAGATTGTCGATCCCGCACAGCCCGCACGAGCTTTCCGCCACCCGCGTTCGCACCCGCTCCGTCAGCTTGTCGATGCCCAGTCCGGTCAGCGCGGCGCGGACGATCCAGCCGTTGTCGACCTCTGCCACGGCGATATCGGCAATGTCGGCGTGCGATCGCGCCAGTCCCTCGGTCAAGGCGAAACCGCGTGCGAAATCCGCAAGGTCGGCGGGCGTCGCCATCATCACGGCGTAGCTCAGGCCATTGAATTCCAGTGCGACGGGCACCTCTGGCACCCAGCCACGCGCGATGACGCGGGTCCCTGCATCCGCGTCATGCTGGACGATGCTATCCGGCATCCGAATTGTGCAGGTCGCCCTTCTTGGCAAATTCCGTGGCGCGGGTTTGCGGGCCAGGATCGCCGTGTTGCTCCAGGTGAGTGATGGCGGCGGCGGCAATGGGGTCGAGCCCGGACCGGTCGCCACCGAAGATGCCTGCCTTCATGCGCGGATCCCAGAAGCTGTCGATATGGTCCGCCGTCGCCAGCACCGCCCGGTCATGCCCGATGGCGACGAAGTTCTTGGCGATCTGGTTGACCATGCGGACCAGGGTGGCGTGCGTATCCTTCTTGTGCTCCATCGGGCTCACTCGGCGGGTTCCATCGCCGGCTCGCTGCCGATGCGGCGCGATTTTTCGGACCAGCTTTCGTAAGTTTCCTGCCAGTCGGTCGGCCCGTTGCTGGGGCTGATCTGCACGGCCGTGACCTTGTATTCCGGGCAGTTCGTGGCCCAGTCGGAAAAGTCGGTGGTGACCACGTTGGCCTGCGTCGCCGGGTGGTGGAAGGTGGTGTAGACCACGCCCGGCGCCACGCGGTCGGTGACGGTGACGCGCAATGTCGTCTCGCCCGTGCGGCTGGCGAGCCGCGCCCAGTCGCCGTCCTTCAGGCCGCGGTTCTCCGCATCGACGGGGTGCATTTCCAGCAGGTCCTCCGGGTGCCACACTGTATTGGCGGTGCGCCGGGTCTGCGCGCCGACGTTGTACTGGGACAGGATGCGCCCGGTGGTGAGCAGCAGCGGGAAGCGCGGTCCGGTCTTCTCGTCGGTAGGGACGTAATCGGTGACCACGAACAGCCCCTTGCCGCGCACGAAGCCGTTGATGTGCATCACTGGCGAGCCGTCCGGATAGGTCTCGTTCACCGGCCACTGCACGCTGCCGCGTTCCTGCAGCATGTCCCACGAAACGCCGGCGAAGCTGCCCGTCAGGCGGGCGATCTCGTCGAGGATCTCGCTGGGGTGGCTGTAATTCCAGTTTGCGCCCAAAGCATTGGCGAGCGCCTGTGTGACCTGCCAATCCTCCAGCCCATTGGCCGGCTCCATCACCTTGCGCACCGGCTGGATGCGGCGTTCGGCATTGGTGAAGGTGCCGTTCTTTTCAAGGAAGGTCGAACCCGGCAAAAAGACGTGGGCGTAGTTAGCGGTTTCGTTCAGGAACAGGTCGTGGACGATCACGCAGTCCATCGCGGCAAGGCCATCGGCAACGTGCTGCGTATTGGGGTCGGACTGGAGGATGTCCTCCCCCTGGATGTAGATCGCCTTGAACGTGCCATCGACCGCGGCATCGAGCATGTTGTTGATGCGCAGGCCCGGATTGGGATCGAGGCTGACGCCCCAGTCCTTTTCGAACATGGCCCGCGTTTCGCCGTCCGAGAGGTGGCGGTATCCCGGCAACTCGTGCGGAAAGCTGCCCATGTCGCAGGCGCCCTGCACGTTGTTCTGGCCGCGCAGGGGGTTCACGCCAACGCCGGGGCGGCCGACATTGCCGGTGCACATGGCAAGGTTGGCGATGGCCATGACGGTGCTGGAGCCTTGCGAATGCTCGGTGACGCCAAGGCCGTAGTAGATCGCCGAGTTGCCGCCCGTGGCATAAAGTCGCGCCGCGGCGCGCAGGTCTGCTGCGGGCACGCGGGTCACGGCCTCCAGCACCTCGGGGGAATGACGTTCGTCGGAGACGAAGCGCGCCCAGTCCTCGTAGGCGTCCACCTCGCAGCGTTCGTTTATGTAATCGCGGTCGACCAGCCCTTCGGTAACGATGACGTGGGCCATCGCGGTCAGCACCGCGACGTTGGTGCCGGGTTGCAGCGGCAGGTGATAGCTCGCCTCGACATGCGGGGTGCGCACGAGATCGATACGGCGCGGATCGATGACGATCAGCTTGGCGCCTTCGCGCAAGCGCTTCTTCAGGCGGCTGGCGAAGACGGGGTGGCCGTCGGTCGGGTTGGCCCCGATGACCAGCGCGACATCGGTCTGCATCACGCTGTCGAAATCCTGCGTGCCGGCGCTGGTGCCGAAGGTCGTCTTCAGGCCATAACCGGTGGGCGAATGGCACACGCGCGCGCAGGTATCGACGTTGTTCGCGCCGAACACGCTGCGGATCATTTTCTGGACGAGGAACGTTTCCTCGTTGGTGCAGCGGCTGGAGGTGATGCCGCCCAGCGCCATCGCGCCGTGTTCGGCCTTGATCGCGCCGATCTTGCCCGCGGCAAAGCCCAGCGCCTCTTCCCAGCTCACTTCGCGCCACGGATCGTGGATGCTGTCGCGGATCATGGGGCTGGTGATGCGGTCCTGGTGGTTGGCATAGCCATAGGCGAAGCGGCCCTTCACGCAGCTGTGTCCGCGATTGGCCTTGCCATCCTTGTAGGGCACCATGCGCACCAGTTGCTCGCCGCGCATCTCGGCGCGGAAGGTGCAGCCCACACCGCAATAGGCGCAGGTGGTGACGACCGCGCGTTCGGGCAGGCCGATCTCCTTGACGCTCTTTTCCTGCAGGGTGGCCGTGGGGCAGGCCTGCACGCAGGCGCCGCACGACACGCACTCGCTGGAAAGGAAATCGTCCTGTTCCTGGCCGGCCGAAACCATGCTGGCGAAGCCGCGCCCGTCGATGGTGAGGGCGAAGGTGCCCTGCACCTCGGCACAGGCGCGCACGCAGCGGCTGCACACGATGCACTTCGACGGGTCGTAGTGGAAATAGGGGTTCGAATTGTCGGTCGGCTGGGCGAGGTGGTTTGCCCCTTCGTAGCCGTAGCGCACATCGCGCAGGCCCACGTTTGCCGCCTGGTCCTGCAACTCGCAGTCGCCGTTGGCGCTACAGGTGAGGCAGTCGAGCGGGTGATCGGAGATATACAGCTCCATCACCCCCCGGCGCAGCTTTTCGAGCCGCGGGGTCTGCGTCTTGACCACCATGCCGTCCAGCACGGGCGTGGTGCAGCTGGCGGGCGTGCCGCGCGCCCCCTCGATCTCCACCAGGCACAGCCGGCACGAACCGAAGCTCTTGACGTTGTCGGTGGCGCACAGCTTGGGGATGTTGCCGCCGGATTCGGTCGCTGCGCGCATCACGCTGGTGCCGACAGGCACGGTGACGCTGCGCCCGTCGATGGTGAGCGTCACCTTTTCCCTGGCGGGAGAGGCGGGGGTGCCGAAATCCTTCGGGGCTTCATATCCCATGGGTCTGCTCCAGCTCCGCGAGGTCTGCGGGCGTATTGATGTTGGCAGGCGCGTGAATGGCTTGTGCGGGCCGTGCGTTCACGGCCTTGGCGAAAGCCAGCATCGAGTGGCGTCCTTCACTCTGGAGGAGCGCCGAGACGGTCGATGCCGCGTCGCTGTTCCAATGCCCGATAACGGGCTGCGATTCAAGAAATGCCGGTGCCGGGGAGAGCCGATCCAGCAGGTCCTGCGGCAGGTCTACGCTGTCGACCCCGCAGGTCAGCACGCTGGCAAAGCCTTCGGCCTCGGCATGGCGCAGCGCACCGGCAATCCCGCCGAGCGGTCCCATGCCGGGGCGTGGCCAGTCGGGCAGGCAGGGGACGGGGGCCTCCTCGCGGCCGACCACGATGACGCGATCGCACCAGCGTGACAGGTTCGCTACCGCGCGCGAAAGCAGCGTCTGCCCGGCAAGCTTGGCCAGCGCCTTGTCACTGCCAAAGCGGCTGGATTGCCCGCCAGCGAGGACAGCGCCGAGGATCACCCGCCAACCTTTGCGTCCAGCACGGCGCCGACCACCGCGCCATCCTCTGTGAAATCGCCGGGCCAGTGCCGCAGCGCGCTCATCACCGGATAGGGGGTGAAGCCGCCGAGCGCGCAGAGCGAGCCGAACTTCATCGTCTCGCACAGGTCGGTCAGCAGCGCGATTTCGTCTGCCTGGTTTCGCTGGGCGGTCTTGGGGGCATTGTGCATGACGCCCAGCAACTCGACCCGGTCGCGGCTGCGTCCGCCTGCGCGGATGCGGTCGATGATCTCCACTCCGCGTACTGCGCCGATGCGGCATGGCGTACATTTGCCGCAGCTTTCCGCCGCGCAAAACTCCATAGCAAAGCGCGCCATTTCGCCCATGTCGGCGCTGTCGTCGAACACGGTGATGCCGCCATGGCCGATCAGGGCATCGGCCTCGGTGAACGTCTCGTAATCGAAGACGATGTCGAACTGGTCGGGGTGGACATAGGCGCCCAGCGGCCCGCCCACCTGCACGGCCTTGACCGGGCGGCCACTGGCGGTGCCGCCGCCGATCTCGTTCACCAGTTGGCCGAGCGATATGCCGAAGCCGATCTCGTAGAGGCCGCCGTACTTTATATTGCCCGCCAGCTGGATGGGCATGGTTCCGCGAGAACGACCAAAGCCCGCGTCCTGATAGGCCTGCGCCCCTCCTTCTGCGAGGATATGCGGGACGGCGGCAAGGCTGAGGACGTTGTTGACCACCGTGGGTCGGCCCAGGAAGCCCTCGAGCGCGGGCAGCGGCGGCTTGGCGCGCACTTCGCCGCGCTTGCCTTCCAGGCTGTTGAGCAGCGATGTCTCCTCGCCGCAGACATAGGCGCCCGCGCCGACGCGCACCTCGCAGGCGAAGGGCGCGATGATATCGGCGCACAGGTCCAGCGCGGCGTTGAGCTTGCGGATCGCATCGGGATATTCGCTGCGCAGGTAGATGTAGCCCTGCTGCGCGCCCACGGCTTCGGCGGCGATGGCCATGCCCTCTATCAGTGCGAAGGGATCGCCTTCCATCAGCATCCGGTCGGCAAAGGTGCCGCTGTCGCCCTCGTCGGCGTTGCAGACGATGTACTTGCGCGCGCCCGGTGCCAGCCGCACCGTGTTCCACTTGATACCGGTGGGAAAACCCGCCCCGCCGCGGCCGCGCAGCCCGGAATGCGTGACCTCCTCGACGATGGCCTCCGAACCGATGCGGCGTGCGCGCTCCAGGCCCGCCCATCCACCGGTCGCCGCGTAGTCGTCCAGGCTGAGCGGCCGGGTCTTGCCGGCGCGGCTGAAGGTGTGGCGCACCTGCCCGGCCAGGAAGGGGTGGTCGGCGATGGCGCCCACGGCCTTGTCGCTGCTGCCGTCAAGGATCGCGTCCACGTCGGCAAGCGTCGCAGGGCCGAAGCCCCTGAACCCCTCGGGACCATCGATCTCCACCAGCGGTTCGAGCCAGTGCAGCCCCCAGCTGGACACGCGATGCACCTCGCAGCCCTTGCTCTCGAACGCCTGCGCCAGCGCGTCGGCCCCGGCCGCACGGGCGAGGGCATCGTCGGAAATGCGAACGATCGTCACGCGTCTTGCACCAGTTGCGCGACGCCGCGGGCATCCAGTCGCACGTGCAAGTCATCGCCCGTGCGCGCGGCAGGGCCGGCGCTGCATAGGCCCAGGCAATAGACGGTTTCAATCTTCACCCCCTCTCCTGCGGCTTGCTCGGCCATGGCGATCAGAGCCTCCACGCCGCGCGCCTTGCAGGCCTCGGCACGGCAGATCTGGACGACCGGGCGCGGATCCGCCTCGGCGCGGAAATCGTGATAGAAGCTGACCACGCCGTGCACGTCCGCCCGGCTCCAGTTCAGTCCCTTGGCGATCAGCGCCTCGCTTTCCGCATCGACGCAGCCGTATTGCGCCTGCACATCGTGCAGGATCGGCAGCAGCGGCCCCTCGCGGTGGCGATGCCGGGCGACGATGGCGCCCAGGGCCTCGGTCTTGCCGCTCATGCCTTCAGCCTCTCTGCGTGCCAGGCGACATGGTCGGCGATGAAGGTGGAAACGAAGAAATAGGAGTGGTCGTAGCCGTCCTGCATCCGCACCGTCGGCGTCATGCCGGCCTTGCGGCAGGCGTCCTCGAACAGGTGCGTTTTCAATTCCGGTTCAAGCCATTCGTCGGCGCGGCCCTGGTCGATCAGCACCTCGGCAAGGCGGGCGCCGTCCTCGATCAGGGCGACGCTGTCGTACTGGCGCCAAGCCTGCCGATCGTCACCGAGATAGCCGGTCAGCGCCTTTTCGCCCCACGGGCAGTTCAGCGGGCTGACGATGGGGGCAAAGGCGCTGGTCGAGCGGAAGCGGCCGGGATTGCGCAGGGATACGGTCAGCGCGCCGTGGCCGCCCATCGAGTGGCCGGAGATGCCCTGCCGGTCCATGTCGACGTCGAAAGCGCCCGCGACGACACCGGGCAATTCGTCCTCGATATAGCTCTTCATCTGGAAATGGCGCGACCAGGGGTCCTGCGTCGCGTCGACATAGAAGCCCGCGCCCTGGCCGAAATCGTAGTCCTCGTGGTTGGGCACGCCTTCGCCGCGGGGCGAGGTGTCGGGGCAGATGAACACGATGCCGTGTGCCGCGCAGGCAGCCTTGTACTCGCATTTGATCATCGCGTTTTCGTGCGTGCAGGTGAGGCCGGACAGCCACCACAGGACCGGCAGCTTCTCGGTCGCCCGATGCTCGGGCTGGAACACGGCGAACGTCATCGGCGTGCCGGTGGTCGCGCTGTCGTGCCGCCAGACCTGCTGCATACCGCCGTGGCATTTGGATTCGGAGAGCTTTTCCAGGGTCACGTCAGTCGTCCACATTGGTGGTAAAGGCGGCCAGCTTGTTGCCGCAGGGATCGCGCAGGTAGGCGCCGTACAGCTTGTTCGGCCCCATGTCGCGCCGGCCTGGCGCTCCTTCGCTGCTGCCGCCGTTGGCAAGCCCGGCGGCGTGCCAGGCGTCGACCTCTGACTGGCTGCGCGCCTTCAGGCCGACGGTACCGCCGTTGGCGTGGGTGGCCGCGGCGCCATCGATGGGCGGGCCGACCGAGAGGAAGCCGCCATCGTAGCCGCCGTAGTAGGCGCTGCTGCCCGAACGTCCGCCCTCGATGCCGAGCGCGCCGAAGGTGGCGTCGTAGAACCGGGCGGAAGCGTCGGGATCGTTGGTGCCCAGGGTGACGTGGGTGAACATCAGTCGCGGCCCCGGTTGGGCGCAAAGGCGCAGATCTTGTGCCCGTCGGGATCGCGCAGGTAGGCACCATACATCTGGCCGGGGCTGCCCGGGCGCACGCCCGGCGCGCCTTCGTCCGTGCCGCCGTTGGCAAGCCCCGCCGCGTGCCAGGCGTCGACCTCGTCAGGCGTTTTCGCCTTGAAACCGTGGGTGCCGCCATTTGCGGCGTTGGCCGCCTGACCGTCCGCGGGCTTGGCGACGATAAACGCGCTTTCCTCGGTGCGAAACGCGGTTCCGTGCGGCAGGTCATGGCCCTCGTGCCCGAGTTCCCCCAGCGTGGCCTTGTAGAAGCTGCGCGATTTCTCGACGTCGTTGGTGCCGAGGAATGTGTGGCTGAACATGGCGCTCTCCTTGCAATCGAGCGCGTGAGGCAGAAACCCTGCCACCGCGATTCTGATTGGTTTATCACATAGCCGAAAAATTCGGATTTGTGAAAGTGTGTTTCGCTATCAGAAGACGATCACGCTGCGAATGCTTTCACCCGCGTGCATCAGGTCGAAGCCCTTGTTGATCTCCTCCAGCGAGAGGACGTGGGTGATCATCGGGTCGATCTGGATGAGGCCATCCATGTACATATCGACGATCTTGGGCACGTCTGTCCGCCCCTTGGCGCCGCCGAACGCGGTGCCGCGCCAGTTGCGGCCCGTCACCAGCTGGAACGGGCGGGTGGCGATTTCCTTGCCCGCCTCTGCCACGCCGATGATGATGCTGGTGCCCCAGCCGCGGTGGCAGCATTCCAGCGCGGTGCGCATCACCTCGGTGTTCCCGGTGGCATCGAAGCTGTAGTCCGCGCCGCCGTCGGTCAGTTCGACCACCCTGGCCACGGTTTCCTCGCGGCTCATGCCCCGCGAATTGAGGAAATGGGTCATGCCGAAGCGCCGGCCCCATTCCTCGCGTTCGGGGTTGAGGTCGATGCCGAGGATCACGTTCGCGCCCGCCAGCTTCGCGCCCTGGATGACATTCAGGCCGATGCCGCCAAGGCCGAACACGACCACGTTGTCACCCGGCTGCACCTGCGCGGTCTTGGTCACAGCGCCGACGCCGGTGGTCACGCCGCAGCCAATGTAGCAACTGGTCTTGAACGGTGCGTCCCGGCGGATCTTGGCCACGGCGATTTCCGGCAGCACGGTGAAGTTCGAGAACGTCGAACAGCCCATGTAGTGGAAGATCGGCTGGCCCTTGTAGGAAAAGCGCGTCGTGCCATCGGGCATCAGGCCCTTGCCCTGCGTGGCGCGAATGGCGGTGCACAGGTTCGACTTGCCCGACAGGCAGGTTTTGCACTTGCCGCATTCGGGCGTGTAGAGCGGGATGACGTGGTCGCCTTCCGCAACGCTGGTGACGCCGGGGCCGACCTCGCGCACGATCCCTGCGCCCTCGTGGCCAAGGATCGAGGGGAAGATGCCTTCGCTGTCCAGCCCGTCGAGCGTGTAGGCGTCGGTGTGGCAGATGCCCGTCGCCATGATCTCGACCAGCACCTCGCCCTCGCGGGGGCCGTCGAGATCGACTTCGACGATCTCCAGCGGTTGCTTGGCTTCAAAGGCGACGGCGGCACGCGATTTCATCGGACGGTTTCTCCTGCAGGGGCGGTGACGGGATCGTGGCTGCCATCTCCGGGGTCGGCGACAAGCTCGTCACCCTCGCGCTCGGGCAGTTTCAGGAACAGGATCAGCGAGGCGATCGAACCCAGCGCCATGATGCACGATACCGTGAACAGTTCGTCGTTGCCGAGCGCGCTGAACAGCGCGCCCGCAATGATCGGACTGCCCGCGGCACCCAGCCTTCCGATGCCGAGCACGAAGCCGGTTCCGGTCGCCCGTGCATAGGCGGGAAAACCGCGCGCAAAGGCGGCATAATACCCGCTGATGGCCGCATTGGTGAAGAAGCCGGTCAGGATGGTCGCCCATTGCCAGGCGCCGATGCTGTCGCGGCCAAGCCCGAACGAGGCCACCGCGACCGAGCCGATGAGCAGCATCAGGGCCGTCGGCCAGCGAATGCCCAGCTTGCCCATCACGAAGCCGAAGGTGAGACTGCCGAGGAAACCGCCGACATTCGCCCATGTCAGCACGGTCGCGGCCACCGGCGGCGGATAGCCGGGCGGATAGTCCGACACGATCTGCACTGCGAACTTCAGGATGTAGTAGAAGGTGATGGTGTGGAACATGTAGCCAAAGGCCAGCAGCAGCGTGACCGGGCGCAGGCGCGGGTTGGAAAGAATATCCGTCACCTTGGGCTTGGCCGTGCCGGTGGCGGCCACGGGCAAGCCGGTCAGCGGCGTCTTGCCATAGGCGGCCAGCGTGCGGTTGACGCCCGCCAGGTTCCCCTTGGCGGCGTGGTAGGCAGCCGTTTCCGGCACCAGCAGCCACACGACCGGGATCAGGGCGGCGGTGACGATGGCACCGAAATCGAAGATCGCGCGCCACCCGTATTGGGGCAGCAGCCATTCCGACGCGGCCACGCCGCCGATGATCGCTCCCAGCGGATACCCTGCGACATAGGCGGCAATCGCCGTCTTGCGCCAGGCGGTGTTGGTGCTTTCCGCGGTGACGGCATTGGTCGCCGCCAACATGCCGCCGATGCCGATGCCGGTGATGAAGCGGAAGATGACCATCGGGGTGACGCCCGTCGCGTGGCCCGCCATCCACATGCCGCCAGCCATGAACACGAGGCACACCAGCATGGTGTTCTTGCGCCCGAACTTGTCCGCCGCCCCGCCCAGCAGCACGGAACCGAAGCCCATGCCGACAAGCTCGGCCGAAAGCACGATGCCCAGCGCCGCGCGCTCGATATTCCATTCCGCGGTGATGCCCGGCGCGGCAAAGGCGCTGGACAGCACGTCGAACCCGTCGAGCGCGTTCAGCAGCACCATCAGGACCACGACGATCCATTGCCGCGTCCCCATGGGACTGTCGTTGATGACGTTGATCGGGTTTGCGCCGTTTGCCGGTGCTGCCATTTTGACTTTGTCCTCTTCCCTTGTGCGCCGACTATTCGTGGATTCGCCCGAGCATTTCCACCAGTTTCTCAACTTCCTCGTCGCTGAAGCGGCTCTTGAGCCAGCTTTCGTGCGCGGCGATCGCCTGTTTTGCCCGGTCGAGCGCGGTGATCCCGTCTGCCGTCAGGTGCAGTGCCTGCTTGCGGCCATCGCTCAGGAACCGTTCGCGGCGCATCAGCGCGCGATCCTGCAGGCGGTTGACGATCGTCATGGTGGTGGCGCGGTCCATCCGCAGCCTGCGCCCGACCTCGATCTGCGCGATGCCGGGATGATCGTCCACCAGCCACAGCACGCTCACCTGCTTCTGCGTCAGGTCCAGATCAGCAAACGTCTCGGTAAAATGGCGATAGACCGCGCCATGCGCCAGCCGGATGTGGAAGCCGACGATATCGCCCAGGGCGCCGATATCGGCGCCTATCTCGGCATCCTCCCCTTCCGGTCCTGCTGCGGCCCTGGCCAACGCCCTCGTCCCCCTGTCGTCTTGCGTAATTGTTAGTAGAGCATACAATCTCGCGCAAGGAGAGGACTTATGGCGCAGTTTCCCGACAGCCCCAGCTTCACCGGCTTCAACACGCCGAGCCGTATCGAGGCGGACATCGCCGACCTGCAACATTCCGGCACGATCCCCGACGAACTCGACGGGGCCTTTTTCCGCGTCCAGCCCGATCCGCAATTTCCCCCGCGCCTGGCTGACGACATCAGTTTCAACGGCGACGGGATGATTTCCCGCTTCCATTTCCACGACGGCAGGTGCGATTTTCGCCAGCGTTGGGCGCAGACCGACAAGTGGAAGCTGGAGAATGCCGCGGGCGAGGCCCTGTTCGGCGCCTATCGCAACCCGCTGACAGATCACGAAAGCGTGAAGGGCGAATATCGCGGCACGGCCAATACCAATGCCTTTCTCTACGGCGGCAAGCTGTGGGCGTTGAAGGAGGACTCGCCTGCGCTGGTGATGGATCCCGCGACGATGGAGACCCTGGGGTACGAGCGGTTCGGCGGAAAGATGACCGGCGAGACCTTTACAGCCCATCCCAAGGTAGACCCCGACACCGGCAACATGATCGCCATCGGCTACGCCGCCAGCGGAATGCACACCGACGATGTTGCCTGGTACGAAATCTCGCCGGCAGGCGAACTGGTCCGCGAAGAATGGTTCAAGGTCCCCTATTATTGCATGATGCACGACTTCGCGCTGACGCCCGATTACATCGTGCTGCACATCGTGCCCTCGGTCGGCAGCTGGGAGCAGCTGGAACAGGGCAAGCCCGCCTTCATGTTCGACACCACGCGCGACGCCTGGCTCGGCGTGATCCCCCGCCGTCCGGGAGCCCGCAACGAGGACATCCGCTGGTTCCGCCGCCCCAACTGCTTTGCCAGCCACGTGATGAACGCCTGGCAGGAGGGGAGCGAAATCCACTTCGTGACGCCGGAATCGAAGAACAACTTCTTCCCCTTCTTCCCCGACATTCACGGTGCCCCATTCGATCCCGCCCAGAGTGTGACCAGGCTCACCGAATGGGTCGTCGACCTGGCCAGCAATTCCGAAGACTTTGCCGCCATCAATCGCCTGTCGGACACCTTCAGCGAATTTCCGCGCATCGATGAGCGATTCATCGGCCGCCGCAACCGCTACACCTGGGGGCTGGAGGTCGACATGCGCCGGCCGATCGAACAGGTGGGCGGCAGCGCCGGCGGGGCGCCGATGAACTGCCTGTTTTTCAAGGATCTGGAAACGGGCGAGGAACGGCACTGGTGGGCCGGCCCGACCAGCACCCTGCAGGAACCCTGCTTCATCCCCCGCAGCACAAATGCCGGTGAAGGGGAGGGATGGATCGTGCAGGTCTGCAATCGGCTGGCCGAACATCGCTCGGACCTGTTGGTGTTCGATGCGCTGGCCATCGAGGCCGGTCCGATCGCCACCATTCATGTGCCCATCCGCCTGCGCTTCGGCCTGCACGGCAATTTCGCCCGGAGCGAGACGATCGGGCTGGCCAGGGCTAAGGCGGCGGCATGACCGCCATCCCCCCGGCGCCTGGCCTGGAATTCGTCTACGAGGCGGGGGGCGAGCTCGCCGCGCCCCGGCAGATCGGCGAGACCTATGACGGCACGCGGCGGATCATCCCGATCTTGGCGGGCGGCTATGTGCGCGGACCGCTGATCGCGGGCCGGTTGATGGGGAACGCGGCCGACTGGCAGCTGACGCGGGAAGACGGCGTCACCGTGGCCGATGCCATCTATGCGATCGAAACGGACGATGGGGCGCTGATCCAGATCCGCAATCGTGGCCTGCGCCATGGCCCGCCCGCGGTCATGGCCCGGCTGGTGGCGGGGGAGGATGTCGATCCGTCCGAATACTATTTCCGCACCGTGCCCGAATTCATCGCGCCCAAGGGCCGCTATGCTTGGATGAACCGGTCGATCTTCGTCTGCTCGGGCGCGCGATATGCCAGTTCGATCAAGCTGTGGGTTTGGCGGGTTACCTAAGAAAAGGGGGGCCGGAACCGAAGTTCCGACCCCCACACTCCTGGTCCACAGGAGGTCCCGGCAAGCCGTCGCAGGAGCTTACCAGGCAGCCTGGAAACCGGCACGCGCACCAACTTCGCCCTGGTCGAAGCCGACGCCGACACCGGCAGTCAGATAGGCATTGGGGCTGAGGCGAGCTGCAACGCTGGCCGAACCCGCAATACGATCGTTGTAATAGCCGAAGCCGCCGGAGACGCCGAAGCTGTTGCTCGGCATCAGGACCGGCGATTCCATCGACAGCGCCATCGCCACGCCCTCGTTCGCCCCGCGCAGGCCATCGGCCTGTTCGTTGGCGAGATCGAACAGCGTCGCGGTCTGGCCCTGCAGCGTGCCGATGGCGGCGGTGTTGGCCGCGATGCCTTGGGCGTTCGCCGCGATCAGGCCCGACTGCACCGCCAGCGCGTTGGTGTTGGCAGTGACGTTGGCATTGGTCTGCGCCAGCGACGCCGCCGTAGCGAGCGACGAAGTGCGGCCCAGGGTGCCGTTGTTGTCGGTGGTCACCACGAAGACGGTGCCCGTCTGCGAGGCGGTGCTGGTGCCGAGACCGGCGATCACGACCTGGCCGGCGTTGAGGGCGGTGGCACCGTTGCCGATGGCGACGGAGTTGAGGCCCGAGGCGACGGCGTTGGCGCCGAGCGCCATGGAGGTCTCGCCCGAAGACACGGCGTTGATACCGATAGCGGTCGACAAGCGGCCGCTCGCGGTGGCGTCGCCGCCCAGCGCGATCGCACCAAGGCCGGCCGACGCGCCTACGCCGTTGTTGTCGTTGTCACCGCCGATGGCGACGCTGACTGCACCGTTGGCCTGCGACAGGTTGCCCAGCGCGATGGCCTGGAAGCCGCCAGCGTTGGCAGCCTCGCCCACGGCGAGCGAACGGATGCCGCCAGCGTCGGCCAGGTGGCCAAGCGCGGTGGCGCGTTCCGCATCCGCAACCGAACGCCAGCCGAAGGCGGTGGCACCAGGGCCCTGCGCCAGAGCCTGGCCGCCGACGGCGGTGGTGGAGGCACCGATGGCGCGGGTGGCGAGGCCGCCTGCGCCCGCGTCGCGGTTGCCGCCGATGGCGATCGCGTCACCGCCGTCAGCAAAGGCCGCGTTGCCGATGGCAACGGAGTTCGAACCAAGCGCCGAAGTGTTGGTGCCGAACGCGCTCGACTGCACGCCCGAGGCGAGTGAGTTGAGACCGACAGCGTTCGAAAGGTTGCCGCTGGCCGTGGCATCCGCGCCCAGTGCGACCGAACCGACGGCGGCAGTAGCACCGACGCCGTTGTTGTTGTTGTCACCGCCGATGGCGACGCTGACGGGGCCATTGGCCTGCGCCAGATTGCCCATGGCGATTGCTTGGAATCCGGTGGCGCTGGCTGCTTCGCCCACGGCGACCGAGCGGATGCCGCTGGCGGTTGCGAGGTGGCCGAGAGCCGTAGCACGTTCGGCATTGGCCATTGCGCGCCAGCCGAAAGCGGTGGCACCCGGGCCCATGGCCGAGCTTTCTCCGCCCACGGCGGTGGTGGAGTTGCCCATGGCGAGCGCGGTGTCCCCGATGCTGAGGGCGTCGATGCCATTGGCGATGCTCTCGTTGCCGATGGCGGTGGAGAAATCGGTCTGCGCGTCGGCGTTCTCACCCACGGCGAGCGAGCGGACGCCCTGCGCGGTGGCGAGGTGACCGAAGGCCTGCGCACGCTCGGCGGTGGCGGCGGACTGCCAGCCGATGGCGGTCGTACCGGCGCCGGTTGCGTTGGCTTCACCGCCTACGGCCGTGGTGGAGGGGCCAGTGGCATTGGCGTCTTCGCCGCAGGCCAGGGCATCTTCGCCGGAAGCGGTCGCGTTGGCGATGGTTCCGAGGGCAGTCGAATTCTGGACCAGTACGCATTCGTAACCGTTGTCGCCCGGAATTTCCTGTGCGGCGGCGGGGGCGGCGCCGATCGCGGCACCGGCAACGCCGACCAGCAGCGCTGCGGAAAGCTTGGTTAGTTGGGAAGTCCTCATGTCAATTCCTCTCTATCGTCCTGGACCAGGACGCGAGCGGACGGACATGCGGCAGGGTTTTCCAGCGCGAAAATACAAAGTTAGCGTTGCAAGCCCCTGACGCCACGAATTCCCCGCTCGCGACGGTCACCCCTAACGGGTGACATGCTAGATACGCTGCAACAGCCTTTTGGATGCGTCAACGGGAAAAAATTTTGCAAATTCATGCAAGAATAACGCCCGAGGTTATTCCAGGCAGCCAGACTTCCTCTCAAACCCTGGTGAGGCGTCCCACCACCAGAACGTCAGACGTTGGTGCGGCGTGGGGTGCATCGTCGGCGTTTTCGTACGTAACGGCCAACGAGGCGCCATCGACCAGCGCGGCGCGTTCGGCAGCGGTCAGCGCGCGCGCGAAGCTGCCCTGTGCGGGGATCACGCCGAGCGATTGCGGTGCCCCGTCCGCCGGAACCACCCACAGTTCGGCCGCCTGCCCCGCTCCAGGGGCGAAGCCGCCGACGGCGAGCGCCAGTTGTCCGGTGCCCGGATCGACGAAGCCCGCCAGGGTCATGGCACCGTCCTCGCTAGCGGCCTGGGCGACCAGCCGGTCGCCGGAGGCAGGCGCGGCGGTCTCTACGGGTGAGGGAGCCGGCGGGCGAGCAGGCGGTTGCCCGGCCGGCTGCACGAACAGCAGCGTAAGCGCAGCCGCTGCCGCCGCGGCTCCGGCCATGCCGAGCCCGAGACCCCAGCCCGGAACGCCCCGTGCCGGCGCGTGGACGAACGGGTGCGGTTCGGCCGGCCTGTCCCCTTCGCGCCCGTCACCTTCGCGGCCGCCGTCGAGGCGACGCTCGATCGCCGACCAGACGCCGGGAGAGGGTTCGAACTCGCCCGCCGCCTCGGCCATGCAGGCCAGGCGATAGCGCCACCAGCGCACGTCCTCGGCAAAGGCGCGGTCGGCGAGGACTAATCGCTGCGCCGCGATCAGATCGTCGCCGTCGAGCACGCCCAGCGCATACTCGCCCGCGAGCATGGCAGGGTCGGCGGGGCCGGTGGCTTCGGGCTCAGGCACTGCCGAGGCACCCCTTGAGACTGGCGAGACCGCGCCGGATCCAGCTCTTCATCGTGCCCAGCGGCACGTCGAGCTTTTCCGCCAGTTCGGTGTGGGTGTAACCACGGAAGAAAGCCATGCGGATGCACTTGCGATGCTCGCTTTGCAGGCGCTCGAGGCACTGGTGCAACCGTGCCGCATCCTCCGCGTCGCACAGCATGGTATCGGCGCGCGGCGCATCGTCGGCGATCTCGGGCAGGGCCGCGTCGTCTACCTCTGCGCGGCGTCCATGCTTTCGCACCGCGTCGATCGCGGCGTTGCGGGCGATGGTGCACAGCCAGGTGATCGGGCTGGCGCGGGTGCGATCGAACCGCCCGGCACGGTGCCAGACCCGGAGGTATACGTCCTGCAGCACGTCCTCGGCCGCATCGCGTTCGCGCACGATGTGCATGATGGTGCCGAGCAGCTTGTGCGAGGTGAGCGTGTAGACGGTGCGGAGCGCGTCGCGATTGCCACGGGCCACGAGCGCCAGCGCGCCCTCGAGCTCGGCGCGACGTTCTGCGGGGGTGAGAGTGGCGGTGTCGCCCATGGGCATGGTGGTTAGCGCCTCGGGGCGCGAATACAATCAGGCAATGCGCAGGTCGAGCACCGTGGCTGCCTCCTCGGCAAGGCTCCAGCCGAGCGCCTCGTCCAGCGCATCGACCGAATCAACCCGCCTTGCCGCGATCCCCATCCCCGTCGCGAGGCTGACGAAGTCGAGACCGGCCAGGTCGCAGCCGGGCACATGGTTCATGCCGAACTCGCCGGAAAAGCCGGTGAGGGCGGCATAGGCGCCGTTGTTGAGAATCACGAAGCTGATCGGCAACCTTTCCTGGAAGGCGGTGAAAAGGCCCTGCACCGTGTACATCGCGCCGCCGTCGCCAAGCACGGCAATGACCTTGTCCGGCTGGCCCAGCGCCACGCCAAGCGCGCCGGGCAGGCCATAGCCGAGCCCGCCGCTGGCACAGGTATAGAACCCGCCCTCGCGAAGGATCGGCAGCACATCGTGCATGGGCCCGCGCGCAGTGGGCGCCTCTTCCACGATGACCGCGTTTGCCGGGCGCAGGGCGGCAATCCGGGCAAGGACGTGGGCGGCTGTCATTTGCGGATCGGGCTGTGTCGGCGCGCTGCGATCCCCCGCAAAGGGGCGCGGGGCGAGCCGATGGGCGATCCGGACAAGGCCATCGTCGACATCGCCCAGCACACCCAGCCCGCCCGGCAGATTGCTGAGATGCGCCGGATCGTCCGACAGCGCGCCAAGCCTTGCATGGGGTGGCCAGTGCGGGCCATCCCCCTCGACATGGTAGGTGAAGACCGGCGCCCCGGCGACGAGGATCGCATCGTGCGCGGCCAGCTGATCGCGGATCCTGTCGCGCCAGGCGGGCAGGAAGCCGGCGAACTGCGGATGATCTTCCGGAAACACCTCGCGCGCGGCGTAGGGCGCAACATAGACGCTGGCCCCGCATGTCTCGGCCAGACGGATCGCGCTGGCCCATCCGCCCGCGTTGGCCACCCCGGTGCCCAGCACCAGCGCGGGCCTCTCAGCACCGTCGATGATTGCGGCGAGGCTGGCGATGCCCGCGTCAGGCGGGACGGGGCGCAGCGTCAGCTGGGGCAGGGCGGGCATCGCGCATTCGCGTTCCCAGTCGTCGACCGGGATCGATACGAACACCGGGCCCATCGGCGGGGTCAGCGCCACGGCAAAGGCCCGGGCGAGCGCGAGCGGCACGTCCTCGGCGCGCGCGGGCTCGATCGCGAACTTGACGTAAGGGCGCGGAAATTCGCTCGGCCGTTCGGCAAAGAGGAAGGGGTCGTAGGGAAGGATGGAACGGGCCTGCTGGCCGGCAGTGACCACCACCGGCGCATTGTTCTTCCACGCGGTGAACAGGTTGCCGAGCGCGTGCCCCGTGCCCGCCGCGCTGTGCAGGTTGACCAGCGCAGGGCCACCGCTGCTGCGGGCATAGCCATCGGCCATGCCGACCACCACGGCCTCGTTCAAACCCATGACGTAGGGAAAGGGCAGGCCCTTCAGCATGGGCAATTCGGTGCTGCCGGGATTGCCGAACATGCGGTCCACCCCGAAATGGGCGAAGACGGCAAAGGCTGCGTCGCGGACGGTCGTCATACCGGCTCGCCCCCCGCCCGTGCCCGGTCGAGCATGGATGCCTCGTCCCGGGCGTAGCGCACCAGCACCATTGCCAGCAGCGCGACGATCACCGGGGCGACCCAGTTCACCTGGATGAGGGCGGCGGCAAGATCGCCGCCGTTGCGGTCCGACATCATGCCGACCACGTAGGGGCCGAGCCCTTGGCCCAGCAACGTCATGATGACCAGATAGGTGGAAAACACGATCCCGCGCATCCGTGGCAGCACCAGCCCCAGCAACAGAGCATAGGTCGGCGGCAGCCACAGGGTGAGGATCAGCGCATAGACGGTGAAGCGCACGTAGAACTCGCTCGCGCTATCGGCGCTGTAGGTCCAGATCCCGGCGAGGGGTGACAGGCCGAGCGAGAGCAGCACCAGCCAGAGCATTCCGCGATTGCCCCTGCGCAAGGTCAGCCAGTCCGCAAGCGGCCCCGCGATCAACGCGCCGATTGCCGCCAGCACCGCGGACAGCAACCCGAATTGCAGGCCTACCTCGCCCATGCTGAGGCCGAACTGGCGGTTGAGGATCTGCGGGCTGGCGAACATCACGCCGTAATTGATCGCGGTCTGCAGTCCGCCCATCACCATCAGCATGATGAGCGAGGGGCTGAGCACAACGTTGTAGGTCGGCCGGTCGGTCAGGCGGAAGTTCTGGAACAGGTTCAGCACCACGAAGGCGCCAAAGGCGAAGACGCCCCATTGCAGCACGTGCGGGTCGAGGGACATGGCGCCGAATTCAAGGGGCGGGCGTGGTGAATAGGCGCGGGTGATCGCAACCAGCGTGGTGGCCACGCCGAGGATCAGCGCAAGGCCACCAAGGTTGATCGCCCATTGCCGCGCGCCGGCATCGCGCCGCCACAGGTTGAGCCAGTTGGTGCCTGGCGTCACCGCGCCCAGCACGGCGGTGCTGGCGCGAAAAGGGGCGGGATCGGGCCGGGCCGGAATGCCGTCCATCGCCCCGCGCACCGGTTCGTGCAGGCGCCAGATCAGCCAGGCGAGCGGAAAGCCGGGGAGAGAGGCGACAATGAAGGCGAACTGCCAGCCGGCAAAGCCGAAGCTGGCACCGCCCGCCGCGACGCGCGCGTTCCACCAGTCCGCCGCCACGCCGCCCAGCGCCATCGACAGGCCAAGCCCGAGTGCGAGACCGACGGCAAGGCCGCCCATGCCGATGCCGCGACGGCCCTGGGGCAGGCTGTCGAACAGGATCGAATTGGCCGCCGGCTGCGTCGCTGCTTCGCCAACGCCCACCCCCAGGCGGCTGATCGCCAGCAGCACGAAGCCGTTGGCAAAGGCGGCCAGCCCGGCGAAGAACGACCAGGTGCCGATACAGATCGCCAGCAGCTTCGTGCGGTCCCAGCCATCCACCAGCCGCCCCAGCGGCAGCGAGAACAAGGCATAGAACAGCGCGAAGACCGTGCCGTAAAGCAGTCCCATCTCCGCATCGCCGACGCCCAGGTCCGCCTTGATGGCAGGGGCCAGGATCGACAGGATCTGCCGGTCGAGCATCGACATCATCTGCGCCGCGCTCATCAGCACGATGGCGTGCCAGCCATAGCGACTGATCGGAATGCCGGCGGGCGGCGTGGCAGCGCCCTGATCCATGGGAGATGCGGGGGCCGGCACGACGGTCATATCCCGAACAGTGCCTCGGCATTGGTCTGGAAGAACTTGCGCTTGGCCGCGGGCGCCATGTCCATGGCGTCGAGCAGGCGCACCTCGTCAGTCACGAACTGGTAGGGGTAATCCATGGCGTAGAGCACGCGGTCCTCGCCCATCACCTCCATCATCAGGCGGATGCTGGCGGGGCTGGGCAGGCCCGAATTGGTCCCCCAGACATTCGTGCGCAGGTAATGGTGGAGCGAGTGGCGCTGCGGCTTCATCCGCTCGTACCGGCCCGAGCGGATGCCTGCCTGGTGCATGTAGTCGAAGCGGTCGATCCAGAACGGCAGGCCTTCGCAGCCGTGGCCCAGCACCAGCTTCAGGCCGGGGTAGCGATCGAACACGCCGCCGGTCAGCAGGCGCAGCGCATGATAGCTCGTCTCCATCGCGAAGCCGAAGATCGCGCCTTCCAGACCTGCCTCTACCATGCCGCCGATCATGGCGTCGGGCGGGCCCTGGGGATGGATGTAGAGGGGGATGTCCATGTCCGCGCAGGCGCGCAGGATGGGGTCGAACTGCGGCTCGTCCAGATAGTGGCCGTGGGTGTGCGAGTTGACCTGCACGCCCACCATGCCGAGCTCTTCCTTGCCGCGCCTCAATTCGGCGGCCGACCAATCGGCGTCCTGCGGGCAGATCGCGGTCATGCCGTGGAAGCGATCCGGATACCGCTCGCAGGCGGCGGCGAGCTGATCGTTCGACCGGCTGGCGATGCCGCGCGCCTCGTCGAGGTCGAACAAGGTCTGCACGCCGGGGCTGGTGAGCGCGAGCACGGCCTTGTCGATACCGCTTTCGTCCATCGCCTGGATGCGCAGGGGCCCGATGTCGAGCAGCCGTTCGCGGATGAAGGTGGTGCGTTCCGACGGACTGGTGCCGTAAAAGCCCCACAGGCTCTGCGTGCCCTTGTCGGCGCGGCCTTCCCTTACCAGCCGCACGATCGCATCGAGCTGTTCCTGCGTCGCCCAGGCTTCCTCGGTGGCGATGCGCAGGTAGCCCTGGCTGCCGCCGGTTTTCAGATCAGTCATCAGCCTCTCCACCTCCCCCTTGTTGCGCTAGCCTTCGTGCACGGCTTTCACGACCATGCAGGCCTTGACGCCTTCGGGCCCGTCCTCGCTGCCGTGGCCCGACCACTGCACGCCCTGGAACGGCGCGTCTGGGCCGGCGATCATGTGCGTGTTGATCCCCACCATGCCCGCCTCCAGCGCATCGGCCAGCCGCCGCTGGCGCGGCGCGTCGCTGGTCCAGGCATAGGCGGCGAGGCCGTAGTTCAGGCGGTTCGCCTCCGCGATCATGGCGTCTTCGCCGGCGTAGGGATTGACCAGGGCGAGCGGGCCGAACGGCTCTTCGTGCATCACCTCGGCATCCAGCGGCACTTCGGACAGCACCGTCGGCTGGAAGAAAAACCCCTGGTTGCCGATCCGCTCACCCCCGGTCTCGACCCTGGCGCCCTTGTCCTTTGCATCGGCGACGAACTTGCCGATCGCGTCGGGCCGGCGGGCGTTCGCCATCGGGCCCATCTGGGTGTCCTTGTCCAGCCCGTCGCCCACGCGCGTGGCGCCCAGCCGCTCGGCCATGCCGTCGCGGAAGCGTTCGAACACGCTTTCCTCGACGATGAACCTCGTGGGCGACACGCACACCTGCCCGGCGTTGCGCGTCTTGCCGGCGGCCGCGGTCGCCACTGCCTTGTCCACGTCGGCGTCGCCGAACACCAGCACCGGACCGTGGCCGCCCAGTTCCATTGTGGTGCGGATCATGTTGTCCGCCGCCAGCTTGGCGAGATGCTTGCCGACCACGGTAGAGCCGGTGAAGCTGAGCTTGCGGATCACCGGGCTGGCGAGCAGGTGGCGGCTGACCTCGTCGGGCACGCCGAACACCGCCTGCGCCACGTCGGTCGGCAGGCCCGCATCATACAGCGCCTGCACGATGGCCAGCGCCGATGCAGGGGTTTCCTCGGCGCTCTTGAGGATGATCGAGCAGCCCGCCGCCACCGCCGCGCCCAGCTTGCGGCCGGGATTGGCGAGCGGGAAGTTCCACGGAGCAAAGGCGGCCACCGGGCCGACCGGCTCCCACCGCACCACGCTGCGCTGGCCGACGGGGCGCACCAGTTCGCGGCCGTAGAGGCGCTGACATTCGCCGGCAGCGAAATCGAACCAGCCGGCCACCGCCATGCATTCCATCCGCGCCTCTGCCAGCGGCTTGCCCTGTTCCATCGTCGCGATGCGAGCAAGACTGTCGGCCCGCTCCCGGATCAGCGCCGCGGCCCCGTGCAGCACCCGCGCGCGCTCGGCGGCCGGGGTGTAGCGCCATGTCCGGAACCCGCGCCCGGCCGCGTCCAGCGCCCGGTCGAGATCGGCGGCATCGGCCAGCGGCAGCTCTGCCAGCGTATCGCCCGAGGCGGGGTTGACGACGGCAAAGGTGCGCCGGTCGCCGACCGCGACCTGTTCGCCGTCGATCGCCAGGTACAGGGAGGGATAGTCGGTCATGCGTTGCTCCTTCGCGGGATGGGTTCGGGCGCGCCCTAGCCCTTTGCCCGCTCCCGCGCCACGTCGCCCTCCCAGCGTTCCGCCTCCATTGTCTCTCCCGTGATGGGATGCTTCATGTGGAAGGGCAGCAGCTTGTGCGTGGGCCACAGCCAGTGGTCGTCGATCAGCTCGTCCGGACCGCTCGGATCCTCGGGGTAGAGAACCTTGGGAAAGGGCACGTATTCGGCGTCGGTATAGGCCCAGCCCTTGTCGAAATCGGCGTGCCAGTGCGGAAAGTAGTTCAGCACGTGGATGCGCCACTTGCCGTCAGGCCCCTTCCGGTAGGTATTCTCGTAGAGGCCGCCTTCCCACCACTGGCGCACGCCCATCACCGGGTTGGCGGGATCGGTGTAATCCTTGTGCCGTCCGGCCTGCATGGTACTGCGGCCGCGCAGCCTGGCGGTGACGCCGTCGTCCATGATCGTCACGATCTGCTGGATCTGCGGATGATCGAGCAGGAAGCCGTCGACCGGCCCGTTGGTGTCATGGGTGAACCGCTTGCGGAAGCGATCGACATAAAGCCGCCGCACGCCCTCCTTGCCCTTCCACACGCCGCCGAAGAACCGCACCTCGCCATCGTCGGTGAACAGGTCCACGACCTGATCGTACATGCACTTGTCGATGAGGTAGCCGTAGAGATACTGCAGCTTCTTGACGTCCAGCTCGTCCTCGCGCTGCGTCAGGCGCGCCTCCATCGCCTCCAGCCGCGCTTCGAGCGCCGCCAGCTTGTCGTCCGACATACCGACTCTCCCAATTAGTATGTTTCACTTACAATTGCGGGGGTGGGCAGAGAGAGTCAACGCGAATAGCGATGCGAGAGGCCGCGATGACGCAATATTGCGAAACCGGCGCTGACCGGGGATGGAATTCCGCGCCTTGCCAAGGGCGTGAAGCTGGCGTTCATTTCCCTCGCGCTAGAGCCGCCCCGATGATCCGCCTGTTCGCCGCCCTCGCGCTTGTCGCCGTTCCTGCTGCCCTGTCTGCCGCCGGGCAGGACGCGCCGCCGGCGCTCAGCCTGGAACAGCGGATGCTGGTTCGCTGCTCTGCCGCGTTCGCCATCACCGCCCACGGGCAGGAAACGGGCGATGCCGCCGTGCAATCCTATCCCGACCTGCGCCAGCGCGGGCGGGAGTTCTTCGTCCGGGCATCGGCGCGGGTGATGGAGGAGGCGGGGCTGGACCGCGCGGCCGTGGCCGCCGCGCTCTCTGCCGAGGCGCGCGACATCCGCACCAGGGGAACGCTGGCGCAGGTCATGCCGGCGTGCCTGCCGCTGCTGCCGGCGCAGTAGCACCGTTCAGCACACCGAAAGCGCAGGTCGGATTAAGGCATCGGCGCCTGATCGAACCGGAGTGAGACCCATGCGCCTTTCCCTGATCGCGACCCTTGCCCTTGCCGCTGCCGCAGCCCCGTTGCCCGCGCTGGCGCAGGATGCAGACAATGACCCGCTCGCCGGCGCGGTGGAGCGGATGGACGACCCCGTGGTGCAGGAACAGGCCGGGCTGATGGCGGCGATGCTGGTGGGCGCGCTGATGGAAATGCGCGTCGGCCCGCTGGCCGAAGCGATGGCGGAGATGACCGGGGGCGAGGGCCCGGCCGTGGATCCCGATGCGCGCGTCGCCGATCTCCTCGGCCCGGATGCTGCCGATGCGCCCGTGCGCGTGGCCGAGCAGGTGCCGCAGATGATGGGCGCGATGGCGGCCATGGCCGGGGCCTTTGGCGACATGCTGCCGCAGATGCGCGCGATGGGTGAACGGATGCGGCGCGAACTGCCGGAAACCGACCGATAATCCGCAACCTGCGCTGGACCGCGCCATGGCCTTCGGGCATGAGCGTTGTCCACGTATGTGGCACCTCTACCAATTCCCGCTCTGCCCGTTCAGCCGCAAGGTCCAGCTCGCGCTGGGCGAGAAGAAAATCGGCTACGAACTGGTCACGCTCTACCCGTGGGACGCGGACGAGCGGTTCCGCCAGCTGAACCCGGCGGGTCGGGTGCCGGTGCTGCACGATCCCGACAAGCGCATCACGCTGATGGATTCCATGGCGATCTGCGAATACCTGGAAGAGACGATCGACGACCGGCCGCTGATCCTGGGCACGGCGCGGGCGCGTGCCGAGGTGCGCCGGCTGGTGGCCCTGTTCGACGAGAGCTTCTACAGCGACATCACCGCCCCGCTGATGTACGAAAAGATGCGCAAGCGCCTAGTGCTGCGCCAGTCCCCCGACAGCCGCACGCTGACGGCCGCGCGCCGCCTGCTGCACGAGCATCTCGACTACATCGACTGGCTGATCGACAATCGCCGGTGGCTGGCGGGAAGCCAGCTGAGCCTTGCCGATTTCGCCGCCGTCGCCCACCTTTCCGTAGTCGATTACCTGGGCGATATGGACTGGACGGGCCACGACAGCGCGCACGGCTGGTATCGCGTGATGAAATCGCGGCCAAGCTTTGCCCCGCTGCTGCGCCAGAAAATGGAAGGCCTGCCGCCCCCGCGCAACTACGCGGACGTCAACGCGTGATTTGTTGTGAAGCCGTCTCCGCGGCTTCATCCTCGTTAGACGCGCAGACAAGCTGCGCCCACTGCGGGCGGGCGGTCGCCCTTGCGGTCCGCTGGCCGCGAACCGATATATATTTTCGAAGTAAGCACTGGTTCGGGCGCGTAGCGACCGCAAGGCCGAACGGCCGCCCGCAGGTGCCGCGCAGCGTAGCGGAGCGAAAAGCACCGAGGACGCTTGCGCGGAGGCGCAAGTGAAAGGACAGCAATGACCGAGAAGACGACCCTTACCGATGCCGAATGGCGCGAGAAGCTGAGCCCCGAGCAGTATCATGTGCTGCGCGAGGCGGGGACCGAGCGGGCCTTCACCGGCAAGTACGACAAGAACAAGGCCGCCGGCGAATACAAGTGTGCCGGCTGCGGCCAGCCGGTGTTCGAAAGCGCGGACAAGTACGACAGCGGATCGGGCTGGCCCAGCTTTACCGCTCCGGCAGACGGCCAGGCAGTGCGGATGAACCAGGACGCCTCGCACGGCATGGTTCGCACCGAGGTCGTCTGCGCGAACTGCGCCGGGCACCTGGGGCACGTGTTTCCCGACGGTCCGGGCCCTGAAGGCCTGCGCTATTGCATCAATTCGGCAGCCCTCGACTTCGAACCGGAGGATAAAGCGGGCGACTGAGCGTTAGGGCGTTCACGCCGGATTACGATTGCCCTATGCACACCGCGCGCCTTAAGTGGCGCGCGTTGCAGGATACTGAGGGCTGATGGCGAGAAGCCGGGGCACTGGCTCCAATAATCGGGGAACGGGGCGGGGAACCCGCTCACGCCGCGCTGCGGCGGCTGCCCGTGCGCGCGACGAAGAGGCGCGCGGCTGGAAGGCCGGCGTGTGGCGGTGGACCAGGCGGTTGTTCGTCACCGGACTGGTGGTGGCGGTGCTGGGCGCCATCGGCCTGTTCACCGCGGTTTACTTCGCCGCCCGCTCGATGCCGTCCTACGTCGCCCTTCAGCAAAGCCAGGTCGGCCAGACCATCCTCGTGCGCGCGCGCGATGGGTCGGAAATCGTGGAGCTCGGGCCGAGCTACGGCCAATGGCTGCGTTCGGACGAAATCCCGCAGGTGATGAAGGACGCGATGGTCAGCGTCGAGGATCACCGGTTCTATTCGCACATCGGCGTCGATCCCGCCGGCCTGGCGCGCGCGGTCTACAATGCCGTCAGCGAGGACCGGCAGGTTTCCGCCACCAGCACCATCACCCAGCAGCTGGCGCGCAACGTCTTCCTCAATTCCAACCGCTCGCTCGACCGCAAGCTGCGCGAGGGCATCCTGTCGCTGGCGCTGGAATGGAACTTCACCAAGGAACAGATCCTCGAGCTTTACCTCAACAAGGTCTATTTCGGTGGCGGCGCCTACGGCATCGACAGCGCCAGCCGGCGGTTCTTCAGCCATTCCGCGCGCGAACTGAGCCTGGAGGAAGCCGCCATCATCGCCGGTCTGGTGAAGGCGCCCAGCCGCTATTCGCCCACCGCCGATGTTGAGGCTGCGGTCGGCCGCGCCAACGTGGTGATCGACCAGATGGTGAAGTACGGCGATCTCGATCCCGCCGTGGCCCGCGAAGTGGACGTCGAGGCGGTGAACCTGCGCGAGACCGAAGGGCAGAACTCCATCCGCTATTTCACCGACTGGGCGCTGCCGCAGCTGGACCTGCTGCTGCCCAACAACACCTTCGAACCGATCGAGGTATGGACCACGATCGATGTCGGCATGCAGCGCGCGGCGACCACCGCGATCCAGTCCAACGTGCCGGGGCAGGGCACGCAAGGGGCGCTCGTCAGCCTCGATCGCGATGGTGCGGTGATGGCGATGGTCGGTGGCACCGATTACGTCGACAGCAGCTACAACCGCGCCACCGACGCGATGCGCCAGCCAGGATCCTCGTTCAAGCTGTTCGTCTATCTCGCCGCGCTGGAAGCGGGCTACACGCCCGATGATACGGTGAACGACGTGCCGGTGACCATCAACGGGTGGAGCCCGCGCAACTCGGGCGGCAGCTATGCCGGCGAGATCGACGTGCGCACCGCCTTTGCCTATTCCAAGAACTCGGTCGCGGCGCAGCTGGGCAACGAGGTCGGCTTTTCCAACGTCGCCAGCATGGCGCGGCGTTTTGGCATCACCACGCCAATCAACACCTATCCCTCCATGGTGCTGGGGTCGAACGAGGTGCGCCTGGTGGATATGACGCGCGCCTTTGCCGCGGTCTCGGCGGGCGGCAACTCGGTGGATCCCTATGGCATCACCAAGGTCACCACGGCGGATGGCGACCTGCTTTATCAGCATGAGGCGGCCACTCCCTATCGCCTGGTGCCGGACTATGTCGCCGCCGGTATCACCGACCTGTTGCAAACCGCGGTCGCCACCGGCACCGGGCGCGCGGCGCAGATCGGGCGGCCTGTGGCGGGCAAGACGGGCACCACCAATTCCAACAACGATGGCTATTTCGTCGGCTTTTCCAGCGGCATCACGACCGGCGTGTGGATGGGTCGCGACGACAACGGCCGCGTCACCGGGTTGCAGGGTGGCACCGCGCCCGCCGCTGCCTTTGCCGCCTTCATGCGCTATGCCGTGCGCGATCGCCCGGTGGAGGAGTTCGAGACCGATCTGCAACTGCCCGAATGGCAGCTCGAACCGGATGACGAGTTCTATTACGGCGACGAGGGCGACTATTACTACTACATCGACGAGCAGGGTAACCTGGTCGAGCCTGGCCGCACCAGCCGCCAGCGCGGCCAGGACGGTTTCGATGTGGAGGGCGAGGGCGCAAACGTGCGGCGCGATCCGCGCGCACCGCTCGATCCCCAGCCCGTGCAACCTGGCACACAACCCGCGCAGCCGCAGCCACGCCGCGCCGAGCCGCCCCCTGCAGCCAGCGACGATTTCCTGGAACGGGCCACGGGGCAGCGCCCGGGCGACACGCCGCCCGCGCAGCCGCGTCGGCCAGCAGAGATCATAAACGAACGGCGCGACTGACGCCGCGCCGTTTGCTTCGGTTCACGATGCGATCCGGGATCAGTCCCTGGCCAGTCGCACCGGGATCGACTGCGGCTGGCCGCCGCGCGCCTGGATGCGCAGGAGGATCGCCCCGCGACCTTCGTTCCGCGCCGCGCGGATCACGGTTTCCAGCGCCTCGATCGTGGGCACCTCGCGCCCGTTGGCGGCAAGGATCATCACCCCGCGCGCCAGGCCACGGCGCGCCGCGTCGGAGTTCGGATCGACATCGACGATGGCGAGGCCCCTGGTATCGGCAGGCACGCCCAGTTGGCGGGCGATCGTGGGATCGATCGGCAGGGCCCGGATACCCAGTTGCTGGGTCACAAGGCTGTTGTCGTCGGCAGGCTGCGTCTGGCCGGGAGCATCGTCCTCGTTCTGGAACATCTGCTGCTGGCGCAACGCCTCCTCGCTCGGGCGGCGGCCGACGGTCACGTTTGCCCGGCGGCGTTCGCCTTCGCGGATGTAGGTGACGGGAATCGTCGTGCCCGGCGCGATGTTGGCAACGATATAGCTCAGCGTGGAATCGCGGGTGACCTCGACGTCGTTGACCGACAGCACCACGTCGCCCGCGCGAAGGCCGGCACGCTCGGCGGCCTCGCCCGGCTGCACGCTCTGGATCAGCTCCCCGCGCGCCCGGTCGATGCCGAGGGCATCGGCAATATCGTCATCCACCGGCTGGATGGAGACACCGAGGTAACCGCGCTCGATCGCCTCGCCGCGGATCAGCTGCTGCACGATCGGTGCAGCGGTTTCCGCCGGGATGGCGAGGCCGATGCCCACGCTGCCGCCCGAGGGCGAGAGGATGGCGTTGTTGATACCGATGACGTTGCCCTGCATGTCGAACAGCGGGCCGCCCGAATTGCCGCGGTTGATCGCCGCGTCGGTCTGCAGGAAGCGGTCGTAGGCGCCCGATCCGACGTTGCGCAGCACGCTGGAGACAATGCCGCTCGTCACCGTGCCGCCAAGGCCGAAGGGATTGCCGATGGCGATCACCCAGTCGCCGACGCGCGCCTGCGAGCTGTCGCCGAAGCGCACGAAGGGAAAGTCGCTGCGCCCCTCGATCTTGAGTACTGCGAGATCGCTCTGCGGATCGGTGCCGACTAGTTCGGCAGTATATTCGGTTCCATCGGGCAGGGTGACGGTCACCTCCTCCAGCGTGGCCCGGGCATCGGGCGCGACGACGTGATTGTTGGTCACGATGTAGCCGTCGGCCGAAACGATGAAGCCCGATCCCAGCGAGGTCGCTTCCTGCGTGCGCGGGCCGCTGGGGGCCTGCTGACGCCGCTGGAAGAACTGGCCGAACGGCGTGCCCTCGAAAGGGTTGGCCTGCTGCTGCGGGTCGACGGTGATCGACTGGCGGGTGGAGATGTTGACCACCGCCGGCTGCAGCTGCGCAGTCAGGTCGGCAAAGCTGGCCGGTGCGCCCGCGCGGGGCACCACGTTGTCCATATGCGTGCGGTCGTTCTGCGCGACCTGCGCGCCGGCGGGGATGCCGGTGATGAGCGAGACGGCAGCGCCGCCCAGCAGGAGAGCGGAGGTAATGGAGTAGGAATAGCGCACGGGCTTCACGTCCTTGTGTTCCTTTTTCTCGTATCGCCTTGCGCTCCGGTCCGGCTTGCAAGGCTCCCGCCCCCTGGCCGTTCAGCACCGGGGCGGCTTAATCGCTGTTTAACGACAGACGTAATCGACCAAAACCCCTACTGACCACCACCGCGGAACTGCCGCAGGTAATCGTTGCTGTCGTCCAGGATGATCGAGCTTTCGCCCACGTCCGTCTCGCCTTCCTGGGGTGGGCCGAAGGTGGCACGGTAACTCTGCATGGCGCGATAGAAGTCGTAGAACGATGCATCCTGGTTGTAGGCCTCGGCGTAGATGCTCGCGGCCTCGGCGGACGCTTCGGCGCGGATGATCTGGGCATCGCGCCGGCCGCCCGCGCGGATCGTTTCGGCCTGCTGGCTGCGTTCCGACTGCATCCGCGTGAAAGCCGATTGCAGCGGCGTGCCGGAAGGCAGGTCGGCACGCGCGATACGCACGTCGAGCACCTGGGCCCCGTATTGCCGCGCCTGCTGGTCCAGCTCGTCGCGGATGTTGCGCATGGCGCTGCCGCGCTCGGCGGTCAGCAGGCTAGCAAAGGTTCGCCGACCCAGTTCCTGCCGCAACACCGAAGGCAGGATGCGGGCGAGCTGGCCGCGTAGCAGTTCCTCGCTGCCGGCCCGTTCCACGAACAGGACGGGATCATAGATGCGGTAGCGCGCAAAGGCGTTCACCTCGAGGCGCTGCTGATCGTTCGACAATACCGTCTCGTTCTCCATCACCAGGTTCTGGATGCGCCGGTCGACGAGCTGCATCCGCTCGATGATGGGGATGCGGTACCAGATGCCCGCGCCCGTATTGCCGTAAGGCTGCGCGGGATCGAAGCGGTTGATGACCTCGACCGGTTCACCGGTGCGGATCTTCACCGCCTGCTGGGTTTCGGGGATGACGACCACGAAGCTGAGCAGCGCGATGATGAGCGCGCCGACCGCGATCACCGACATGCGGTGGGTCTGCCAGAAATGTTCCATCACTGGCCTCCTGCGGGCGGATTGACGACGAGCGGCTGGGCGGCCTGGCCCTGCGCGCGGCGGCGAACCTCCGGAAGTGGCAGGTAGGGCGTCACCCCGGTGCCCTCGACGATGGTCTTGTCGGTGCCGCGCAGCACCTCTTCCATGGTTTCGTAATAGAGGCGGCGGCGGGTCACCTCGGGGGCGAGGCGATACTGCGCGTAGATCTCGTTGAACTCGGCGGCGGAACCCTGGGCGTTGGCGAGCACCTGCTGCTGGTAACGGCGGGCGTCGTTGAGGTTGCGCTCGCGGTCCTGGCGGGCGGCAAGCACGTCGTTAAATGCCTCGATCACCTGGCTCGGCGCTTCCGTCCGGGCAACTTCCACGCCCTGCACCGCGATGCCGGCGTCATAGGCGTCGAGGATGGACTGCATCCGTTCGCGCACGCGTGCCTCCACGGCAGCGCGGCCCGAGCCCGACAGCACGGTATCGAGATTGGTCTCGGCAATGGATTCGCGCATGGCCGATTCCGCCACTTCGCGCACCGTCGCCTCGGGATCGGGCAGTTCGTACTGGAATTGGACCAGGTCCTTGATGTTCCAGCGCACGAGATAGCTCAGGTCGACGAGGTTCTGGTCGCCGGTCAGGATCAGGTTTTCTCCGCCCGAACCGATTTCCTCAAGCCTGATTTCGCTCACGTCGACAACGGTCACCGTCTGGATTGGCCAGGGAAAGCTGAAGTTGGTGCCCGGATCCATGGTGCCTGAATACTTGCCGCCGAACCAGGTAACGATGCCCTGCTCGCGCGGCTGGACGAAGTGGGTCGAGGTGGCGGCAATCCAGACGACCGCGATGGCAGCCACGGCGATGGGAAACCAGCTCTTGCCGCCGGGCCGCTGGGGCAACCGGAAGGTCGGGCCACCGCCGCCGGGGCCGCCACCGGAGCGACGGCGCGGACCTTCGGGGCCGCGGTTTCTGAAGATGTCCTCGATGTTGGCACCGCGACGGCCACGATTGCCGTCACCGGCATCGCTGCCACCGCCCGGAAGCCAGGGGTTGCGCGGACCGCGCGGTGTCTCGTCGCCAGAGGACGGCGGCGTATCGCTGCCACCACCATCGCCGTCACCACCGCTGCCGCTGCCTGCCTTGCCCCAGGGATTCTTCCCGCCGGCCATGGCCAGGCCGATCTTGTCGAATAAACCGCCCAAACGTTCCATGCCCTTCTCTATAGGTAGGCTGGCGGCAAAAAACAGGGGGTGGGGCAAGCAAACTTGCTGACCGGGCGGGCGCAAGGCGCTAGCAGCCGTGGCCATGAGTTCCCAAACCGCGATCCGTGCCGCCATCCCCGCCGAGCTTGCCGGAATGGTGCGATCTGTCTCTTTCAAGGACGGTGTGGCGACGCTGGTGGCCGATGCCGGCGCGCTGGGCCGTTCGGCGGCGGCGCAGTTGCAACGCGAGCTGGAAGGCGCCGTGGCGGCGGTCGATGGCGTGACGGAAGTTCGCGTGGCCTTGATGGCGGAGAAGCGGGAACGGCGCATCGTGATGGTCGGGTCAGGCAAGGGCGGGGTCGGCAAGTCGACACTCACCGCCAATCTCGCCGTGGCACTGGCGGGCATGGGCATGAAGGTCGGCGTGGTCGATGCCGACATCTACGGCCCGTCGCAGTCGATGCTGCTTGATGCCACCGGCAGCAAGCTGCGCGCCGAGGGGCAGACCCTCATCCCCCACCAGAGCGATTTCGGCGTGCCCTTCGTGTCGATGGCCCAGCTGATCGAGCCCGGCAAGGCCATCGCCTGGCGCGGGCCCATGGTGGGCAAGGCGCTGGCGCAGCTGATGGAGGCCGACTGGGGCGAGGCGGAGTTGCTGCTGGTGGACCTGCCGCCCGGCACCGGCGACGTGCAACTGACGATGATGCAGCAGTTCAAGCCGGCAGGCGCGGTGGTCGTGTCCACCCCGCAGGACCTGGCGCTGATCGACGCGACGCGCGCGATCGACCTGTTCCGGCAGGCGAAGATCCCCGTCATCGGCGTGGTCGAGAACATGGCCGGCTACCTGTGCCCGCATTGCGGTGAGGCCAGCCAGCCGTTCGGGCAGGGCGGGGCGGAGGCGGCGGCCCATACGATTGGCGTCCCGTTCCTGGGGCGCATTCCGCTGGCGATGGAAATCCGCGTCGGCTCCGACACCGGCCAGCCGCCGGCCGCCAATGATGGCGCAATCGGGCGGCCATTCACGCAGGTGGCGGCGCAGGTCGCGCGCTTCCTCGGGCAGGGTTAGTGCAGCTCTCGCGGCGCGGCGTGCTGGCGGGGGCGGCGGTGGGCGGCGGCCTGCTCGTCGCCTGGACGCTGATGCCGCGTGAGTTCGAGAACCCCTTGTCCCCCGCACCCGGCGAAACCGCCTTCGATGCCTGGCTGAAGATCGCCGCCGATGGCGTGGTAACGGTCGCCGTGCCGCAGCTGGAGATGGGGCAGGGCGTCACCACGCTGTTGCCGCAGGTGGTGGCGATGGAGCTGGGCGCGGACTGGCGGCAGGTTGCGGTAGAGCCCGCGCCGGTCAGCGGGGCCTATGCCAACGTGCCGCTGGCTGCCCGCTGGGCGCCGCTATGGCGGCCGATGCTGGGCACTTGGCAGGATGAGCCGGACGAATTGCTGCTCGAACGCTGGGCGCAGGACAACAGCTTTACCGCCACTGCCGAAGGCACCGCGCTGGCCGCCTACGAGGGCGCCTGCCGCAATGCCGGGGCGTCGGCGCGGGCGATGCTGGCGCAGGCGGCGGCGGCCCGCTGGGACGTGCCGTGGGAACAGTGCCGGGCGGAAAACGGCTTCATCTATCACGACGCCAACCGCGCCAGCTTTGCCGAGCTGGCGATCGAGGCGGCACGCTTTTCCTCCCCCGATCCGCCCCCGCTGCTGCCCGATCCGCCGGCCGAACCGGCCCTGCCGATGGGCGAGGATATCGAGCGCGAGCGGGCGCTCGCCTGGCCCCGGCTCGATCTGCCGAGCAAGGTCGACGGCAGCCATGTCTTCGCCGCCGACGTGCGTTTGCCTGGCATGGTCTATGCCGCCATCCGCCATGGCCCACACGACCGCTGCGAACTGCTCGATTTCGATGCCGGTCGCGCCGCTGGCCAGCGTGGGCTGGTGCAACTGGTGCGCGGCAAGCGCTGGCTCGCCGCGGTGGCCGATACCTGGTGGGCGGCGGAAGAGGCGCTGAAAAAGATCGCCCCGCGCTTCTCGGTGGAGGAACCGGTGCAGGGCGAAGCCGTCGCCCGCGCGCTCGACGATGCGGTGCGGCGCGGCACGGGGCAGGTGGTGGACGAGCGGGGCGAGGGCGATGACGGATACGCGCCGCATTTCGCCCTGCGCTACGACGTTGCGCCGGGCCTCCACGCCACGATCGAAACCACGGCGGCCACCGCGCAGTTCAGCGGCGGCAAGCTGGAGATGTGGCTGCCCACGCAGACCCCCGAGGCGGCCCGCGCGGCGGCGGCAGGGGCGCTGGGCATCGGCCATGGCGACGTCATCCTCTATCCCGTCGCGGCGGGTGGCAGCTTCGACCGGCGGCTGGACAACCAGGCGGCGATCGAGGTCGCCCTGATCGCGCGCGAGGTGGGGCGCCCGGTGCAGCTGACCTGGTCGCGCTGGCAGGAACACGTGGCGAGCTATCCTCGCCCTCCGGTCGCCGCGCTGATCGGGGCGGAGCTGGCGCAGGAAGGCAGCATCACCGCGCTTCGCGCGCGCGTGGCCTGCCCGCCGACCACGCTGGAACTGGGCCGCCGGATGTTCGCCAACATGACCAGCTGGTCGGCACTAGAGGCCGTGGCGGGAGAGGCCGATCCCCTGGCGGTGGAAGGCCTGCTGGCCAGCTATGCCATCCCCAACGCATCGGTGCAGCACGTGCCCGTCCGCCTGAAGCTGCCCACCAGCCGGATGCGCGGCGGGGCACACGGCTACACCGCCTTCTTCCGCGAATGCTTTATCGACGAGGTCGCCCAGCGGCACCAGCGCGAACCGCTCAGCTACCGCGTGGCCATGCTGGGGCAGGATGCGCCGATGGTGGCGGTGCTGCAGGCCGCAGCGCAGCTTGGGGCATGGGACGGCGGCCGTGCCGGCAGCGGTCAGGGGCTCGCCTGCCACCGGATGGACCTGTTCGGGGCGAGCGGCAGGATTGCCGTCATCGCAGAGGCCGCCGCGGGCGAGGGCGGCCTGCGGGTGCGCAAGCTGTTCGCCGCGGTCGACATCGGGCGGATCGTCAATCGCGACATCGCCTTGCAACAGATCGAAGGCGGGCTGGTCTTCGGCCTCGCCATGGCGCTGGGCTGCAATATCGACTATGCCGACGGCCTGCCGACCAACCAGCGCCTGTCCTCGCTCGCCCTGCCCAGCCTTGCCGAGTGCCCGGAAATCCATGTGACCCTGCTGCCAAGCACGGCGGAACCCTTCGACCCCGGCGAGATCGGCGTGCCCGCCGTCGCCCCGGCCATTGCCAATGCCTTGTTCGCCGCCACCGGCCTGCGCCTGCGCCGCCTGCCGCTGCTGTCGGCCCTTTCCCGAAACGGACCCCTGCCATGAACGCTCACCTCCCCCCCGACCATCCGCCGGTGCAGACGGGCCGCATCGGCGTGCTGCTGGTCAACCTCGGCACGCCCGATGCGCCCACGACCGGCGCGGTGCGGCGCTATCTGGGCGAATTCCTGTCGGACCGGCGCGTGGTGGAAATCCCGCAGATCGCCTGGCAGCCGATCCTGCGCGGCATCATTCTCAACACCCGGCCGAAAAAGAGCGCGCACGCCTACCAGCAGGTGTGGACCGACGATGGCTCTCCGCTGGCGGCCATTACCGCGCAGCAGGCGGCGAAATTGCAGGTGATGATGGGGGACGCGGTGATGGTCGACTGGGCCATGCGCTATGGCACGCCGTCCATCCCGGACGGGCTTGCCGCGCTGTTTGCCGCCGGGTGCGAGCGTATCTTGCTGGCTCCGATGTATCCGCAATACTGCGCTGCCACGACGGCCACCGTGGTGGACAAGGCGGGCGACTGGCTGCGCGCCCAGCGCTGGCAACCGGCGCTGCGCACCCTGCCGCCCTATCATGACGATCCTGCCTATATCGGCGCACTGGCGAGCGATCTTGGCCGCCAGCTGGAGGCGCTCGAATTCGTGCCCGAGGTGCTGCTGCTGAGCTTTCACGGCATGCCCAAGCGCACGCTGGAACTGGGCGATCCCTATCACTGCCACTGCCGCAAGACCGCGCGTCTGCTGGAAGACGCAATGGCCCGCCCCGACGTGCGGTTCATCACCACCTTCCAAAGCCGCTTCGGCCCCGCCAAGTGGCTCGAACCGGCAACCGACACCGTGCTGGAGGCCGAGGCAAAGGCTGGCACCAAGCGCCTCGCCATCGCCGCCCCGGGTTTCTCCGCCGACTGCCTGGAAACACTTGAGGAGCTGGCGATCCGCGGCCGTGAACAGTTCACCGACGCGGGCGGTGAGCACTTCCACGCCCTCGACTGCCTGAACGCGGGCGCGGCGGGCATGGCAATGCTCGAGGCGCTGGTGCGGCGCGAGTTGGGCGGGTGGATTTAGAGGCTGCTTCGGAGTAGGAGGGCGACGCTTGCTCGCGTTGGTACGGAAATCAGAAAGCTCCCTACATATGCGGATGTATGCGGTTGCTTTGGACGAGCTACGTGCGCGGTGGCGCGATGGTAATCATTTCGTGGGGAAAGATGACATCGTTCGATGGTCAGAACTAAGCGGCTTGAGTGTGACCGATGTACTCGACAAGTTAGCTGTCGAATTAGCGAGCGATTTCTTCGTCGGTTTCCTCGGTTGGGAATTTGTCGATAACGCGGCGAATGCGCTTTTCGCCGCGCTAATTGATCTTTCAGGGGATGAGAAACTTGAATGGCCGACCGATTTTGACGAGTTCTATTTGGCCTTCGACTATAGCGAAATGAGGGGTCCGAAAGACCGCGAGCTCATCCGAGCGTTTCTTGCGAAGCACAGCCAACTGACTGGGTAATTTCTGCAGCGCTGTGGCTTGTCGCCCCTCAAAAATCGATCGCCACACCCTTGATCACCCAGTCGCCGTAGCGCGTCGGGCTGAGTTCCTCGTCCACCACCGGTGCTTCCGGTGCGGGCGGGGGTTCGCTGGTCCAGTGGGCGGGTTTGGCGAATGTTTCGGGTCGCTGAGTGGCGCGTTTGGTCATGGGAGCAAGATGGGCGCACTGGCGCAGGCGCGCAAGGCGGACTAGAAGCCGGGGCGATGGCCCAATCCCCTTCCGCTCAGACCCCCTCCACCCCGATCGCCCCCACCCCGATCGCCGGCCTGCCGCCGCGCCGGGCCGCGCTCAGGATGCTCGATGCGGTGCTGCGGCGGGGCGAGACGATGGAGCAGGCGGGCGGGGCGGCGAATGGTCTCGCCAGCTTTTCCGACCGCGCGCTGGCCCGCGCCATCGCCGGGGAGGTGCTGCGCTGGCTTACCGACCTCGACGCGCTGATCGATGGCGCCACGCGCGAGGTGCTGCCAACCGACGCCAAGGTGCGCATGGTGCTGCGGATGATGCTGGCGCAGTGGCTGCGGCTGGCAACGCCGCCGCACGCCGTGGTGGCGACTGCGCTGCCGCTGCTCGATGGCGGGCCGAAGCGGCTGGCGCACGGCGTGTTTGCGACGTTGACGCGGGGCGAGGTGAAACTGCCGCACGATCCCACATTGCCACCGGAAGTCGCGGCGCGCTGGGGCGAGCGGGCGCAAGCCATCGCCGCGGGGCTGGCCACCCCGCCGCCGCTCGACCTCAGCCTGCGCGATCATGCGCAGACCGACGCTGTTGCCGAGCAACTGGGCGGTATCAGCCTGGCGCCCGGCCACGTCCGCCTGCCGCGCGGCGCGGGGGTCGAGAGCCTGCCCGGGTTCGACGACGGCGCCTGGTGGGTGCAGGATCTCGCTGCCACCATCCCTGCAAGATTACTCGGTGCCGGATCAAATGAAGGCGACGGCCGCCGCGTGCTCGACCTGTGCGCCGCGCCCGGCGGCAAGACGCTGCAACTGGCGAGCATGGGGTGGCAGGTCACTGCGCTCGACAATTCCAGCCGGCGCTTGGAACGGCTGCGCCAGAACCTCGACCGCACGGGCCTTTCCGCCGCCATCGTGGAAGCCGACGCGATGGGCTGGCATCCGGACGCGCCGTTCGACGCGATCCTGCTCGATGCGCCCTGCACCGCGACCGGCACCTGCCGCCGCAACCCCGACGTCATCCACCGCATCGGACCGCGCCAGATCGAGGCAGCGGCCACGTTGCAGGCGCAGTTGCTGGAGCGCGCCGGCAACTGGCTCGCGCCGGGCGGCACGCTGGTCTACGCGGTCTGCTCGCTGGAACGCGAGGAGGGGGAGGGCGTGGCCGCTACCTGCGATCTGCCGCCCTTGCCGATCAGTGCCGACGAACTGCCCGCCGGGTTGCAACCTACGGCAGAGGGCCAGGTGCGCACCGATCCGGGGATGCTGGCCGAAGCGGGCGGCCTCGACGGGTTCTTCATCGCCCGCTTTCGCGAAACTCAGGCGTAGGCGTAGGGTCCACCCTTCGCCAGCGCCGTGGCATAGGCGGGGCGGGCGTGGATCTTCTCCAGCCAGGCGATGGTCGCCGGGCGGTTGGCTCCCAGTCCGGCACGGTGACGGGCGGCCTCCAGCGGAAAGCTCATCATCACGTCCGCCGCGCTGAAGGCGTCTCCGGCAAACCATGCGCGGCTGGCCAGCTCGCTCTCGACGTAATCGAGATGCACGTCGATCATCGGCTGGATGCGCTTCATTGCCGGCTTGCCCATAAGCGGGATCTTGGACAGCACCAGCTTGAGCAGCAGCGGCGGCATCAGCGAGCCTTCGGCGTAGTGCAGCCAGAAGCGATAGCGCAGCGCGCCCTCCCGGTCCGTTGGGGCGCCCAGCCTGCCGCCCGCCTGGTCCACCAGGTATTCCACGATCGCGCCTGTCTCGGCCACGACCTGTCCCCCGAGGTTGTTCGCGTCCTCGATCACCGGCAACTTGCCGAGCGGGTGCACGCGCCTCAGCTCCGCCGGCGCGAGCATCGTCGCCCGGTCCCGCTCGTAGCGCTTCACCTCATAGGGCAGGCCCAGTTCCTCGAGCATCCACAGCACGCGCTGCGAGCGTGAATTCTCGAGGTGGTGGACGGTGATCGTCACGCCTTGACCTTGTCGGCAAAGCTCTTGCGCAGCTTCATCAGCTTGGGCGGAATGACCGCGAGGCAATAGGGGTTGCGCTGACCTTCGCCCTCCCAGTATTCCTGGTGGTAGTCCTCGGCCGGATACCACTGGCTGGGGTCCTCGATGGTGGTCACGGCCTGCTGGCCCTGGTGCCCTTCGTTCCAGCGGGCGATGGCAGCCTCGGCCTCGGCGCGCTGGGAGTCGTCCGCCGGGAAGATCGCGCTGCGATACTGCGTGCCGACGTCATTGCCCTGCCGGTTGAGCTGGCTGGGATCGTGGGTGCCCATGAACATGTCGTAGATTTCGGGCAGGGTCACGACCGCCGGATCGTAGGTCACGCGGATCGCCTCGGCATGGCCGGTGTCGCCGCCGCAGACCTGCTTGTAGGTCGGGTCCGCCACGTGGCCGCCGATATAGCCGCTCTCCACCTGCTCCACGCCGATCACGTCGCGGAACACCGCTTCGGTGCACCAGAAGCAGCCGCCGGCGATGATTACTGTCTCGGTCATTAACTTGTCTCCTTTGTCCGTCCATGTGGGGACCAAGGTCGCGCTTGTCATCCACCCCCGCGGCGCTAGGTTCGCGACCAGACCGAACAGGGAGATCTTCATGCGAATTGCCGCCATTCTCGCCGCCGCGTTGCTGACCACCGCAATGCCTGCCACCGCGCAGGAGGCCATGCCCGGCAGCTATCAGGAACGCGCGCTCAACATGGAAAGCGTGCTGCTGCATCCGCGGCGCGAGGCAGACCGGGCGCGCGACCAGTATCGTCATCCCGCCGAAACGCTGGAATTCTTCGGCGTGGAGCCGGGCATGACCGTGGCCGACGTGATGCCCGCTGGCGGCTGGTATACCCGGGTGCTGGTGCCCTACCTCGGCAGCGAGGGGACCTACATCGGGCTCGACCCGCTGATCCGCCCGGGCCTTTCCGCCGGCTGGAACAACTACGCCAACGCCGCCACCCGCCTGCCCGAAAGCGCGAGCGGCTGGGTCGGCAGCGACGGCGCGCCGGTCGTCGGGCTGAACGTGGGTGACGAGGCGGTGGCGAGCCGCGCGGGCACGGTGGACCGGCTGCTGATCTTCCGCGAGATCCACAATCTTCGCCGGATGGGCTTCCTCCACGATACGCTCGTCGCCGCGCGCACCCTGCTGAAGCCTGACGGCATGGTCGGCGTCGTCCAGCATCGCGCGAACCCCGATGCGCCCGCCGACTACGTGCTGGGAAACAACGGCTACCAGCGCGAGCAGGACGTGATCGGCATGTTCGAGGCCTATGGCTTCGAGCTTGTCGCCCGCAGCGAGATCAACGCCAACCCCAACGACCCGGCGGACTGGGACGGCGGCGTGTGGAACCTGCCCCCCAGCTTCGGCAACGCGCCAGAGGGCAGCCCCGAACGCGCCCGCCGCGCCGCCATCGGCGAAAGCGACCGCATGACCCTGTTGTTCCGCAAGCGCCCGTGATGGTGCGCGGGATACGGCTATCGCTGGTCATGGCGGGCACCCTGGCGCTGGCCGCCTGCAACGGGGCCGATGCGCCCGAACCGCAAGCCAGCGTCGCCGAGGTGCCGCAGGTTGCCGATATCGAGGCGGCGCTGAACGACAGCGCGGCAGGCTGGAACGAGGGGGACATGACGCGCTTCCTCGCCGTCTATTCGGGCGACCCGCGCACCGCCTTCGTCGGCGGGGAGGAGGTGATCCACGGGCGCGGCGCGATCGAGACGCGTTACCGCGACCGCTACGACTGGTCCGGCCCCGACCCGTCCGGTCGCGGGGTGCTGAGTTTCGTCACCGAGGATTTCCGCCCGCTGGGGCAGGACCATGCGCTCTACGTGGGCCGCTACGTGCTGGAATATCCGCAAGGCAAGCCGCCCGCCACCGGGTTCACCAGCCTGGTGTTCGAGCGCGAGAACGGCAAGTGGCAGATCATCTCCGACCATTCGAGCTGACTTGACGGGCGGCAAACCGGGCGTAAGTGTTATACTGTAACATCGAGAGGTCGCTCCCATGAAACAGCCCACCCTGCTCGCCGTGACAGGATGCATCGCCCTGACGGGATGCAGTGCCGATACCACCGATCCCCGCGGGGTCGACAGGTCGGAGACGTTGCTTTCCGTCAGCGCTTCGGGGGAGGCCGATACCCGCCCGGACGAGGCGCAGTTCCAGGCCGGCGTGCAGAACTGGGGCGCCAGCGCCGCCGCCGCATCCGAAGCGACGCAGGACGACATTGCCGAAATCGTCCAGGCCCTGCGCGCGCTGGGCATTGCGGAAGACGACATCCAGACCAGTGCGGTGGGCGTCCAGCGGCTCGACTACGGCGACCGCGAAGGGCAGTTCCAGGCCACCAACACGCTGACTGTGAGCGTGCGCGACATCGACAAGGCCAGCGCGGCGGTCACGGCGGTGACGGGGGTGGGCGCCAACATCGTTTCCGGCCCTGACCTGCGCCTGTCCAATCCGGAGGCGGCCGCCAATTCCGCCTATGCCAATGCCTATGCCGCCGCCCGCCGCCGGGCCGAGGCCTATGCCGAGGCCGCGGACATGGAGATTTCGCGCGTGCTGTATATCCGCGATACCGGCGGTTCGCAGGGCAACCGGTACATCGGCGGGGCGCAGCAGATCGCCTATCAGGTCGCCCCGCCGCCGGTCGCCCCGCCGCCGCCGGTGGCCATGGCGCCTCGTCCCGAGGAAGGCGGTTACGGCGCCACGATCATGCCCGGGCAGACGACCAGCAGCGTCACGGTGCAAGTGGACTTCGCGCTCACCGGGAAGTAACGGCTGGCAAATGACAACGCTGACCGTCGCCGCCCTGCAACTTGCCCTTGGTGCAGAGGACGAAGCCACCAATATCGCCGCCGTCTCGGCGCTGGTGGAAGATGCCGCCGGCAAGGGCGCGCAGGTCATCCTGCCGCCGGAACTGTTCTCCGGCCCCTATTTCTGCCGCGAGGAAAAGGACGCCTTCTTCGCGCTCGCCCACCCGACGCTGGAGCATCCCTCCGTCATCGCCATGCAGGCCCTGGCCGGCAAGCTGGGCGTCGCCATCCCGACCAGCTTCTTCGAGCGCGACGGGCACCATTACTACAACACGCTCGCCATGATCGGTGCCGACGGCGAGGTGATGGGCACATACCGCAAGAGCCACATTCCCGACGGGCCGGGCTACGAGGAGAAGTTCTATTTCCGCCCCGGCAACGACGGGTTCAAGGTGTGGGATGTCTTCGGTGCGCGCATCGGCATCGGCATCTGCTGGGACCAGTGGTATCCCGAAACGGCGCGCTGCCTCGCGCTGAAGGGCGCGCAGGTGCTGTTCTACCCCACCGCCATCGGCTCTGAGCCGAAGGACGCGGAGATGGACACCAGCCGCATGTGGCGCCGCGCGATGATCGGCCACGCCGTGTCGAACTGCATGCCGGTGGTCGCCGCCAACCGCATCGGGCACGAGGGCAGCCAGGACGCCGGCAACCGTTTCTACGGCCACAGCTTCATCTGCGACGAATGGGGCGACATGATTGCCGAGTACGGCGCGCAGGAGAGCGGTGCCCTCGTCGCCACGCTCGATCTGGAAAAAGGGCGCGAGCACCGGGCGAGCTGGGGCTTCTTCCGCGACCGCCGCCCGCAACTCTACGGTCGCATCGCCGAGGATATCTGAGCGCGCACCACACATATCTCGTGGCGTTGGGGAGCAACCAGCGCCACCCCCGCCTTGGTGCTCCGCGCGGGGTGGTAGCCGCGGCGATGGACCTGATGGACGGCGACCTGGGCGAGGTCGTCGCCCGCTCGCCGATCGTGACCAGCGCGCCCGTCGGTCCGTCGCTGCGAACCTATGCCAACGCCGCCGTGGTGCTGGATAGCGAACTGGCACCCCACGACCTGCTGCGTGCCCTGCAAGGCCTGGAGGCGGACCTTGGCCGCACACGGCAAGGCCAGCGCTGGCGGGCGCGCACGATCGACCTGGACGTGGTGCTGTGGAGCGGGGGGATCGTTGCCACCAGCGACCTCGCGGTGCCGCACCCGCTGTTCCGCACGCGGCGCTTCGTGCTGGGGCCCGCCTCGGCCATCGCCCCCGACTGGCGCGACCCGATAACCGGCCTGACCCTGCGCCACCTCCATGCCCGCTTGACCCGCCCCGGCCGCCTGCCTAGGTGACCGCGCATTGGTCGGGCCCGTAGCTCAGTAGGTAGAGCAGCTGACTTTTAATCAGCCTTTGGGCACTCTTACACTCGTCAAATTGACAGAAAATCCTCAAAAATACCTCTAATTATCAATATTTTACGATTAAAAGAGGTATCCTTGATCGACAGGTCCGAATTTTACGGATCGAGCGGTTTTGGACCTTGATTGGTCCGAAATTTTGGTCCGAAATTTTCTGGCCCGATTTTAGGGTCGAGGAGATGGTTGGCAAAATCTGTTAGCGACGCTAGAGGATGCGTCGTGTAGTGAACCCGTAGCTTAATAGGTCAAAGCGTCCGCCTTTTAAGCGGAGGAGTCTGGGTTCAAGTCCCAGCGGGTTCACCACACACACACACTCAGCTTAGATATGCTTCCACGTCTCGCGGCGTCTGATCTTGCTGATCGCCTTGTCACTGACGCCATATTTCCGCGCCAGCGCCAGCCCGCTTTCTGCGCTGGCGCGAATGGCCAATACGTCAGCTTCAGTCAGCTTGGCGTCTTTGTGTTTTTCACCTTTTTCAAGCACGTGAATCTTGCACCCGTTTCGAATCGCGTCGAGCCGATTATCGGTGTGTGTTCCCCAAGCTAGATTCCCCAACCGCATATCAGTTTTGACATCGTTCAGGTGCCGCACAATCGGGTGCCCGTCAGGGTTCGGAATGAAAGCCTCGGCCAGCAAGCGGTGAACTAGACAATTCCGCCCTTTCCGATCTTTGCTTAAACAAACGATGGGGTATCCATCCTTGTTGATGCGGTGATCTAATATCCGTTCCTTCAACACCTGTGGTGATGAACCTCGACCGCGATACACCGTTCTCGATAAGGTTTTGACGCGACCTTGATCACTAATCTCGTAAAGACCCTCATAGCCTTCAATTGTTTTCCATGTTTCCATTCACCAGTGTTGGCGAAATGACTTTGGAAAAGTCGATATTTACGAGATCGTATCCGAAAACGTCTTTATAGAACTATCGATTATCGAGATTTTGCCAGACGGTGCCCCAAGCAATGTTGATGGCGCGGCAGTCTGTCTTGAGGTTGTTTCGGTGCCGCGTATGGGCAAACCCGTGCGGGTTCGGAATGAACGCCGCCGCCACCAGTCGCCTCACCATGAACGTCTTGCGCTTTCCGTCTCGTGTCAGGGTCACCAAGACGTTGCCATTGCGATCGGCGCGCGGCGGCAGGATTCTTTGCTTCAAGATTTGCGGCACAATACCTCGACCTCGATCGACTAAGCGCGACATTGTCTTCACGCGGCCCAAGTTGCTGATCTCATAAAGACCCTCGTAACCTTCAATCGCCTTCCATTCTTCCATCGTTTGATGATGAAGATTGCGATGATCTCAAGTCTATATGTTTGATCAACCGTCTGATCGAATCTCCCTTGCAAACCTCTTCGCGGCTGACTAGGTCCAAAAAGCTGACTTTGGAGATAGTGCGATGCCTGTGGTGAAAAAGAAGATTGTGCTGACGAAGAACGTGACGGCGGCGACGATCGATAAGTTTAAACCCCGCGAGAAAGAATATCTGTTGGCTGACGGTGTTCAACGGCACCTGTATCTTGTCGTGTCGCCGAAAGGTGTGAAGTCGTGGCAGTTTAAGGCGAAGGTCGACGGTGATCATTTCAAGAAAAGGTTCGGGAAATGGCCGATCATGTCGATCGACAAGGCGCGCGAAAAGGCCAAGCTGTTGAACGTCGCGCGCGATACAGGGCAGCTAACAACCGAAAAGGTCAAAACGAACACCTTCGAAGCGTTTGCCGAGGAATTCCTAGCAGACAAGCAACGCGAAGATCGCGGCATCAAGACCATTCACGAATACCGCAAGACGCTTAAGGGGCACGTTTACCCAATCATCGGGTGCAAGGACGTCGCGGACATCACCCGTGCTGATATCGATGCGATCATCAACCCGCTTCGCGATCGCAAGAAAGGTGTCATGTCCAACCGCGTGTTGGCAATTCTTCGCCCGATCATCAAGAACGCGGTGGCGCGCGATATTCTCGCCAAGGACGTGACTGGGCACGTGCGGAAATTCAACGAAGCAAAGAACAAGACGTCGCGCCGCGCCCTGTCGATCGACGAATTGCGGCTGGTATGGGAAGCCGCCCGCCACCTGCCAGACGGCCAGCGCGATGGTATTCGCTTGATACTCTTGACAGGCCTAAGGAAGATCGAGGCGTTCGCCGCGCGCACCGCCGATTACGATGGCAAGACCCTCACCATCCCCGCTGCCGAGTTTACCGATCGGCGCGGCCACACCTTCCCTGTCTCACACGCGAAGAACGATCGCCCGCACCCGTTGAAGTTGGGCCCGAAAGGCCGCGCTATCCTTGATGCCAACAAGGGCGGCGAATACTTTTTCGCCGAGGTCGTGCACAAGAACATGTTCCACGAGGTATTGCCCGCCCTGAAGGCGGCGCTGGCCGAGGATGGCCACGTTCTCGAAACCTTCGACATTCACGCTCTTCGCACGTCGGTTCGCACGGCCATCACCAGTGACGCGATGCGCGCCCACGGCCACCGTTTCAGCGCCGATGAAGGTTCCATCTTTATGAATCACAAACGCGAACACCTTACCGAGATTTACGATCGCGGCGACCATCGCGGTATGATCGAGGAAATGCTTGCCGCGTGGGAATCGCTCTTGCTGCCGTAACCCCTAAATAGGGCGTGTTAGACGCCCCGATCTTTGCAGATATCGTGTTGGCCGTGCGAGCGCTTCTAGCGCTTGTCACGGCCTACAATTGTCTCTGGTCTGCACCATGGCTGGCACGACTGTGGCGCGGCGAAATGCTGGTTATATCGACGCTAAAGGGCGGCATCTTCCTGATCTCGGCGGGCATGTTGACGATGCAATCCTTGGTGCTGACGAATATCGATCAAGGCGCGGATTCGGCCTTCGCGCTGTTGGGCTTCCTCGGCCTGTTGATCGGCAGTATCTTCATCGCTCAAGCCCACCGCGCAAAATGGGTCGATCGGCTGATCGCTTTGGAAACGACATCATTGACGATCGAAAGATTGATGAAAGACAGTGACAAAGAAACTGCCGTTCTCGACGCGCAACTTGAAAGAGATTTGAAGTCGGCAGTCGCGAAGGCGGTGACGCGTGATTGATTTTTTAAACGCAATCCCGAAAGACAGTCTCGCATTCGCCCTCATAATGGCGATGTTCGTTTTGTTCGGACAAGTGCTGATCAAGTGGATGGAGAACCGCCGCGCCGAAAAAGCGAGCGATCAAACACACTCGATCGCGGCCCAAGAGACGACGCTGAAACTCGTCACCACGCTAAATTCTGAAATGGATCGTTACGAGGAAGAGTTAAAGTTTGAGCGCACACGGGCAAACGAAGCCCGCGATCACGTTCGCCAGCTTATCCGCCACCTCGAATTGATCGCGCGCGCCACCACACCCGCCGATCGTAAGACGGCTGAAGAGGCCGCGCTCCTATATATCGACACGATCAGGATTGGTTACTGATGTTCGCGGCAATTCATCGTTTCCTGAAATCGTGCGACGGCGAACGTATGGCCACGCTTTCAATGCGCTGGGCACGGCCAGTCTTCTTCATGTTGCTGACGATCCTGTTGATCGTGGGTTGGTGGTATCCCGAACGGATGGATGCCTATTTTACTGCACTATCAAAAGTGCCTGATTGGTTAGCGCAAATCATCACAATCCTCGTGCTTGGGCTGGCGATCGAGAAAGGCCTAGCCCGCCCGATCGCTGACGTGATCAAAGCGGTGAAGGGTCCGTAGGGAAAAGGACGCCCGCGCCCTCACTTTCGCCACCTGCCGCGATAGTTGCAACCATCAAGTCATTCCGAATTGATACGCTAGTCGCAACGTCTTGTGAGACCTTTAAAGGGCCCGTGCTGATGCCATTTTCATCCACGTCATCGTCGAGCGGTTCACCCAACATCAGCAAGAGAACCTGCCTCGTTAGATGGCTGACGCCATAGTCAGCGACATCGCCAGCGGTGAAGGTTGCGCGATATTCATTCTCAACGATCTCGCCAGCGTTGTCACAGATGGTTGAACCGTCAGCATGAACGGCACGAGCCCACGCGCACACCACGAGCCCGCCCGTATTCGGTTCGCGGTGAGGCTTGACCGACATCGCTACAAGATCGCCTGTGTCCAATTCGACAAGGGTTTCATCGACATAAAGCCCCGCGCCGATCTCGTCATCAGCAAGATCGGCATCGCGCGCGGGCAGGGTAAGATTGGTTTGTGTGAACATCATCTATTTAGTGAGTTTTTACGGTATCTGTTGATTAGGGTCTTGCGGATTGTAAACGCCACCGCCGCCGCCACTTGAACCCGAACCGCCACTTGAACCGCTTGTCGGGAACGTCACCGCTACAACGCCGATGAAGACGTTGTTGTCGTTGTTATACTTGGCGTTGCGATCGATCGTGGCGATCAATGTCTTGCTGCCGCCCCATAGTGCAGGGTTGGCATTTTCGGTCACGTATAGGTGAAACGTCTTTGTCTCCCCCACGTTGCCCGTGACGTTCGCGGTCATGGCATTGTAAGAGATCGGTGACGATCCAATCAACGCTTGGCCAGCGCCCACGCTGATCGTTGCGGTGCCATTTGAGGCCGCTGAATAGCTAACCGCACCCGTGAAGGTGAAGCCGACGTTGAGCGACGTGATAGGCGCAAGGTTACGCGCATCACCCACGCGCTGGCCACTGCCGCCAACGGTGAGGTTGTAACCTGTTGAGGCCCGATCGCGCACGGTGCTTGCCGTGGTGCCCGCGACTGCCGATGTATCAGCCGCCGTGCCCAAGTTAGTGATCACCTCGGCGTCGGCCAGCACGTTGCCATTCGAGCGCTTGAGATTCGTGCCAGCTACAGCGCCAACCGTTGCACCAGCGGCAATGCCGCCAAGCTTCGTGCTGGCGCTGTTATCGACAAACGCCAGCCCCGCACCCGCCGCCTTATCAGCGTCGAGCGCGCCGCTGTAGGTGCCGCCGCCATTGCGAGCGAGGATGTTTGACGCTTCGCGAATAGGCGCGGGGATATTACGCACGATGTCGCCGCTGGCGTTAAGGCCAGCGTTTGCCCGCAATGCCCCATCTTTGACCGTAGCGGCGGCAGTGCCTCCAACGGCGGTGACGTCAGCCGCCGTGCCCAAAATGGTTATCACCTCGGCGTCGACCAAGTGTGTGCCGTTTTGACGCTTGAAATTGGTGCCAAGCTGCGCACCAACAGTCGCGTTGTTCTCAGGCCTATTCGCGCCGCCAACTTCGTTCCACGTCGCGTTGTTGTAGGACGTGAACGCGATGTCATAGATGCGCCCATTTTCGAGGAAAACCGAACCCTTAAAGAAAAGCGGGCCCGTGTATGTTGAGGCCTGTTCGGTGATGACGACACCATTTGCCGAAACTCTTACGCGAACACCATCGTAGGCAATTTGCCAAAGCGTGGTGTCCAACGGATAGGCCGCACGACTGGCGATTAGTACGTCGTTGAAATACCAATTGTCTTCAGCGTAACGCACCTGAAAAATGTAAGCGCCATTGTTATTTACAAGATCGGTTGCGCCGCAAAGCCCAGCGTGACTGTAACTCTTATCCATTCGAAAGCTGCAAACGGCTGAGTTGAGAAAATACTCTTCGCTGTAAAAACTGTAAAACCCGTTTTGAGGTTCCTTTTTACGCGCCGCACTCGATTGAATGTCAAAAATGTTTGGCGTGACGCTGACAAGGTGAAGCGAGTTACCATCAATGCCGTGCACGCCATCGCCAACAAAACTGACCTCATTCATCTTGCCGCCTTCATTGAGAAAGCTGGTATCGAGGTGCATCTTGCCAAGCGAGTCAACGACATTGAGAAAGCGATGAAATTCAACGCCGTTCTTGCGGCAAACGATATCGGTAAACTCGTGCGAAACGGACAAGATATCGCCGATCGAGTAGGCAACAGTCGGGAAGACAAAGTTAGTATAAATGTTGTGGTTGTTACCAAAAGTGATGGGCGCGGCTGTGCCATTAGCGCGCGTGTTGATTCCAAAATCAATCGTCTCGTATGACACGTTTGAAGTGACGGTTTTGTTGAGACCGATGATGACATGATCAAGCACCGCGACTTTGAACGAAGCTGTCGCCTGATACTTTGCTTCAACGCTGTAAAAGCCTTCATTCCAACCTTGTCCACCTGAAGTCTTGGTGAATGAATTGACGCCACGTGTGATGCCTGCTGACATCGTTGGCGTGAAGCTGAGACCCGTCAGACCGTCCGCACCAGCTTGACCGTCTTGGCCATCTTCACCCTTGATCAGCGCCCACCTGTAATCAGCGGGATTAGTTGATTCCGTCGTGGTCGTCTTGTTGTTGGCAAAGCCGACATGGGTGTGAACAGACGTCGGGTTTCCAGTGGTGAAGTTGGCGCTGCCTGTCGCATTCGAAGCGTAAGCAATCCAAACATAGGTTGGTTGGCCATCTTGGCCGTTTTGACCCGCGACGCCGTCACTGCCTCTGATCAAACTCCATTTGTAATCAGCGCCATTCGTAGACGGCGTGGATGATATCTTGTTCTCCGCGATACCGATATACGTCTGGCCAGACGGCACACCCGTGGTGAAGCCGCTGGTGCCTGTGCTGTTGTTTGCGTAGGCGATCCACGTGCGAAGTGACTGCCCGTCAGCGCCATCGGCACCATCTTGCCCGTCAGCGCCGTTGGTGCCGTTTTCAGCCAATTTTTCAGGTGCAGACCATTCAGTCCCCGCGATCGCGTCGCTTGCCGCCACCGCCGATGCCAGTGCCGTTGCCCTCGTTACCCAAAGCGGTAAACCGTTGTTCGCGGGAATAGCCACGGTCCAACCATTGCTCAAACCTGTCAGCGCCGCTGTGGCAAAGGTGTACGTTGCTGTGGCTGAAGGTTTCGCTGGTGCACTCGCTGCCCGCTGAAAAACGAGCAACGGAACGCTTTGAAAGCCACTGGTGCTGGAAATTACGGGCGTCGCCCATTCGCTTGACGCGATAACATCACTAGCGGTGGCAGATGATGCGCTGGCCGTCGTAACCCAAAGCGGCAGACCGTTGTCGGCAGGGATTGCTTGCGTCCAACCGTTGTTGTGACCGCTCAAGATACCTGTCGCAAAGACGTAAGTGCTGCCGTTGCTTGAAACGGCGGGCTGTGTCTCCAATCGACGATACAAATAGACAGTGGCGTTGTTGAGGCCGTCTTGGCCATCCACACCGTCAGCACCATCTTGACCGTTTTGTCCGTCAGCACCGCTGGCACCATCTGCAACGAATAAGACATCGCTGATCTCTGCACCGCCGTGGAAAGAAGAATCCAACGCAAATCGATCAGTCTTTTCGGCGACATTCGCCCAACGCCAAAATTCAACATCGTTGCGATAAATTGCGATATCACGATCCTCGTGAGAGACCGTGTAGCGGTCACCCGCGACCGCTGTGCCCAGACTGGTTGTTGACGAACTTTCACCATAGGTAAATGCGCTAATATTTGCGCCCTCGATATAGACACCATACCCGACGGTAGCCCTATCGGTGCTTGCCGACGGTTCTTGCGAAAGACCGACGATGACAATTTGTGACGATTGTGCGCTAGTGAAAGAGACGCGGGCTTGAGCAAGTTTTTCGCGAGAATAAACCTGCGCATCGAACGCGTGACTGTAAGGCGTTTTTAAGAAACCATTGGCGGTGCGAACGATGCCACCTGAGATCATCGGCGTCCAAGTCAGACCGCCCAAACCATCAGCACCAGCGGGCCCGATTTGCCCCGCCTTATACTTGATTGCGGCATCCAACGCATCGCGCTTCGCATAGAACGAAACCAGCGTGTTCTTGAACGTCACGGGCGATATTGGTGTGCTGAAGGCGGTGTCTGTATACGCGGGTGTTAGAGTGCCGAGATAGTTGATCAGGCTGGTGTAAGCTTGATTGTATTCGGTCTTTTCAGTCGCGAGCCCGTGGAAATCGGCAAGGTCAAGCAAGCCCTGTCGAGCGTTGTTGATCGTCTCAATTTCCCGCACGAGGATACGCTTTTCCGATGGATCGAGAACGTCATCTGAGTTGATGTCATCGATGCGGAAATTGGCGGTGTTCGCGGCGACTTGTGCTGATGCTGCATTCGCCCGCGCCTTATCAACCAACTCATTAAGCACCGTCTGGCGTGCACTGTAGACGTCGGCAAACTTCGCCCGATAGGTCGAGGCGACGATCGGCGTGTCAGTTGCCGTGTTGTTGTAAGCTGGGCTGAGCCCAGTCAGGTATGTCGTCAGTGCCGAGATCGCGGCATCGTAAGCCGATCGAGACACGCCGAACACGTCGGCCTTGGCATCGATGTCACCTTGTTCGGCCAAGAGGCGGTTGTATTCGGTGATCGTGGCAAACTTGTCTGTGCGATCGAGAACACTGTCATCGGCCATCGTGGCGAGACGAGCGTTTGCGGCATCGGCACCAGCCTTGGCAGTATCGGCGGCAGATTGTGCGATCTCGACGCCCTCGGCGGCGATCTTCAGCACTTCGCTAATCTCGTTTGCGCTGTGCACGGTCCAACACGGTGTGTGGCCGATCTTCACGGTGTGAGCGGGCGGCGCGGCAGGAAGCTGACTTATTTCAACAACGATCGGGAACCGCTGCTTGTTTTCCAGAAGAGCGATCGGTGTTTTACCATCGGCCCAGCAATCGGTTGCCCTGAAGACACCGTTCGAATCCGTGAACAAGAAACCGAGACCATCGAAGAGCGATCGCGCGGCATCACCAATCGATGTTTGCTCAGTCAGGTAAAGGCTTGTCGATTCACCCCACTGATCGAGCGACGCGTCGTTATAAGGTGCACCAGCTTCGTTCAAGAGCGCTTTGGCGATCGTGGCGATCGTGGTGCCCACGCCAGACACGTCAACCGTCACCTTGCCACGAGGCTGGCCACCAAGGCGAAACATGCCGATCGCGGGTGCTGCCGCCCACTGGCCAACTTCAAGCGCGGCACTGGTGAGGGCGGCATAGGTGGTGACGGTTGTGGCAGGGTTGGCCGCAACCTCGATCGCGTTCTCGTATACCTTGCTGATGGCAGCAACGGCACCGTCGTTGACCTGATACACCTGATAAATGGGATCGACCAAGACGGGCGTGACGTTGGCACACACGCCGTATGCGCGCGGCTTCAGAGAGCCCTTCAGGTTCTCGGCACCCTCGGCACCGCCCGTGCCCGCAAATGACTTCAAGAGCGGTTTGTCGGTAAGCTGTTCATTGCCCGAAAGCGCAAGCCCGCCTTGGCGTTGATCTCGCTTGAGGTGCCCAACCGAGCCTTTGTAGATGATGCGATCACCGTTCCAAACCGTTGCGGGTGTTCCGTTGAACGAAAAATCTTGCCAAGAAATCGTGTAGGGCGTGAAAAACTCGATGCTGCCATGATCGATGTCCAAGGCATCGGGCATACCATCGGTGAAGAACGACACGCGGCGCGTCGGCCCTTTCATTAGCAACGGTTCCCACGCGGCATCCATGAAGACGGGTTCGGCGTTGGCCGAGCAAAGGCGCAAGACGACAGTGGTGTTGGTCTTGGTGTTGAGCGGGTTTAATTCGACATAGAAACTTTTCACGCTCTATTTAGCGAATCATACAACCAAACTTCGTATGACGAACTCGATCTTCCAAGTGCCACTTGCTTGCATGGTTGCAGTCGCCACGTTTTGAATGCGACCGAACGCCGAGAACCTGTGGTGTGATTGCGGGTCGTCATCGGGGGCGAAGAATACCGCGCGTGTCTTGCCGATCACGGCTAAATTTGAGGACCATGTTTCAAAGTCAGCTTGATCGATAAACGAAACCGAAACCTTGTATTGCGGGTAAGTCTGGCCTTGATCAAAAAACTCATACTGTGGACCGCTGTAGACGATCGAATCGTCAACCCACGACATTTCCGCGCCTATATCGAGCCCACCCGTTGTGCCTAACGGCATTGCCTTTCCGATGACTAAGCGCCGCAAATTCATCGCACCCGATGACGCACGAGTGAAGTCGATGCGAACGTAACGAGCCGTTTGGGCTGGAATTCGATAACTCGACTTCGTCATATAATAGCCGCTTGGATTTGTCGGTTCGCGCCAAGGCAATTCGCCCGAATCATAGACACCAACACCTGTCGGTGTGTCACCCGTGCGAATTCTTACGGTGACAAAGGTTCCACTGATAAACACGACGGTATCGAATGCGCCCTTGTCGATCTCATACCACGGGCGCGTGTTTTCGACGATGATGTAACTTTGTGTTGACCCTGTTGGGCTTGCCCAAAGCATGGACGGGATATCATTGAACGCATTGCTTAGCGGGAAGTTTGTTTGCGAAGGCCCTTCCACGCCAGCGAGTGCGTTTGGCATAACTAGAAGCATTACATCGACCTCAGCAAGATTTCGGTGGTGTTGGAATTGTAGTCGGTTGTGAAACCTGCGAGTTTGAATATTTTCGTCGCGGTAATGCCGTATACGAAACTCGTGATAGTATACTGCGGAAGATTCACATCGATGTCTTCCAATTCGATGATACCCTCGATCTTGACCTCGTAAACATCAACAGACGAGTCATTTGCCGCGACAATCTTTGCAAGATATGCAAGTGCATCGTCTTTGCTCAGTCGGGTTTCCACCACGATTTGACGCGAGTTTTTAAACTTCGCTTCGATCGCGGCATCCTTGATCTCTTCGTATCTGTAAGGCGCGCTTACAAAAGCGGCACGGTTCGGGTCGATCGCCATCACCTATTTAGGCTCAATACTGTTGCGTGATGCGACCGTTCACCGCGCGCGGTGCGACAAAGGTGTCATTCGATGGTGCAAGCGCCTGTTGCTCAAGAACCTGCCTCAAGAGGTCGTTTGTGATGCCGATTTGCCCAGTGATCGCGTCGGTTTGCTGGTGGATCGCCACGACGGTTGAATCGTCGATCGCCGCCGTGGTGTTGGCAATCAGCGCGCCAGTCGTGTCATTCAACATGTTGCGAATGGCGACAAACTGAGCGGTCGAGCCGTAAATGTCACCAGCACCGCCGAGGATAGCACCGCCGAGGTTGGTAAACTTGTCCTGATCGACCGTCTGGCCAGCCATGATCGCGGACTTCATCGTCTCAAATTCCGCAAGGTTACGTGTCAGCACGGAAAGCTTCGTGTAACCGCCAGCTTCACCCGTCAGGTTCTTTTGGAAATCCTTGAGCCCGCTTAGCTGATCTTCCATGTAGGCCTTCAGCTTGAGGCCGCGATATTCCTCGACCGTCGCAAGATCAGACGCCGTCGCACCAGCGCTCTTCATGGCCTCGATCATCTTGTCGAGACCATCCTTGATTGCGTTCGCGCCGCCGCGAAGAGGGTCTTTCAAGATGGCAAGATCGTCGATGATCTTTTCGAAACCCTCGGCCAGCCCCAAGCCCGCTTGGCCAAGCTTTTGAATGGCACGCTTACTGAAATCACTGATGCCAGTCAGGATGCCCTTCTTGAGCATTTCATCGATCGCGAATGCAACGGCGGCTTCAGCGTTGTCGCCAAAATCGACCGTGCCCTTGCTCTTTTTCTTCAGCTTGCCAGTCGAGCCCAGCGTGTTGACGCGATAGCTGTCCTTATACATGCCGATGGTGATGCCACCGCCGCCACTGATGCCAGCACCAAGGCGCGCGGCAATGTCGTTGATCGTGCCCGCAACCTGATTGCTAAGGTTCTTCGAAGCTTCCTGTTGTTCCTTGCCACGCCCAGCGATGGCCATGCCCTTAAGCTGGCCCGTCGAGGCATCGACCTCGAAACCAGCGGTGCCATACTTCGATTTCTTCAGTAGGCCACCGACGAGCCCGCCGAGGGTCGAGCCGATCAACGATCCAGCGGGTCCGAACGCCGAACCCAGTGCCCCGCCCACGGAACTTCCCGTGGTCGAGAATTTCGACCAAATCATCTTGCCCACGCCAGCGACGGCGCTGCCAATCTGAGCGCCTTGCATAGCGCCGCCAAGGGCGTTGCCGAGCCCCTTGATAAACGAACCTTCCTTCAATGGGTTGAAGGAATCCTTGAGCCCCCTGAAGCTGTTAGCCATGCTATCGAGCGGCTTGCTGAAGACCTCTTGCATACCCGTTTGGAAACGCCCGATGCCTGCATCAACGGCTTCACCAAACGGGTTGCGATTATCCTTGGTGCCACCAAACAAGCTGGCAATGCCGCCAAGCAATCCGCTTTGCGAATAATCGCCTTGATTGGCACGGTTCATGGCATCAACCGCGCGCCCGATCGCGTTCACGACGTCGCCGAGCATTCCACCAAGCGCATCACCAATCTGATAAATCGAGTTGACGACGTTTTGCTGAAACTCGTTCGCGATTGCTGACATGGCGTCGTCATAGTCCTTCGCGCTGCCCTCAAGGGCGCGCGTCACCATAGTCTGCCAAGCATCAGCCGCCACGTCTGACGGCCTGATTGCCGCGTTGATTGCTTCGTTACGTTCGCGATAATCCCGCTCAGCCGATGCACGAGGATCGAGGCGACGCCCGTAATCCTCGATCAAGTCGCGGCCAGTATTCTGCAATTCGCGAAGACGGGCTTGCTGCGCATCATACGCGGCATTCTGTTCAAGGATCGTGCGAAGACGCTGTTCTTCTAACAGGTATGTTTCGGACTGAAGATGCTCGATCGACAAGCCTGTGTTGAGCGCGTCGAGGCGACGATCAGCGATCGCGTCTTCAATTGCCTGTTGCTCTTCAGAAAGACCATTGACGCGCATACCGTTGACGATCGCGCGATTGCCTTGCTCATAAACCTCTTGCTTAATACTGCCCAAGGCCTCGGCGGCACGTGTGGCGATGACTAGTGCTCGAATCTCGGCTTCCTGCGCTTGTCCGAAACGTGCACCAAGAATTGCTCGACCTTCATCGATCTTCCTGCGCTCTTCAGCCTCGTGCTTGAGTAGGCTGGCAAACGCCAACTCATCCTGCATCTTTTGAAGGAATTCGTCGTATTTTTTGTTGGCGTCTTCAATCTGACGCGCACGTTCACGGCCCGCACGATCGCCGCCATTGCCGTCAGGTGAAGCCATAGCGGCCACGGCGGGCGTGTTGTCGTTGGCACCAGCGGGCGTGGTGCGCCTTCCCTCGTTATTGATGGCATCACGCCGCCCGTCGATGCGGGTTTCCATGCCTGCGACGTGATCACTGGCAAAGGTGTAGCGTTCGAAAGAGGGCATCGTGTTTGCCACGGCTGCACCAAAACTCTCACCAGCGGCGCGGCCTAGTTTTACGTGACCAACGGTGCCGATGTCGCCAACTCCCGGGATTCTTTCCGCCAAGCCGATAAGCACATTGAGCCCGTCAACCGCCTTGTTGATCATGCTTTCGACGCCGCCGATCACCATGTTAGCGATCGACGTGACGGCGGCACCAACTAGGCGCGGCGCATTCGCAAAGGCCGCGCCGATCGACTTGCCCAAGAACATGAAGGCCGAGACCATAAGGTCGATACCGTTGGCGACGAACCTGACAAGCCCCATGAAGGTGAATTCGATGTTCCCGAAAACGGCGGTGAACGCGGTGCCCACGGCGCTGATGATCGGCTGAAGGAATGCGGCCAGTGGCGCAAAGATTTCACCGATCGTGGTGAAGGCAGATGACGCGGCACTCGTGATGCCGTTCCACACGTCACTGACAACGCCAGCAACGGCGGTGAACGCCGCGCCGATGTCTTCCATGACGATGGCGGCAAAGTCGGCCAGAGTGCCGAGGCCATCGGTGCCAATCTGAATCTGATCGCTGAATTGATAAATCGCCATCGCCGCACCCACGATGACGGTGGCGAGGGCAACAAACGGGTTGGCCATCAGCGCCGTGTTGACGCCCATGATCGCGCGCTGAGCGAGGCCCATTGCACCAGCGAAACCTGCACTGATGCCGCTGGTTGCGCCCATGGCGATGCCCAAGAATTGCACTTGCTTATACAAGGCCGAGACGGCGTTGATCGCACTGCCGAGTGCCATCGCCGCCTTCATGGTGACGAAGGCCGAGCCCACGACGATCGCCGCCTTGGTGATGTTGCCAAGGTTGCTGACGATCAGGCCGATGCCCGCCGAGATCGGTGCCCAGATAGCGGCGGCGATCGGTGCGATGGTGGCAAAGCTTTCGCGAAGCTGCGCGCCGAATTCTTGGATGCGCGGCAACACGCCGTCGATCCACTGGTTGAAGGACGCGGTAAGCTGGGCAAGGCTGGTGTTGACGTTAAGGCCATTCGCCAGCGCTGACGCCATCTGTGTGATGCCGTTGCCAACGGTGGTGCGAACGTCAGCAAACGTGACGGGAATCTTGCCGAATTGCTCTTCGATCTTCGCGATCGCGGCAGGATCGGTAAGGGCATCAGTGATCGCCTTGCCCGTGATCTTACCCTCGGCCCCCAACTTCTTAAGCTGACCGAGTGGAATGCCCATGCTATCGGCGAGGATTTGCATGAAGACTGGCGAGTTTTCGGCCAGTGATTTGAATTCGTCGCCTTGCAACACACCACTCGACATGGCCTGTGAAAGCTGAAGGATCGAAGAGTTTGCTTCGTCGGCAGATGCGCCGCCAACCTTCAACGCCATGGCAAAGGTGCGTGTGGCAACAGACGCGTCGGCTTGGCTGATGCCGAGGTTGCGGCTGTTCATCACCATCTTTGAATACAGGTTGCCAACCGCACCGATCTCAGAGCGCGTGGCACGTGCGATACTGACGATGTCAGCCATGCCTTGCGTAAAGCCCGCTTGTGAGCCTGTGGCGATGCGAAGACGTGCTTCCATGGCGCTGGCCGCGTCAGCGACGTTGGTGAAGCCCATAACCATCGTAGCGAAGACGCCAGCGGCCATGCCGAGGCCAGCAAGCGCGATCGTGGTCTTACCCAGTGCCGAGCCGAGACGGCCAAGCGCTGACACCGAACCGCCGATGTTGTTGTTCGCGGCTGCCATGTTGCCAGCCATGGTGCGCGCCGCCGTGCCCGTGCGGGTGAATTGTCCCGCCGAATTGGTAAGCTGGCCGTTTAGTCGACCAAGCTGGCCACCATTGCCGATCGAGGCAAGCGCCTGATTGACCTGCATAGCACCAGCGCGCGCGGCACTGGCATCGATCGTTATCTTGATACTTTTTTCGGACACGCCGTATTTAGGCGATTAGGAAGCCTTCTTGTTCTTAGCGGCTTCCTTTTCGCGCTTATCATCAATCAATCTTTGGCGGCGATTATCAACCGCACCGATTATGCGTTTGAATGTCTCGTATTCCTGACGATCGAGATCATAGTCTTGCGCATAAGCACGTATGGCAGTCAGCGGTATCAAGCCGCTGCCAGACATGCCGATCGGGCGTTCACTGTTCAATTCGATAAAGGCGTTCCAATAGAACACCGATATCTCGTGAAGCGGTGGTTGGGTCGCCAGCACGGCGGCGGCACGTTCTTGTGCGCCGCCGCTGGCATTCTCAGCAAGATCGATAAGCGTTGACAGTTGCGGTGTCGTAATCTGCCACTCGATCAGCGCGCTTAGTTTTTTCTTACGGTTTCCTCTTCACCCGCGTCGTCTTCATCTTCCTGATAATAGACGTTGTTTGACGCGTAGTCGGCCAGATAAATCATCACGATATGCGCCTCTTCCATCTGAAGATACTCATACGCATCATCGGGTGTGAAAGCGGGCGAAACCGCCTTCTTGTCGTTAGGGTCGGTGGGAAGCTTCCAATCGATCATGCTGATGTAGGCAAGCGACGCGGCGGCGCGCTTGGTGTTGTCGTTTTCCTTGTCGTTGTTGATGCGCTTTTCAGCATAGATGCGCTTCTTGTCGCGCGCGGTTTTCTGACTAAGCTGATCGATGAACTTCAGCTTGAATTCGCCATAAACGATGCCCGCTTCATCTTCGACCGTAAACCAGCGGCCCTTATCAGCGACGGCCTTATTGACGCGTGCGGGCACGTAAAACTTCGACATATTTGATTTCCTCACAAAATGGATTGTGAAGTATTTAGGCAAAAGAAAACGGGCGATGCCGTTAAGACACCGCCCGTCCGTTTTCTCCAAATTTGTGAGGAATTAGGAGAGACGCTCAAGAATGATGTTGGTGCCATCAGCGGTGGTGTTCGCGCCGCTGAAGTCGGCCTTCACGATAATCGCCGAACCGTCTTCGCTATCCTCAGGAACGCGGAATTGAGCGGCGGGAACCGTGAGCCTGTAGCCGTTGACGCCAGAGCCCATGGTGATCACGAGCGGTAGGCCAGCGGGTGCGGCCAGCGACGCGAAGTAATCGGTCGAAGGCATGAAGAATTCGACCGAACCCGAAACCTTGCGCTGGCCAGCGGTGCCGATCGCACGAGCGGCGGTGCTGCCAAACATAAACTGGGCCGAGCGATCAAACTCGACCATCGTTTCGAAGGACACGAAATCGACGGTAAGCCCGCCGAGCGTCATGGTGACATCTTCGCCAGCCAAGCCCAGCGTGGTTGCGGGATCGGCGTAAGTCGCACCAGTCACGATCGCGCTGGAATTGGTGAAGGTCGTGCCGACGAGATCGAAGGAAACCATGACGTTGTCAGTGGCCTTGCCGCTGAAGGTCGTCTTTGACACCTGCGTTGCAAGAACGCGGTGATAGCGGTTCACGGAATCCTTCATCAGCTTCTCGACGGTGACGCTGGAATCAGTCGCGCCGCCCTTGAGGGTTGCGGTGTTCCAAGCGCCGCTGAAACCGCTGGCGAGCAAGAGATCGATCGACGCGTCACGCTGAAAATGAGCGTTCAAGGTGCCAGCGGTGCTGTAGGCCGCACGGCGTCCACCGTTGCTGCCACGGTTCGGGCGCACGGCGGGTGAATCAATCCACTCGCTGGTGCTGGTGATATTGTCGCCGCTATTGTGCGGGAAGATTTTGAAGGCGGGCGTGGCGGGTGTAACACCCGAAACGGTTTCGCCAACAACTGCGAACTGAGTGTCGCTAGGTGAATAAGCCATAAGTAATTCGCTCCAAAATTAGATCAAGATGGAGCGTCTTGCTCCGCGCCTTTATTTATCGGTGGCGCGGAAATGGTTGATCTCAGGAATAGCGGCGTCTTGCTTCCCACGGGATGGACGCGGTCACCATCATGTAACCGTCATCGATCGAAGGTTCGCGGCCATAATCGGGCAAACGGCACCTGATCGCGTAATCGTCGAGAATGGCATGGCTGAAGATCGCGCCGAAACGATCGAGCAATTCATCACCATCGGCGGTGCCCGTCTGTTCGGGCACGAAAACCTGAAGCCATACGCGCCCCTGTTGAATATAGAGGCCTGACTGTGACGAGCCCGCGTCGTGGAATGATGCGCCAGCGGTGATCGAGAAACGGCACCAAAGCGTGTTTTCGGGCACGTCAATGGCGGGCTGGTTATCGAAGAGCGTCAACGGCCCTTCCCAGTTTTCGACAAAGTGTGCGGTTAGTTTCTGGCGATCACGTTGGAGCATGATCTATTTAGTGAATTTGTCGATCGCGGCCTCGACGAAACCAGCGGGCGATTGCTTCGAATGTCCATTATTGAGCGCGTTGATATATTCGACGTTGTTGAAGATGACGGGTGCGTCACCGTTCTCGTCAACGTCCCAACCATTGCGTGCGATGCCATTCTTGCGCGGTGTGCCAACGGGCGGTTCTTTCTTCAATTCCTTGACGATGTTGTGCGCTGTCTTGAGCGCTTCATCTTTTGCAAGCTGTTCATTCTCTTCCAACTCTTCGTCGAGTGAGAAAGTGATGTCGCTGACGTCGATCGTAATCCTCACTTTGCCACGCCCTTCCACAAGATCGCGGTGCCATGCGGTGCCGTCGTCTTGACCGTGCCGATCGTAACGGTGGTGGTGCCGATGGTGATGACGTCACCCGCCTTGATCGCGACGTTCACGGTAACGGCGGTTTTCTCGACGATCGCGCCTCGATCGTTCTCGACCTCGATCGTGCCCAGCACCGCGCGACAAGGAATGGTTGCAGAGGTCGTGACGGTCTTGCCGACGATCGGGTCATACGTCGCCGCACCGCTGGTGCGGGTGATCGTCGCATCGGTGAATTTGTCTGAATTGACGAAGCGATCCTTGAGCGCTTCCATTCGATCGAGGAAGGCCATCTTAGCGCATCCTGATGTTGCTGAAGCCGCCGCCTCGGCGAACGGCCATCTTGCCCAGTGTGCGCGTGACTTGCGGGTAAGGGTCGCTGACGGGCACGGGTGCGGCGTAAGTGGTCGAGGATTCACCGACACCCTCAAGCTTTTCGGTGGTCGAGATAACCGTTGGGGAAGGTGTTGCGAGTGGATCGTCTGTCAGGAATTTCTCGGCCAACATGATCGTGGCTTTGACGATGCGCGCGTCGAGAATGTCAGGGTTTGAAATTCGCGGGTGTTCTAGTGCCTGAAATTCTGTGGCGGGCACCGAGACGTAAATGTAATTCGCGTCGAGATAATCGGTGGCGCGCACAAGGGCGGCAGTCTTTGCAGATTCGGCTGCGTCAGCCCACGCTTGATTGTTGCGCAATTTGTGGAACGCGTCAGCGGTGACGATATCGGCGTATGAGTTGGCGTCGATCGCGCCGAGGGTGGTGATGATCATCATCTATTTAGTCAGATACGAAAAGGGCGGCAGGTTGCCCCGCCGCCCCAAATCGTTTTCGCTTTTTGCCTATTAGGCGAGGTGCGAGATCGCGCGGAAACCAACCATCTCGGCGTCAACCGCGAGTTCCCAAGCCGAGGCCGCTTCAAGGTTCGCGTTGGTCGGCGCGACATTGGTGGCCTTGTAGCTGAAGCCCTGCGGGTGCACGACGTAAGAGCGACGGCTGTGCAGGATGTCGCCACCCTGACCGTTGCCACCGTTGGCGACACGCTCGACTTCGAACGGCACTTCGCCAGCAATCACGCCTTCACCGAACGCAATCGCGCCCGAACGCGCAACGATCGTGGTGTCGTCACCAAAAGCCTTGGAAGTGATCAGCTTGTAGCCGCCCCAAGTGTCGATCTTGATGCCGTTGTCGCTGGCACGAACGAACGTGTTGGCCGAATTCATCTTCATCATCTTGGCCTTGGTCGCGGGCGAGACGATCAGGACATCGAAGAGGTCCATGTATTCGCCAGCCTCGACGGTGGCGTCGATGATCAGGTCGGTGTCAAAAGCGGCAGTGCCGTCGCCAACCGTCAGTGACGGTGCAGCGGCCAGAGCGCCAACCATTGCCGAGGTAGCGGTCAACTCAAACTGACGAGCCCAGTAAGCCGCGATGCCAGCCTGAATGCCGCCCTTGACGTCATATTGCGTGACCATGCGGGTGAGGTCGCTGGTGCCCCAACCATAGTTGCGATCGAGACGGATGGCGTTGAATTCGTCAGCCGTCAGCTTGCCGTATGCGCCCTGAACCGAGAGGTCATCAGACGCGGTGTTGGCCTCATCAGCGGCCAGCGGGTTGATAAAGGCGAGGCCCTGCTTGCGCGAACCGCCAGACACGACGGCGTCAACTTCAGGTGCACGAGCGACGAGGCCGCTGTTGATCAGCGGGTTGTATTCGGGAAGAAGTGCGTTGACGAGGTTACCAAGAACCTTTTCGTTGGGCACCAGATCAGAAATTCTAGTCATTATGTAATTCTCCAGTTTGGACAAAAACGAGCCCAAACTTGGAGCCCGTGCGCGCCCAAATGCGCGCACGGTTATTTATTCAGTGTCTTGTTTTGCTTGATCTCAGACCTTCATGTCGGGTTGACCGATGTTATCCATCCACGAATTGAACGCGGCAGGGTTTTCATTTGCCATCTTCATGGCCTCGGCCCACTCGGCAGAGTTTGACGGTGCCGCGCGGCTTGCCGTGGTCGAGGTCGAGCCGACTGCGCCGCCGCCGCTGGTTTGCGGTGCTAGAATGTAGTGCTTCCCTTCGTCGCTGGTGGCGAAGGTCTTGATGTATTCCGCGATCGGCTGATCACCGATGAAAGCTTCACCATCAGTCACCTTGGCCTGAGCCTTCCACGCCATCGCCAACATCGGGCGGAAAGCGGGTGCAACGTTGTGAGTGGCGAGATCGCTGGTGATGACGTTGTCGATCAGGAACGTGTCGCGCGCGGCCTCGGCCTTTTCAGCGCGTTCGGTAAGCGTCTTGATCGCCTTTTCATGCGATGCCTTGACGCGATCGATGTCGCCAGACGCTTCAGCGTTCTTCGCCTCAGCCTCTTCAGCGGCGTCTTTTGCCGCCTTCTTGTCAGCGATTAGTTGGGTGTTCTTGTCCTTGAGGCCCTTGATCGCGGCCTCGTGGGCGGCGTTGGCCTTTTCCATGGCGGCTTCGATCGCTTCGTTGATCTTCGCGGCCAATTCTTCTTCAGTAATTTCCATGTTCCCCGTCCTTCCTAAAATTAGAGGGTGCGCCCAAGGCGCGGTTGTTTTGCTGGCCTAACCAGCCCTCTATTTAGTCAGACGAGTGAATTGATCAGTCTGTCAGCACGATATCGCCGCGATAGTCGGGATCGTTGACGATCAACGTGATGATCTCGTAAATGCCCGTTGTCGCCTCAAACCACTCTTCAAGCGGCAACTCGCTCAACAGACGGCTGATTTCCATTTCATCGTTGCGATCGAGATCGACGCCTTTCTTGCGCACTATCTCAAGTGCTTTCTGTTCACTGTCCACGAGCAATCCTTTCAATCAATTCAATCAAGTCGACATCGACCAAGTCTTCGCGGCCCATCATGTAAAGGGCGAAGGATTCGGCAAACCATTCTTTGCTGTTCGTCATTGCGTATGACGTTGGCGCATTCTTTTTCAGGTCGCCTGAGCGAACCTTGGCATTATACAACGCTTGCAACTCGATCTCGATCGGCGGCAAACCAACGTCGCGGCGGTATCCCGTGCGCTTGTATTCCTGATGAATGGTGTGTGCGGTCTCGTGATACATGACGACACGCGCCTTATCGATGTCGCTGAAATAATGTTGCGAACCGCTTGGGCGGTCTTTCACGTCATCGCCAACCTTCCACGTCGAGACTGGGCGATTTGTGATCGCGCGATTGATCGACGCTTGCTTTGCTTGTTTGTTGATGGCCCTGCGCTCTTTCTCAAAACGCTTTGCGATCTCAGTCACCACGGCGCGACGGCGCTGGAATTCCTCGTAATCACCAAGCGCGTCATTCATCGCCTTCACCGCGACGCCATGCTCAGCGCGAAGGGCTTCGATCTTGGCGGTGTCGATCGCGGCATCAGCACGGCGTCCAACCTTGGCGGCATATCCATTGAAGATGGTCGGATTGATCGCAAGAACACCGTCGCCCATGCTGGCCGAGGCATTGGCACCAGCGCCACCATGCAAGCCCCTAAGACGCGGCACGTTGAACCGATCGGTGATCGCATCGATCTCAGGCATGATCGCCGCGATCATGCTGACGGTCTCGTCATCAAAGTTGGCCGAGAAATTGACCTTACCAAGCTTGTTATGGTTGCCCCGAAATTCGTTCACCTTGAACCGATTGGTCTTATGCGCCGCTTCGATCGCTGGGCGAAGCGCCTTTTGTAAGGCCAGCCTCGATTGCACCTCGATCGTCTCGGCGGTGACGTTGGGATTGCGCGGGTTGAACGGTGCCAAGGCGGCGGGCAAGACCTCGTCAATCTCGATCTCGCTGATCACGTCGCCAACAGGCTGAAGGCGGCGCAATTCGCTCAGCGGTATGACTTCGCGGTTGTTTCTGATGAAGTCGCGAAGGCTGTATTTGCCATCACGCCACAACTGCGCACGTGTCTTGCCGAGAATTTGATTTTGAACGGCTTCGCCACGATCGGCCATCCACTTTTCGAAAGTAGGATCGTCATCTTGTGGCCGCTTGGTGATCTTGGCTTCACCGTCGCGCTCAAGCTGATCGGGATCGATACCGTAAGCGTCGAGGTCTGTGACGGCGGTAATGGTCGAGCGGCAGTTGATATGGCGGGCGGGCGTGGGCCCTTGCCCGATCGGGAAGATGCGCTTGTCTAGTGCGGCGCAAATGGGCGTCGTCTTGCTGTCGAGGATGGCGTTGAACATCCATGCTTTGATGACACGCTGGTTGCGCTTGAACGCTTCCATCTGAGCGTGATTAGAGATCGAGGTGATCGAGGTGCGAACGATGGCGCTGGCCGATCGCTTGGACATGCCGATCGCTTCCTTGCGCACTTCGCGAACGATCTTTTCCAAGCCCTTGCCCGTGGCCATGCCATCGCGAATGGCCTCTTCGATACGGTTCATCGTGCCAGCCTCGGCACCCTTGAAGAAACTGGCCAAGAGTTTGCCCTGAATGGGGCGATCAGTGACGATCGAGGCCAGACGGGTTGGGCTGGCAAGTGCGGCCTGAGCCCTGATGCCCGTGGCGTTGCTAACGGCCTTGGCGGCGAATTCCATTTCCTCTTCAGCAAGGTCGATCAGGTTCGCCTTCAGCCGATCGTGCGCGACACCATACACGTCAGCGTTTATCGCGCTGATCTCTTCGAAAAGCTGGTTTAGGCGACGCGTGGTCGCTGGGCCGAGGTCGTTGCCGCGTTCATCGATATCCGCCAAGCGCTGGCCGATTTGCTGGGCAACCTTGCGCTCAAGCCGATCGAGCAATTTCTGAATCTCTTCATCAACGCCGTTCGCATACCGTAGGCGGTAAATGGCATGGCGGATTTGAAGATCGCGTAATGTCGTCACCGCCTATTTAGGCGAGATCGTCATCAATCGGCGGGTCGATGACTGTGTTCTCCAATTCGACCTGATGCTGATCGAAATCAACGTCGCCGCTGATGATCTCGCCCTTCTGAAGGTTGATGAACAACTGTCGATCGGAAAGCTTGCCAGCCTGATTAAGCGCCACCAGTTGCTGCAACACTTGCGGGTCAACGGTCGAAGGAATGAAATCGACGTTCAACGCGATCATCGTTCGATCGTTTTCTAAGCCCAGCCATGTCGCGATGAAGCGCAACACCGCCGTCAGCTTGGTCGATATATGGTGCGCGTGGGATGCAAGGATCGAGTTTTCTGACGCTTCGCGGCGCTGGGCCGTCTCAGCGGCCTCGGCGGGTGCTTGTTCGGCCATCAATAGGCGAAGACCCTGTTCGGCCATGCTCTTCACCAGACGGTCAAGTTGACGCTCGATCGCAACGATGCCCGTGCCTTTGAATTCGTTATATTCCACCTTCGTGTCCTTGTCGCTGAAGCGCCACGCGATCGCGGGGTCGTGATCAAGCGCGACGTCATCAGGTAGGCCGACGATCGTTAGGCGAGGTTTGGCGCACCACTTCAGCGCCGTCGCCAACTCGGCGGCTGTCAGGTAGTGCGTCACGTTGGTGTTCACGATATCGGAAAATGCGGCGTGATCTTCACCATCGGCTAGATGTACAAAAGGAATCGATGTCAGCGGCTTGCCGTTCACGGTCGGCTGCGACTTCGTTTCGGTGATCCTGCCACCGTCCTTGGTGTGCACGGTGATGGTGTAAACTCCGTTCTCAAGAGTCAGTTCGCGGAAAGTCTTTTCATCATCCTTCAGCACGACACGGCTGATCTTCTTGCGCCCACCAATAACGGAAGTTTGCACCGACAAGATCATTTCAGCGGTGTAGCGCGATGCGAAGGGGCGAAGATCGAGCGCCAAGGCGGCGGCAAGACTGAGCCCATCGGGCATGACAGGGTGATCGATCAGGATGCCGCCGTCGTTGGTGACGCTGTATTCGCGAAGCGCCCACTTGGCCAAGGTCGTGATGTCGCTGCCATCGGCTTCGATGACGTTGCAGAGGTCTTTAATCGGGCCGTCTGGTGAGATCGTCGCGGGCTTACGAAAGACGAGACCGACGTGACTGGCCAAGGTGCGGGCGGCTGCGGGCTTGTATTCAACCATCGCTAAGTGCGCCAGATATTCGGGCCCTTCCATTGCGCCAACGAGCGGCAGGTATTCCGTGCGGGCGGTTTTGACCGCGTCAGTGCCACTGGTGTGGTCGCGGTTGCGCTTCCAAAGTGGGAGCTTTACGGCGCGCTTTTCGTCATAGGTGTCGATCATCATCTATTTAGGCGATCGGCTTCACCAGAAATGTTTGACCCGCTCCATCTTGGCGGTGTTGTTTCTTACATCGGTGAAGAGGATGGCGTTGAACCCGTGCACGAGGGCGTCGAGACGATCGGGCGAACCTTTGCGTCGACGATCAAAACCAGTCTCGAAAGACAACAGTTGGTTTTCCAATTCAGGGAACGTGCCGCAATGGTGGATGCGACGCTGACGGTAAGCGGTGCTGGTAGATTCCGCCCTGATCTCTTTCGATCGTGACGCGTTGATCAACTCGACGGGCACGTTCGGGTTGGCGGTGCGAAGGGTGTGTTGCACCATGTCGCCGCCTTGGTTTTTCTCGGCAACAACCTTGTCTGCCTTCCAGCGATCGTAAGCCTCACACGCCTTGGTTGCCCACTGATGCGGCGTGTAGACACCTGACACGTCTTCCAAGACATAACCGTGCTGTTGATCGTCGATGCCGACAACGATGATACCCGTTTCGTCTGAGCCTTCCTTGGCGGTGACGGCAGGATCGACGGCAACCACGACGCGCACGAGATCGGTGCAATCGTCGGCACCAAATCGTTGTGGCAAACGGCAAGCCGCGATGTCTTCGCCGCTGAAGAGCGGGTTATCGACCTCGTCATACCATTCGCCGTTAACCATCTGTTGATGTTCGCGGGCGTCATAATCCATACCGTCGAGGTAGCCGTCAGACAGGTTCGCCAAGTTGTGCTCAGCGTTCATCTTGATCTCGGCGAACGTCTCAGGGTTTTTGAGCGGGTTGCCTGTGATCGGGTGAAGGTCTTCCTTGAATACCTTGTATGTCCAATGTCGTTTGCTGGGCGGGTTACAATCGAGGAAAAGCTTGGGCACCATCGGTTTGCCAGCTTCGTCAAATAGACGTTGGCGAAGACGGCCTTTTACGCGCTGCACCACGCGATACGTGTCGATGTTTTGGCACTCGCTGATGAACGCCGTGCCAAAGTCCGCACCTAGGATTTTGGCGATCGAGGCATTGTCATCCAACCCTGCGAACCTGATCGATGAACCGTTGTCGAATCGCACCGTCATCGGGTCGCGTGTGATCATTCCCTTTTGATCGAGCGCCGCCCACGCCGTGCCCTGTGACGCTTCCATCATCATATTGAGCGTTTCAGGGAATGTTGCGTTGAAGAGCATGTCGCGCGCTTCGACTGATGTTGCGCGAAAACAAATCAGCCGAGAATTGGCATAAGTCAGCGCGCGGATAATCATCTGACTACAGACGAACACGGTTTTACCCGAACCCGTGCCGCCGCGAAAAAGAACGGTCGTCAGATTAGGATCAAGGGCAAGTTTCTCAGCTTCAAGCTGAATCGGGTTATAGATAAGCACCCGATATTTAGCCAAAAGGCTTGATCAAACGTCGCTGATAAAAGGTAGTATGGTGAAAATGGCGACGTGATCAGCGAGGCCCACCCTCTTGCGCGCCTGATCGCTTAGGATATCTTGATCGTCAGTTGGCGGGTTCAATCTAGTTAAAGAGGTATAGTGATGTTCAAGAGTTTTGAGCGGCAATATGAAGCGATCGGGAAGGCGATGGCATCGGGTAAGCCGATGTCGCGCACTGAGATCGCGAAGATCGTCAGCGATCGTGTTGCCAAGCGGTCGACCATCGCGTCACGGCTGAAGGAAATGGCCGAGGCGGGTAAGGTGACGATCGATCGCGACAAGAACCGTTTGGTTTACAAGCTGGCCGATGCGCCGCGCGTGGCACCAGTGCAGACGATCAACCCTAATGGTGATGGCGATCTTTGCGAGCAACTTTCGGCGATGGTCGATCAGGCGAGGGCGCACCGTGCCCAGCTTATGGCCGAGGTCGAGCGTATCGACGCAACTCTTGCACCGTTTGGTGGTGCCTGATGTCTTACGCGCTTGTGAAAGAGCCCGCCAAGATCGTTTGGCAGGAAGGCGACTGGGCGATCGTTTCGGTCGAGTGTAGTCAAGGCCGCTGCCGTTGGACGGCGTTGGAATTGAGCCATAAGGGCAAGGACGGTTGGGGGATGCCCGAATTTATCCCGCCCAAGAATGTAGCTGACAAGTGGAAGGAAATGAACGGTGAAGATGATTTTTAGGGCGGCGCTGGCTGCGATGGTGCTGACGGGCTGCGATGCCGCCGCCCCGAACGTTTACGAAATGCCTATCCCGTCGAGTGATGACAGTGCGGCGATGATCGAGATTCGCGACGGGCTTGAGCCCGATGATCGCGGTACGTGGTCTGAATTGATGATGGCCAACGTGAACCCGCTATCGAAGGGCATTCGATCGGCCACGGTTGGCGAGGCGATTGAGAAATACCGTGCAAGGAAGGATTGCATGGCCTCCAACTCGCTTGAAGGCATCGACATCACCACGGAAATGGAGCGGTATAACGCCACCGTGGCGGCGTATAACGCTTGTCTCGAAATGCCTTACTGACACGAAAAAGGGGAAGGCCCGGGCCTTCCCCTCGATCGTTCTCGTCTCAGTCTTATTTCTTGGCCTTTTCAGCCATCTTCGCCTGATGCGCCGCACGCCTTTCTGGCGACCAACCAGCCCGCTTGGTCTTGGGCTTGTCCGTATCATCATCAAAGGCGGCTGTGATGGTATCGTCGAGATCGCCAGCCTTCGCGGCCTTCAATGCGCCTTGGTAAAAGTCTAGCGCCTTTTCACGCGGCACCACTAAGTGCGTCTGGCCATTGAACGGGATAAGCTGCCGCCCGCTGCGAATGCTGACGCGGGCGTGTGTGCCCTTCATTTTATACCAGCCCCTCGGCGGGTTCTCTTCGCCAGCCTTCAGTTGCTTGATCGTGGCGTCGATGCCCTCGATCGTCTTGTTGCGACGTTCGGCCACAACATCCTTGGACTTGGCACCCGCCGAGCGCCAAGCGGCATCAGGGTCTTTCTCAGCAAACTTCAAGAAATCCATCGTCTGTTCTCCATCATGGTCGATGGTGAACGGCGATGATCTCGTTTGATCAGTTAGTCAACAATCGCGCCGCGAAGCTTCATCCGAACGTATTGCGCGTTTGGACATTCGCTTTCTTCCAAGAGCGTCAGCGCCATCATGTAAGCGTCGCCGTCGATGGTGACGGTTGCGGGCGCGGTGTCGTTCTCGATCGTCTCTTCAAAAATGTTCATAGTAGGCCTTTCGTGTAGACGGTGCGCCCGTTGATCTTGCGAGCGGTGAGGGTTTCCCCGCGAAGGCGTGTCGAATAGCTGACGTGCACCCAACCAGTGGGCGGGAATTCCAAGATCACCTGATCGAACGGCAGGTTGTCACGAATGAAGATCGCAACGTCACGATCGGCAACACCGTTGATGCTGATGTCAGCGGCTTGGCCGAATACGTGCTGAGACGTCTTCGCGCCGCCGATACGGGCGTTAAGGGTTGGGCTGCGATAACCACTCGACACGGTGACTGGGCCGAAATGTTCGCGAAGAGGGTCAAGGATGTTCTCGACCAAAGCTTCAAGGTTCTTACGCACTTGTGCCGAGGGACGGTTGTTAATGCCAAACCGTGTGGCAGACTGTGAACGACACAACTCTTCAAAGGTGAAATACTTCATCTTGGTATTTAAGACAAAGCGGTGAACTATTGCGATAATTAAATGATGATCACCGATATTGAGAAACTTGCCCGTTTGACGCCTGAAGCGTGGGATAAACTCTTGCGCGAAGTGAATGCGAACCCGCCTTCGCCACGAAAGCTGATTATCGTTTGGAAAAAGCGCGAAGGTGCTGGCGACAAGCGCTCGACCGTGATCGCGCTGTTGCGCGAGGGCAAGCTGAAGCAATGTGAGATTGCCGAGGCCGCTGGTGTGTCTGTCAGCTATGTCAGTAAGGTGAAAGCGGGCGTTCGTTAACAGTTAGGTTGCTGACGGTTCTCGATCGCTTCCTTGGCGCACTTATAGAGCCCCAACAGTGCGTCGTAGCGGGTGCGAAGGGAGTTGTAGCGCGCATCATCGTTAATGCCTTCCTCGACCAATTCAGCGAGCGTCGTGGCACGAGAGGGCGGCAAGGGTTGGGCGGGCTGATCGAGGTTCGCGGGAAGATCGGGCAAGCTGACTGGTGCAGCTTCGCCAAGATCGGGTGCTGGCGTGGTTGCACAGGCCGATAGTGCAAGGGCAAGGGTGAGGGTGATCGCGGCGCGCATCAGTAATCCGTTTCCAGATAAACGCCGCTGCAATCGTATGCGCAGGCGGCAGCGGTGCCACCGTTGTTCATGTGGTTGCGAACGGTGAGACCCAGTGTTGCGGCGGGTATGTTGGCGATCGCTTCGTATTCAACCGCTGCCCGTGTGCTTTCATTCACAAGGCGCACGTGGAAACGGTCGCCGTCGGCTCCGCAGTAGATGATCAGCGTTAGAAGAGCGCTGGTATCGATCACGAAATCGGGGCCGAGATCGACTTTCGTGGCAACGCCAGCCGCGCTGTTGTGATAAATCTGCCAATTGGTATCAGTGCTTTGATCGAAACCAACACCTACCATGTTCAAGAGTGCAGTAGGCGAGGTTAGCGCGGAAAAGGCGGCGGTAGTGGCGGACATGCCAAAGAATGCGCGTGACAATTCAGGCACGGCGAAAAGGCTGAAACGATTGGTATAGGTGAAACCGACGAGGGTGCGGAACGCCACAGCGGTGGCCGCGCGTTCATCAGCCGTGGCGTTGGCCGTGGCCGCACTGGTGACACGCCAGCGGCGCGCAATCGTCGAAAGGTTTGTTGCCGCCAAGGCAGGCGTCGAAGCGGTGCCCACGAGGGTGCGGGGGATGCCCACGGTGTTGACGGTGGTAGAGGTGGACGGTGCCCAGAAAGACACGCGATTTAGGCCCATATGGGCTTGCACGGGGAAGTCGCGACCATTCGGGCGCTGAAACTCGGGCCAGTCTGCACCAGCGCGACGGCGCGCATAGAAACTCAGGCCAGTGGTGGGCGCGTCTGGCCGCGTGGCGTTCGTTTCCAACAACAGGTTGCCAGACGGCCCAACCGCCAACTTGGCAGCGCCAGCCAAGAGGCCAGCGGCGTTATACTGAAGGCTATCGAACGGCCCTGACGCCAAGCCATTGCCTGACGGGCCCGTGGCACCTTGGTTGCTGTATTCGACGATGTAGCCGTCGGGTGTGCCACTGGTGACTTCAACCGTTCCGTTGGTCTGTGTGATCGTGATCGCCATTAGCCCGCGACCTCGTCAGGTGTGCCGACGTAACCCGATCGATTGATCGTACCCGCCCATAGCACCTCGTAAATGTCTTCCTGCGATCGGCGTTCATCCACAAACACGAATGCACAAGGCGCTGTGCCCAACGTGATGATTTGTGTGCGCTCAAGCGTCAGGATTAGACCAAGCGGATCGGCAGGATCAGGCAAAAGCTGTTCGCGAATGGGGACGCCATCAACTTCGAAAAAGATCGGGCGCGCGCTGATGTCGATTTGATCACCGTTCTCCAAACGAAGCTTGAACGGCAGGATAAGAGAACCGCGACCATGAACGGTAATCGATGATGCGGTGATCGTGTGGTTGGCCATGATGTATTTAGCGTGTGCGCGCCCTGTTGCGCGCCTCGATCACCGTTTCGGGAATGGTGCAATTGTCACGGATTTCCTTGATAGCGTCGAGCGCCTGATCACGCTCTTGGCTGATCTCGTCTAACCTGATCGTCACCTCGTGGCCGACACCCTCGGCACGGTCCTTGAGGGCGGTTTCTAGCTGACGGTTTAGGCGATCGTTCTCAGTGACCTGTTGACGGTATTGCGCCGCCACCTGCGCCTTACCAGCGTCGAACGCATCGTTCTTGATGTCGTTGACGAGCAAGATCACGCCCACCATAGCGGCGATGATCAAGAGGATATGCGGCAGGTAACGTTGCATCGTGGTTATTTAGTCAGAGTGACTGTTTGGCCGTCGTCTTCGATATTGTAGCCCAACAAAGACACCGCGTTGATTAAGCGTTCGTGTTCTTTGTAAAAGCGCTCAATGGTTTCTTCCAATTCCCGCACGATCCCACCGATTTCCACTCGGCGATATCCGCCACTGCCGTTGCCCATCATTGGATCGCGAACATATACGTCACTCGTGAACGGGCTTGGGTTTAAATGATTATCACTCATGTTTATCGTCTCCTTATTCCTCACCGTCTATTTAGATTGTAGGGACGAAAACGATGCCGCGTCATTATTTGCTGTAAAATAGGGCGAGGTTTCCGCTGGATTGTAGAGGCTTTTTTGAAAGTGTTTCTGGCAAAATTGGCCTACCCGCCGTCGCTGAGAAAAAGGGGTATATACCCGCCGCCCCCTCGACCTTCCCCTCGATCGTCGGCCCTGATGATCCCCTCGACCGTGGCCTCGACGATGCTGGAAACGGTGCCCGCTGACTATTAGTCAGCCGTTCGGTGTGACATTATCCAGCAATAACAATGGCTTAGGGATTTTTTGGACTAAAGATCGGACTTAATCGTCTTCAAAATCGTCGAATTCGTCACTGTCTGAGCCCGAAAGTCGACCCTGATCATCGGTGGCGATCGTGGTCGTGACGGTTGTGGTCGGTGTCATGCCCGAGCGATTGATCGAAAGGGTGAGAGTCGTCTGATTGACCTCGACTTTGTCACCGAATACTTGCTGATTAAGGTGTTTTGCCCACTTCCAGCAAGACGCTGAGATCGCTTTGTCTCTTTCAACGCTTCCCGTGGTGAAACCTTCAACGCCCATTAGGGCGGCGTGACCGTATTCAGCGATCATCCATGCGCCGATTGCTCTTGCCTCGTGTAGTTGCTTAGCAAATTCAGGATTGGTGGCCGCGCGGCTGGCCAGTGCACCCTTGCTGACGCCTAGCTTGGCCGTCACCTCGGCCATCATGCGCCCGCACCTGATCATTTCAAGCGCATCCTCGACCTGTTCGGGCGTCAGGTGTTTGTAACCGCCACGCTTGCCATCGTTGGCCAGTCTGTATTCGCGCTTGGCCTCCAATTCGGCGTTGGCCGAGGCCTTGGCGATGGTCTTGGACATGGCACGGCGGGCACTCTTGGGCTGTTTAGGTTTCGTCATGCAACTATTTAGCGAGAATGGCGCGGGTTCCTGCCGCCCGTGGCCGTAACCTATATGGTTAATTTCGCCACGGTTCGGGGCTCAAACCATTGAACAAAAAAGCCCCGATCAATGATCGAGGCTCTTATTAAACCGCACTTGGTTCGGAGAGGACTGAGTAAGTTGCTTGGACGGCAATCTATTTAGACAATCTTCACGCTGACGATCTTCAACGTCACCGCGCGATCGGTGTAGACGCCGTGTGCAAGGCCAAAGTTGCCACCGAACACTAGGCCGAACCTTTCGGCGCGCTTTAGCGCCTCGTAAAAGCTGGGCAGATTCTGTCCCCAAACGTTGATCCAACGATCTTGTGAGAGTGGTAAGGTGATCGTGTGCCGCCCGATCGTCATGGGTGTCCTGCCGCCCAGCCCATACCAGCGATCAGCGTTCTCCATGTCCTCGGGAAGATTGACATACCAGTTGACGTTGTCGACGCGAAAGAACGGCGTCATCGTCGCATCGGCCACGTCATTCTCTTTCTGGAAAAACTGGGCATCTTCATCACCCTCGATCTCGACCACGATCTCGATCGTCTTCCCTGCCGCCAACTGGCCGACGATGGCGGGAACGTCAGTCGTCAATTCGTTGACGTGGCCGTCAGCCCGCTTGGGGATGGTGAAGCCCTTGGCGACATCGATCTCGCTAAAGGGCATTCCCTTCGATCGCGTCTCACCCTTGATGATCGGCCCGAAACGCCAACCATCAGCGTCTTCATAGATCATCTGAGCGATCTTTTCCTTGAAGAACAACTTGTAATAGACGGTGGCGATGATCGCGGCCAGCACGATGACGATGATGTAATCGGACAAGTTTCACCTCACACAAATCTGAAAAAAGTGGGCCCGATCATCATGCGCAATAATCGGGCCCTAGTTGATGGTGCGACCAATCTGGAAGGCACACCGAGAGATCGCGGCAGATGGAACCCAACCGCACAACTATTTAGTCAGGAGCGTGAATTTCCTGCCATATCCAAATTTGCAAAAATTATGCACGGTGATTTGATCGGAAAAAGTGGGCCGCGACACTAGGATGGATACACGTCGCGGCCCAAAGGTGCGATGCGATGAATCTGGGAAGTCTTCATCGCATCGAGGAAGGGCAAGACTTACCCAACCCGTTCCTCTTATTACGGTCTTATCGCGACGATATTCAACGCCCAAATTTGCAAAAATTATGCACGTCATCAGACTTCGCGAAGATCGGGCACGTCATCGATCACGGTTGTGGCGACCATCGCAATAATGAAGCTGGTGCAATAATCGGCCTCGTCTTCGTTCCTGATGAAAGGTCCGATCGCTTTTGCGATCGCTGCCATGCGTTTGTGATCGTATTCGACGGTGATTTTCTTCATCAGGTATTTAGTGAAACGTCGTGCAAAACGTCAGAGGCGTCTGGATGGCCGATTTTAGGGCCCTAGAACGCTTCGAAAGGGCTTCAGGGTATGCGCGTAGCCGAGCGGGTCGCCTTCGCAATCCTACCCCCCTTAAACGGCCACCTACGGCATAAATGGGACGCGGGCGTTCCTCAAGTCATTCAGCGGCCCGCCGCCCTCATTATCTTTAAGCGACTTGAGGTCTCTTTGAACCGATAACTAAAACACCCAAAAAGGTACACGTAAGGGACACACTATTATAATAATAAAGTAGACGAATCCCTTACGTGTACCTTTTTCCGTAACCCGTTGTTTTCCTTGACGAATAAATCCCGTTTTTCCGAGGCAAGACTTGAATGCCAGATGAACGAGGCCAAGTCATACCACTAATTATCAAGCCGACTATTGGTAACGAAGGCCATCATGCAAAAATTATGCACGGTTGCTTTTAATATTGCGCGCGGAATTGACGCTAGAGCATAAATAGATGGTCGGTGGCCTTTAGGGGTCATGTCCTACTGGGTTGAGCGGTGTTGTTCCTTCGCCGCAAACCATTGCCACCGACATTCCAATTCTAAAGGAACGTCGAAAGGGACAATGCACCAATTCTCCATCAAGACTACGCGGCAAATCCTGTCCGCAATCGAGGGCAAGACGTCTGAATTCGTCTCGGCCTTCATCATTCCGCATCTGCATTCGGCTGACTATTACATCAGCCTTCAGAATGAGAAAAAGACCACGCGCAACGATCGGCACACGCTGATGGCGATGGCTGATCCTCACTATCTCGACAACATGGCGTTCTTCACAAATCCGCTGTTGAACGTCGATTTCGAGACTGACGAAGAACTTTTCCGCAACGTCAACAAGCGCGTCGTCATCGCGCCGATCGTCATCTTGACCTTTGAATTTGACGTTGATGATGTCGAATTCGTTGAGGCTCAGATGGCGTGGGCCCGTGGGAAGCGCGACGCTTGCCGCCACCATGCCTTTTACCAGTTGTGCCGCGACCGCTTCCACGATCTCAGGGGCATGGCCGTCAATTTCAGCGGCCAGAAATCCTTTCACTATCATTTCGCCTTCAGCACCGATCACGTCGGTATTCGCGACTTTCCCCTCGACGGTTACAAGCGGGCATGGTCGAAGCTGGAAACGGTTTTCGCCGAGTTCTTCGACCTCGCAACGCTCAAGGTTGCGCCTGATCCTGCCTTGAAAAACGCGGGCAACTATCGTCGCCTTCCCAACGGTCTTCGCATTCTCGACAAGCCCAACGTTTTCGGCATCGAAGGTGAGTGCAAGCAATTCGTGATCTTTGAACGCGTCAGCGAGCGCGCCGCCCGCAACATCGACACCGCCCTCTTGGTTGATGACATGTTCGCCCGCCCGCTGGTGAAGGCGACGCGTTCCTCGACCTCGTCACCAGTCGTGCTGTCGCAAATCGAAACCGATGAACAAGACTACATCGATGAACGTATGCGCCATCACTTTCCTGAAGGCGAGTATCCCGAATTCGCAGGTTTTGTGACCGAGGATGGCCAGACGGTCGCCATGTTCCGCAACCATCCCGCCGATGGCCAGCCAAATTCCCGAATGACGATGGATTTTGGGACGGTGCAAATCAGGGGTAGCGATCCCCTCGATTGCAAACGCGGCACCCGTCGCTTGCCTCTTCCCCTAGGCGACATGATCGAGAAATGGCGCAACGAAGTCGCCCTGATGAATGCTGTTGATCGCAATCGATCGCCTGTCGAAGAAAGCTTTTCGCTTGCCGCCACTGATTACCAGACGGCGTCAGCCGCGATTGGTGACATCGTCGCACAAGCTTGCACGGTGAAGGGTATTGCACACACAACAACCCTGATCAGCGCACCTGAAGGTGTGTCGAAGACACGATCGCTGATGCACAACTTGCCTGACATCATTGCTCAGCACGAGATCGAGGCCCGCCACCACACCGCCACCATGTTTGCATTCGCGACGTATGAAGCGGCGCAAGAGAAAGCGGCAGAACTCGAAAACATGAATCACCCGCTACTCAAACCAATCCTGATCAAGAGTTTTTCCAAGCTTTATGAGGAATGGGCCGAGGCCAACAAGGAACCGATGATCGGCTTCGAAGCGGCTGACGCGGGCAACTATGAAACCGTATTATCGGCAATCCGCGATCGCCACCCGCAAGCCCTACAATACATGGAAGATTACAACCTTAACCTATGGCGCGGCGTTCGCCCGCCGCAACGCGCGGTTTTCTTCACCGTCCATGCCGTTGCCCAAGTCTGGCATCACAAGTGCGTCACGCGTCTTATCGCTTCACCGCTGTACATCGATGGCCGTGTCGAAGCCGCGTTTGCCGACAACTACGTTCGCTTGCTTGTCCATGACGAGGTTGGGCCCGATGACTTGATCGAGATGCACCATGGGCACCTGATCGAATTCGTCGATAGTTTCCGCCCTTCCTATGACGAGACGTTGAGCGATATCGAGAATTATCGCGCCTTCAACCGCTTTATCAAACACAATGCGGTTCCGAAAAAGGATAACGGTCGTCAACTCGACTACAGTGACGCCAAGGTGTTGCTCAATTTCAAGGCAACAGACGCGGTCGAGATCGTCGACCATCAAGAGTATGGCGAATTTCAAAACGAGCCGTTTTATCGCGATGAAATCGGTCGCAAATGGTCATGGTGCAAGACCGATTGGATTGGCCGCGCCCGTAACACGGTCCTGCTAACCGCCGAGCGCCTGCCTTGCCATATAGCGCGCTGGCGTGGCGATATCGAAGTCATTGAACTCGACACACCGCTGATCGATTTCAAACCAACCACGCTAAAATCTGTCCGCATATCGGCGAAGACGATCGGCAAATACGCTCAGGAATTGCAAAAGCTGGGCAAGGTTGACCTCGTGTCCAACTCGATCAGCGATCTCAAGAATTCGCGATCTCACTTGGCCGCGAAGGGTCTCAACTCATACATGGGCAAGCCCGTCCACTCGATTTTTCACGTCTTCCACCCTGCGATATGGTCGCACCTTGAAGGGCTCAACGCGATCATGGGACGAAACGATTGCGTTCGTCTGCGCCACCTTGACGAGATCAACCAGACGATCGGGCGCAACATGGGCTTCAGGTATCGCGATGGTGCCAGTCACACCGCGCATCTGAATTCCCGCCTATTCGAAGCGGTTCGCCCGCTGATCTTGAGCGATCGATATCCGTTCACGATCGATGGCGTGCCGCAAACGGCGCGGCGGCGCAAATACATCAAGCGCAAGGTGGCTGAAACCATCGCACAAACCATTAACCAACCACACCAATCTTTGTCTCACCTCACTGGAAGTGAGGATTTAGTTTGGGGCGATGAAGAGTGAAGAAAGGAACAACAACAATGAAACTGACATCATCACAAGAAAGAGAAACTGACAAGGTAGTTGCCGCCATTCGCAAGGACGGAGTGGGCATCCTGACTGGTGCCGCTGGCACTGGAAAGACCACGGTAGCGCGATCGGCGATCACCAAGCTTGGCCTCACCACTGCCGACATCGTTCTTTGCGCCGTCACACACAAGGCGAAGAATGTCATCGCCGATGCCTTCCCCAAAGACACGCAAATCTCGACCATTTGCGCGCTGGTGAAGGAAATGGTGAAGATCAACCGCGACGAGACGCTTGAGGGCAAGCGTTATGCGCTGGCCAAGATGACGGCTGAGCGTCGGCCCACGGCCACCAACATGCTGGAATTGGAAAGGGCGGCGCGCAAATACAACGCGCTTCAGACGGTGTTCTTTCGCGCCCGCGACAACCTCAATCACCTCGATCGCAAGCCCAGCCTCGTGGTGGTCGATGAAGCGTCGATGGTTGGCATTGAAGACGCCCGCTTGCTGCGCCGCCTCGGCGTGAAGCTGCTGGTGCTTGGCGATCCCAACCAAATCGGGCCCGTCAACGATGAAATGGGTTTCGACCTCAAAAACGCCCACGGCCATCTAACCAAAATCATGCGAACGGATCGACGCGGCATCATCGATCTTTCGCAAGCACTCTTGCGCGGCCAGTCGATCAAAGGTCCATTCGAAGACGTCGCTTATAACCAGTATGACGCCAAGGACGCGGCGATCGAGGTCGTCAGAGGCGATGCCGTATATCTCGTTTATACGAACCCTCGGCGGCAAGAGATCAATGCTCAGATGCGCGCCGCCCTCCGCATGTCACCCTTCACCATTTACGCTGGCGAAAAGCTGATGATCACCAAGCCGCACGGCGACGCGCGCAATGGTGACGAGTTCTTTGTCACCGAAACCGTCAATTTCGACGAAACGACAACCGCCATCACCGTCGCAACATCAGTAGGTCCGATGGTGATCTCACTGATCGACATTCTCGGCAGTCATTTGAATGAATCTCAAAAGGTGCACGTGGCCGCACCCGTGGCATCGTTCACGTATGCGCTGACGACGCACAAGTCGCAGGGTTCGGCGTGGAACAAGGTTTACGTCGATATCGGCAACATTCGCCGATCACCTGAATACAAGAACCTTGCTTACACCGCTGTCACGCGCGCTCGAAAGAGTGTGGTGCTAATTGGAGCCTGAACCATGAACGATTTCATCACACACCTTGCCAAGCATCTTGGCTTTCAACCGTCAGACGCGATCACCCTTCACTTCGATCTCTTCGAAAGTTTCACCACGTTCATTGAAGACGATCAGGTCTTCCTCGTGGTGAAACTGCGATCAGAATACGAGGTCGCCGAGGAAGCCATAAGAGAGGCGATCGAGGCTTACGGCGCAACGCCGATCTTCAGAAAGGAAACACACTAATGAACACCTTCACCCGAACCCTTGCCCGCGCCCTCAACACAACGCCAGCGGGTGCACGAGAATTCGCCGATCGCGTCTTTAACTATCGCTCGACCAACACCGATGCCGATGGTGAGGAATACCACTTCGTTCGCCTGTCGTCCTTCGAATTCCTTGATCTTCGCCCGTTCCTGACAACGGCTTTCAACGGCGCGATCACGATCTTCCCGCCCACGATGAAAGCGGCCCGCTACGAGAAAGCGATCGATCAGATGAAGTCTGAGACGGCGACGCCACTCGATCAGCAAACCGCCATGATGACGATCAACGGCATCGTCGCTGGGCTGTCGAGGATCGAGGCTGCGAAACCTTTTTGGCGTCAGCACCACGAGTGGTTTTGAGCCCGCCCGAAAATTTACATGAAAGGATAAATACAAACATGACAGACAACAGATTGTGTGAGGCAATCGATCGCTTTGATCGAGGTGTCGAAGAATGGCTCAAGCGCCACGAAATGCGCGTCGAAGGACGCGGCCTAACCCTTGGTGAGATCATGGGTGACGATGCCGATTAAGGTTTCATCTGCTAAAAGTAAGGGCAGAAGGTTGCAGCAAGCGGCCCGCGACGCAATCCTTGCGGCCTTCCCTGATCTTGAGGAAGGTGACGTCAGGTCATGCGCAATGGGCAGTCAAGGGGAAGACCTGCAACTGTCGCCAGCGGCGGCGCGCGCCTTCCCCTTCAGCGTCGAGTGCAAGGCGAAGGCCAAAGGCTTCACTGTCCTTTACGATGCACTCGGCCAAGCCGCTGGGCAAAACGATCGCACACCGCTGGCCGTGGTCAAACAAGATCGCCGCAAGCCGCTGGTAGTGATCGACCTCGACGATTTTCTCAAGCTGGTGCGACGTTGACGCTGATCGAGCATTATCGAGCCGACATCGCACCGCTGAAATCCGTCGAGCGAAAGCGTAGGCGGATGCACTGGCATCACGCGGCTAAGAAAATGCTTATCATGTACAGCTTGACTGCCGACCCCTTACCCGAACCCTACACACGCGACGGCATCACCACGTTGCCCTTCATGCCGTTCTTCCATCGTTTCAGCCCTGAAGAATTCGTCGAGTTGTATCGCATCAGCCGCCCCAAATATCGCCAGCCCTAAGGGGCGAATGAGGAAGGGCACCACACCCTTCCCCAGACGAGCGCCGCACCTGCAACCCACCACGGCGGGATTGCCGATCGACACCGATATTTAGGAAACGATCAAGCTGATCGTTTTGGGTTCGAAAAGGTGGTAAGGTCCAAAATTAGGTCCAAAATGGGCTTAAGTCATTGTTCTATATCAGGCGACCGATCACTTTTAATCAGCGGGTCACAGGTTCGAATCCTGTCGGGCTCACCAATCGAATCAATGGTTTAGGTAAACCGAACTGATTTATATTCCTGCCTAACAACCACCCCACAACCACGCGATTGGCCCAGATCAGGTTTGCGGCTTATACAGCTTGGTATGCAAGCTGAGCGACGGATCTCGCTTTCGACAGTCGGCTAGGGTCAAGGCTCCCCAATTGATCGATGATTGGTAAAGGAACCCAATCAGGTAGATCGGAGGTACGCCATTGCGATGAGAATATAGTAGTTGCTTGGAGAACCTACTCAAATACTGCTTAAATCGCATCGCTTCGAAATGCGGATCGATTGCTCTCAATCCCCAGTAGAATTGGTTCTCCTGGTAGCTTGGTTGAGATATAACTATTTTCGAGTGACGTAGAATCGCTTTTATCACGCTGGCTCCGCCCGGCCGCGAAATTGTCCGCCTGATGAGTGCGTATGATTCGCGTTTGAAATAGCTGTCACCCTTCTCGAATACCTTCTGATCCGGTTGTTCCCTGCGCCATTTAACCTCCGCTCGGATTAATGCTGCGATCTCGTCGAACTCGATCTGTACCTGACCACCTTTGAGTGGCCGAGTCGGACGATCGCGTGGGGTAGTACGTGCCATTGCGCTAGAACTTATACCAAGGGAGCTAACTTTTAAAGGTTAGTTGTTTCGTTGCCAGGGCTCTCGCTGGCCGTTGCCGAACGATCAAACCCTGTTGCCAACGGAAATGGAAATTGAATTCGCCCTGGTTTGCCAGGATTGCCCGGGGCGGGCCGTATGATGGCCCCATGTCTAGCGAATCCCACAATCTGATTCATCCCCGCGAATGGCTTACCGAAGCCGAGGCCGCGTCACGACTTTCGATGAGCAAGAAGTGGCTGCAGAAGATGCGTCTTAAAGGGGGTGGACCAAGGTACGCGAAGTTCGGTTCTGCCGTCCGCTACTCCCTGAAATATTTGGAAGAATTTGAGGAAGATAGCCTTCGGCTAAGCACTTCTGATGTTGGCGGTCGGGAGCCCGTACGATGATCGCTCGAGCGCAGATCTACCGCGCACCGAAGTGTGACGCTTATGCCGTCACACCAGAGCGGTTCCTTGCAGGATTATACAGCTGTTCTCTTGAACGATCGCCGCCCAACGCGTGGGGTCGACGGCGCTCCACCAACCCTCGCATGAGTCAAGCACCCTGACGTGCTTTCATCAACGCTGAATAGCGGACAGAATTTTGGTTTGACGTATCGCGATCTCGCCCGGCCTTCGTTGGCGTGCGGGCGATGAATTGCGCCAATTGGAGGCTATTATGCCTAAAAATAACAAGATTACTTCGAATATGAAACCCACCAGCAGTTCTAATTCTTTACCCTCGGACGCGAAGGCGTCTTCTAGACCAAGGAAGTCCATCGCAAAGCGATTAGAGGAGTATGTAGGAGCTGACCTTATGCCAGGCATTAGTGAGCAATATCAAGCGGTGTTAGGGACGGGGCGACCGGTGGCCGCGCCGTTAGCATCATACGGCGAGATGCTTCGAGAAGGTGCCGGGATAGCCTTGGCAGGCTTGAGAAACACGGTGCCGAAGGGTGAAGACCTCATGCTGCAAGTTAGCAGGGTAGCTATTCAGCCGTTCGACGCGCTCAACTTTTCGTTGGCGGATGTTCGCAAGGTCGCTGCGAAGTATGACAAGGAAGGGTACGATGGTTTAGCTGGGGCACGCTTCTGCTCGGTACCCGAGGTCGAGACCAAAATCCCTCTGATGGCGATGGACGTCGTGGCCCTGTACTTCGGCAATCCGCCCACGAAGATCCGAAGGGGCCCAAGGCGGCGGTTCGTCGCGACAGATTCTATCGAACGCTCAACGGCTTTGACCATCTCGTTGAACGACCAGCGTGCGTTGAGGGCGGCGCTGGCGGCAATCTTCTATCCGCCCCTGACGAGGACGCCGACAGGCGATCTACTCGATGACAACAACGATCGCTTCATCAAGGGCGGCAGCCCGATGGAGCGGGCATTTGTGACGCTTATGTGCCGTTCCCAGGTCTCCTTAAAGAAGAGTCTAATTGGATTTGGTGCGGGAAAAGCAGTTGTCGCCGGAGCGGTCGGTCATATCGAACACCTTCAGAGAAAGGGGTGCAAAGGCCGCGTGGAAGTGATCCATCGTGATCTGGTGCCGCACTTTTGGCATTCGGAGTTGAAAAGGCTGGGCTTCGAGCACCTGGCCCTGCCCATGATCAGGTATTGTTGATCAGCACCTGGCCAATTTTTCATAGCTGAAGCATTCACCATCCCCCCTGGCCGAAAAAACCGGCCAGGGGGCAATCACAAGGAGCGACGCAATGGGATTGCTCGCAGACACCTTTATCGCCCCCAGCATCGATGCCGCCATGCTCGAGGTCGATACCAACGCCGCCCAGTTCAAGGCCGAATTTCACCGTGATATCCAATCATGGTCGCTGGATCGCCGGGAACAGGCTTTCCTGTCGGGGATCGCCGACAGGCGCATTTCCGGTCGCGCGCTATTGAGCAACGCTAAGGTGCACCGCGCGGCGCAATCTGCGCTGATAGATGCGATGGCCGATCTGTGGCTGCGAGAACCTGAGAGGCAGCGGGTCTGGGTGACCATGGCCTGGGACGCGGGTGTCAGTTGGGAGAGGCAGCCGGATGTTGACCTCGTATCCCTAAAGGCAATCACCAACCGGCATTTAGGGCGGGCTGGGTTGGAAGGATTCGGTGTCGTCGAGACTGACGTGTGGAAGAACATCGCTGGGGAGGAAGGTAGACGGCTCGTGTCGCACGTCCACTTCCTTGGTGCCAGCGCCATAGGCGGGCATCTGAAGGTCCGTGAGATCGAAGCGAACATGTGCAGCAGGCGGGCGCTGTCGAACTCGCTGGGGGCAAGGAGCGTCGTCATCAAGAACGTCGGACCTACCGTGGACGATCTTACCCGCATCGGTCGGTACATGCTAAAGCGGCCAGCGTTTGCCAAGAATCCCGTTCCGAGGGCTGACGGCGGGGGATTCCGGTTACAGGATGTCGCTCATGCCAGAGGTAGCGTCTCGCGTCTCATCGAGCTATTTTCGCATTGCGAGGTTGGCAATGTGATTTTCTCAATTGGGGCGGGGCGCACGATAGCGGAGAAGGTCCGTCAGGCTGTGCGGCAGGAGATTGCACCGCGGGGTTCCGCAACCCCGGCGCCTACTCACGAGGAGATCCAGGCGCACTGGGCCCGCATTCGTCAATCATGCGGCAAGGGGGATTTCAGGCCGTGCCGCGTGATTACGCGAGCAGATCAGCGTGGCCGATGGTTGCGTTATTAACGGCTATGAATTTTTGCTCAAGCGCCATGGCCGTATGTAAAGGTCACCAAACCACCACATTCTACACCATTGTCTATGCCCATCACACCTGCAGGCCATTCAACCTGATGATTCCAGCACAATCGTTTTTTCAAACCGTAAGCGGTATCCTGCTGGGAATCTCGTGCTGTTGGGAAATCTCTGGTCGTTACGAAGGCTGCCGGAACTTGCTGATGGGTCTGGGTGGTGGTGAGAACCCTTAATGACACCCGCCTGATCCCATCGGATATCGCGCCAAACCCCTTGCCACGGTCCCTGGTGCATCACAGATCCCCATGCGCTGGATCGAACTGAGCCGTCGCCTGGCGTGACTTCAAACGCCATGTTGCCGCGCTGAGGCTACAAGTCGAAAAAGGAGAGGGACACCCATTCCACGCGAGTGCCCCCTCCACATCCCCTTGCACGGCATTCCGGGCTGCCGATCGCCATCAGCAATGCGATATCTCAGCACCACTGCTCGCGTCAGCCTGACCATGTGCGGGCCAGCCCTTCACTAACTAGTTGATCGCCCACTGACCCGCGCGAGTTTGCCACCACGGCCAACGTGCGACCGTAGCGTTCCTGACCATCCCGGTGGACAACAAACTGTTCGCTGTTGAGGATTGCCACCAACCGATCACGGGCGCGCACAGCCAGACGGCTTTCGCTTGCGCACTGTGCTTCCATCTCGGGCGTATCGATGTCCATGAGCCGGATGCGTTCGCGATCGATGATGAAGGTATCGCCATCGTGGACGCAGGTGATGCGCACACCCTGTTCAGGGCACACAGCCATCGGGGGTGCGAGCGCCATGAGCGCGGCCATCAGAACCATGCGATTACTCCAATCACGACCAGAACCACGAGGCCCGTCAGGAGGAATAGAAACTCGACATGAAGGGCGACGTCGCCGGTCTTATCGTCACTCCATTCCTTCATCACTCGCACCGAACTCCATCACCGTCTCGGTCTAGCTTCGAAGAATAGCCAGGATCGCCGCTTCTCACCGGGGCGGCACCTTGGCGGCTCATGACCCTATGCAGACGTTCGCTGCAACTGCGAACCACGGCTTATGACAGCGTTTGCATATATTGGAGCAGCCCTGGCCGAGATTGCCGGTTGCTTCGCATTTTGGGCATGGCTTCGGCTGGACAAGTCTGTCTGGTGGGTAGCGCCAGGAATGCTCGCGTTGGCCCTATTTGCTTACTTGTTGACCCTCATCGAGGCTGAACACGCTGGACGCACTTATGCGGCCTACGGCGGCGTTTACGTCGTTTCAGCTATTGCTTGGTTATGGATCATCGAAGGCGCGAAGCCGGATAGATGGGATGTGATCGGCGCCGCTGTCTGCTTGGGCGGCGCAGCGATCATCCTGTTCGGACCTCGTCCAGCATAAGGGTGAGCGTCTCCTAACTTCTGCCAAGGGGAATGTCAGCTAACCACCCTAATAGCTGACCTCGCGCGGCCAGGAGCAATGCCGGAAAGCGACTAGCAGCTAAGCAATGGTTGGAACAGAGAACGGCCTGTCGGCTAACGACCCCAAATCGGACGGTATTTACCTTGCGTGGCCGTAAGATTAGGGAAGCTCAAGCCGGGTCGGCCAACCATTCCAAGCTGATAAACATTGGTCCCAGACCAATGTCTAAAAGCTGGTGCCCTCCAGTCGTTGTTTCAGCGGTCAAGTCGATAGTGGCCTCAATCCGGTGATCAGCTTCAAGCACCATTCCGTTGAATAGGTGCGAACCACATTTTAAGTCATAGATCATCTGCAGGCTATTGCCGCCGTTCAGGCTGTCTTGATACTTCCCGGTAACCTTACATCCGCCTTGGTCGACGCCAACGAAACGGCCTTCCTTAAGGTGCAAAAGCATAGCTAGTCCCCATGCCTGGCCGTCCAACGGGTCTTGATCTTCACCAGCTTGGCGGATGCTATAAAACCCGGGCTTGATAGACACGACGTTCCCCAATTAGTTTGCCTACTGGACTATAGCCCCCGCCGAAGTCCAGCCAAGCTCGAACGTCCGTTTCCCACCATAATTGCCGCCCTCGCGAGGTCAGGGAGAGATTCCCGAAGCCCGACTGGCAGCTATTTCACGGTTGGGACTGAGAGAGGACCGTCGGCCAACGACCCCACAGCGGTCATTGCTACTTCAAGCCTCGCCTCAACGACGAAGAGGGCGAGCCAAGCTTTCGACGATACGACATTCACCGATGCGTTCAGCCCTGCAAGATCGCAGCATTTCTCCAAGTTCTGTGCGCAGCGCCGTCAGGTCGGCGATCTTTCGCTCAACCTCCGCCAACTGGCGCTGGACGAGCTGGTCGACATTCCCGCACGGTTTGTCGTCATGGTCGGACAGCGCGAGCAGTTCGCGCACTTGCGCCATGCTGAAGCCGAGCTCACGCGCGCGACGCACGAATGTCAGCGCAGCCAAGTGGTTCTCGGAGTAGTCGCGATAGTTGGAGTCGGTCCGATCTGCGGCGGGAAGGATACCCTCGCGCTCGTAATAGCGGATCGTTTCCGCCTTGGTGCCGGTCGCTCTTGCCAGTTCGCCGATACGCATCGCTTGACCTTGTAGTTGCTACAAGGTGCATATGTTCCTGCGACTCGAACGTTGCAAGGAGAGCAGTATGGGCAAGTCCTGCTGTCAAACACCCGAAACCGACCCAAGCGTGCACAACAATCCACGCTGGCGGCTAATCCTGTGGATCGCGCTGATCGCTAACGCCGTCATGTTCGTGGTAGAGATCGTTGCCGGTGTCGCAGCCGATTCCCGCGCGCTCCAAGCGGATGCGCTCGATTTCTTCGGCGATGCGGCGAACTATGCGATCAGTCTCGGTGTTGCCGGCATGGCTCTGGCCTGGCGAGCGAAAGCGGCATTGTTCAAGGCCGCCACGATGCTCGCCTTCGGCCTGTGGGTGATCGGCTATGCGGTTTATGGCCTGGCTGTCGGCTCGAGCCCTGAGCCGCAGACGATGGGTCTGATCGGCACGCTGGCGCTGCTGGTCAACGCGGCGGTTGCCCTGCTGCTGTTCCGTTATCGAGAAGGAGATGCGAACATGCGTTCGGTCTGGATCTGCTCGCGCAACGATGCTCTGGGCAATATTGCCGTTCTAGCAGCTGCGCTGGGCGTGTTCGGCACCGGGCAGGCGTGGCCTGACTTGCTTGTCGCCGGCATCATGGCCGGCCTCGCCATCTGGGGCAGCAGCGAGGTCTTCACACAGGCGCGCCGGGAGCTGGCTCATGGCTGACAGCACCCGCGCGCGTAAAAGAGCCTTTCTTGTCGAGGAATACCGCTCTGCGAGCCTTGCAGAAGATTGGGGGCGATTCGAGCGGGCTTGGCACCATCTGGAGCGCGCCCACATCGTCGCGCAGACCCTGCTATGGCCCCACTGCCTATCGCACTGGAAAATGCTGGGCCTCGCCGTTCGACAGCGCGACTGGCGCGAGGCGAATGGCCAGGTCGCACGGCTGGCTCTCGCGCCACTAGGCAATCTCACGGGCCGGCTTCCGACCGGCAACACCGGCCGAAACGATGTCAGCGCCTTTGCCCGCATGGAAATCCCTTCCGATCTGCGGGCAGTGATGGATCCGACCTTTGATTGAGCAACGGCGCCAGCTTTGTGTTGCGCTGCGAGCTAAATACGGCGGCCGTCGGCGCTTGATTACGACATGCTTACCGCGAAACGAGAACGGCAGTTCCTCTATACTGTCATGACAGAACATTCTCTTTCCAAGCTGGCGCTTTCGCAACCGGTGAACGTCTGCTAACGCGCTTCTCGATGACCCGGCTCCTGGCCCGAACCCTCCTGCTGCAGCTGATCACGCTGTGCACCGCTCTTGGCGTCCTGTGGGCCCCGGTGGCGGAGGCGGCCGAATGCGGGGACGAGCCCGTCGTGGCGTCCTTGTTTGAGGAGCACGGTAAATCGGGCGACGGGGATAACGGTCCCGAGAAGCACGGCACATGCGCCCATGGTCACTGCCATCATTTCTCGCAGGCTGTGGGCCGATCGACGGAAGGCATCACATCTTTGCCGGTTGCCACGATAGTCTGCAGCATTGACCATTCTTCACTGAATTCAGGCATTACCGAACTGGCGACGCCCCCTCCTCGAGCCTGACGTTCTTCGCGCGTCGGACACCGTTCCGATGCCGTTCTGAGCGTCAGCAGAGGATTCATCAAACCATGTTCGCCAAATTCGGGCGAGGCACCCTCATTGCAGGGTTAGCCTTCGCCATGCTCACGGAGCCTGCCATCGCGCAGGATGCGTCCGTCGTTTCGCTCGAGGAAGCGCTCGATCGCACCGGCGTCGCAGACGGAGAGACTACTGACGCAACCAACCCGCGCATTGTCGGACCACGTGCAGAGTCCGAAGCGGCGCGAGCGCTCGTCGGTCAGGCCCGCTTGCGGCCAAATCCTGAGGTGTCACTCGAGGTCGAGAACATTGCCGGGAGCGGTGCCTACTCGGGGCTCAATGCCACCGAATATACCGTGGCTGTCGGGCAACGGATCGAACTCAGCGGCAAGCGCGGGGCCCGCGTCGAAGCGGCCCAAGCGCAGGCGCAGCTGGCGGACCTTCGCGCCGACCTCGCCGGAGCTGAACTCGGCTTTCTCGTTCGCGACCGCTATGTCGCGGCTGCGGCGGCTGCTGCGCGCGCCGAGCTCGCTCGCGATGTGGTCGAACGAAACGAAGAGCTTGCCAGGATCGCCGGTGTGCTGGTGGAAGTGGGCCGCGAGCCGCCGCTGCGGGCAATGCGCGCCGAAGCGACCCTCGCGGAAGCGCGAGCCGAACTTCAGGCGGCCGAAGCGGTCAGCCTGGCGGCACGCGCAGCGCTCGCATCGCTGTGGGGCGCGCAAGGAAATCCGCCGCTCATCCCAGGAGATTTTCCCGATATTCAACCGCCGGGGACGGTGCTGGTCTGGGCGACAGGCTTGCAGTTGCAGGTGGCCCATGCGGAGAGCACGGCGGCAGCCGCCGAGATCGAACGCGAGCGCAGCCTGCGCGTCCCCGATCCGGTCGTTTCGGCGGGTGTCCGGCGCTTCGAGGAAAGCAATGACAACGCATTTCTGGTCGGTGTCTCGATTCCGCTTCCCTTCGGCAATCGAAACCAGAGCAACATCGCCGCTGCCGAGGCCAGACTGCGCGCCGCCAACGCCCGCGAGGCGGTAGCTCTGGCCGACTTTGAACAGTCCATAATCCGCGCCCGTACCGAATATCTCGCAGCTGGAGCGCGCGTCGAGACACTCTCTACTACATCGCTCCCCCAAGCCGAGGAGGCGCTTCGGCTTGTCCGCATCGGTTACCGCAACGGCCGCTTTCCGCTGATCGAGGTGCTGAGCGCGGCGGAAGCCCGCGACGCCATCCGCGAGGCCTTGATCGCCGCGCAGGAAGACCGGGGCCAGGCTGCCGCCGAGCTTATCCGGCTCGCGGCGCAATGAGGAATATCCCAATGAACCGCAGAACGCTGGCAATCACCACCGGGATTGTCATACTTGCCGCAGCGTTGCCGCTGATGCTCTGGCCCGACACTCCGTCCGACAGCCACGCTGACGACGAAGCGGCCGAGACCGCTTTGCCAGAGGGACTTGTCCTGATTGGCGAAGAGCAGATCCGTGCCGCCGAGATCGAACTCGGCACCGTTCAGACCGGCGCCGCCGTCGAACTCGTCTTTCCCGCGACCGTCGCGGCGAGCCCGACCGCCAGCGCACGGATCGATGCACGCGCGTCGGGCGTCGTGCGCAGCGTCGGCAAGACGCTTGGCGATTATGTCCGTCAGGGCGAAACCATCGCGCGGCTTGAAAGCGCCGATGCCGCTGCGCTCGCTTCCCAGCTGAGCGCTGCCCGCGCTCGAGTCACCGAGCTTTCCTCTGCGTATGAGCGGGAACGGCGTCTGTTCGATGCCAATGTCACCGCGCGGCAGGACCTCGAAGCCGCTCGCGCCAATCTCGACGTTGCCCGCTCCGAGCTGAACCGCGCCCAGGCTGCGGTTGCCGCGGCCGGCGTGAGCGGCGACGGACGCTCGCTGGCCGTGACGAGCCCGCTGGCCGGCCAGGTGACGGCAGCTCCGATCGTGCTCGGCTCCTTCGTCAATGCCGGTGACGAGCTGTACCGCGTGGTCAATCCCAACGCTCTGCAGATCGAGGTCGCGCTGCCTTCGCAAGATGCCGCGCGTGTTCAGCCTGGCGATGAAGCCGCGCTGATCGTGGGCGATGGCCGTGAGATTGGCGCACGTGTGAGGTCGGTCACGCCTTCGCTCGATCCGGAGAGCCGCAGTGCGACGGCCATACTCAGCCTGTCGCGCGCCGTTCCCGGTCTTCAGCCGGGTGCTTTCCTCCAGGCGCGCATTCGTCCTTCGGGCGAGGTGGATCGGAGCCGCATCGCGGTGCCCGAAGACGCCGTCCAGGTTCTGGAGGGCCGCGATGTCGTCTTCGTGCGGACGCAGCGCGGGTTCCAGGCGCGCGACGTGGAAACAGGCAGTCGCTCCGCCGGGATGGTGACGATCCTGTCGGGCCTCGAACCGGGCCAGCGGATCGCGATCGACAACGCATTTCTGCTGAAAGCCGAGCTAGAGAAGGAGGGCGCCGAACATGGCCATTGATCATGCCCCTCCGCCGTCTCCGTCGGAAGGTGGCGGAAACCAACACCATGGTCCGGTCGGGGCGATCCTTGATGTCGCCGTGCGCTTTCGCTGGGCGATCATTGTTCTGACAGTTTGTGCGGCGATCTACGGTGCCTTCAATCTGCTGCGCCTCCCGATCGATGCGGTTCCCGACATCACCAACACGCAGGTCCAGATCAACACCAATGCCCCCGCGCTTTCACCCTCGCAGGTGGAAACGCAGGTGACCTTTCCTATCGAGACCGGGCTCGCCGGGATCGACGGATTGGAAATGACTCGCTCGATTTCGCGCAATGGCTTCAGTCAGGTCACCGCGATCTTCGAGGAAGGGTCCGACATCTACTTCGCGCGGCAGCAGGTCAACGAGCGCCTCGCCCCGATCGGCGCATCGCTGCCCGAGGGAGCGGAACCCACCATGGGCCCGATCTCCACCGGACTCGGCGAAGTGCTAATGTATACAGTCGAATACGAGCATCCGGGTGGTCGCGGCGCCCCAACGGGTGCGCGCACAGGCTGGCAGGTCGATGGTAGCTTCATTACCGAACGCGGCGACCGGCTCGAAAGCGAGGTCGCCAAGGCCGCCTATCTGCGCACGGTGCAGGACTGGGTCGTGGCGCCGCTGATGCGCTCGATCGACGGCGTGGCCGGGGTCGATTCAATCGGAGGCTACGAGAAGCAGTTTCTCGTTCAGCCCAATCCAACGCGCCTGACCGGTTATGGTCTGTCTTTCGATTCCCTGATCGACGCGCTCGAGGCCGCCAACCTCGCGGCCGGTGCCAATTTCGTAGACCGCGCCGACGAGGCTTTGCTCGTCCGGGTCGACGCGAGGCTTAGCGGCATCGCCGATATCGAGGAGGCGGTTGTCGCCACCCGCGAAGGGGTGCCGATCCGTATAGGCGACGTAGCGACTGTCGAAATCGGCGGTGATCTGCGAACCGGTGCCGCCTCGCTGAACGGCGAGGAAGCGGTTGTCGGCACGGTATTGATGCGCAGCGGCGAGAACAGCCGCACCGTTTCGGCGCAGGCTGCAGAGCGTTTGGAGGAGGTACGCGGATCGCTGCCCGAAGGCGTGGTTGCCAAAATCGTCTACAACCGCTCCTCGCTGGTCGATGCGACGATCGCCACGGTCGAGACCAACCTCGTCGAAGGCGCATTGCTGGTCATCGCGGTGCTGTTCCTGATGCTCGGAAATATCCGCGCCGCCATCATTGCCGCACTGGTCATCCCGATCTCGATGCTCATGGCCGCTATCGGCATGAACCGGATCGGCGTTTCGGGCAATCTGATGAGCCTTGGCGCGCTCGACTTCGGCCTCATAGTCGATGGCGCGGTGATCATCGTCGAGAACAGCGTTGCCCGGCTCGCTGCGCGCCAGCACCGCGAGGGGCGCCTGCTCAGCTTGGGAGAGCGGCTTAGCGAAACACGGCTTGCCGCGCAGGAGATGATCAAGCCCACCGTCTACGGGCAAGCCATCATCCTGCTCGTGTATGCCCCGCTGCTCACCTTTACGGGGGTCGAAGGCAAGACCTTCTCGCCAATGGCGATCACCGTCATGCTCGCGCTGGCATCGGCCTTCGTGCTGTCGCTGACCTTCGTCCCCGCGATGATCGCTGTGTTGCTCAACAAGAAGCTGACCGAGAAGGAAGTGAAGCCGGTGCGCATCGCGAAGGAACGCTACGGCCCGGCCGTGCGCAAGGCGATCGCTCGCCCATGGCCGGTGATCGGCACAGGCGTCGGCATATCCGCCGTGGCGGCTTTAGTGTTCGGTTTCCTAGGCAGCGAGTTCACGCCCCAACTCGACGAACGCGACATTGCGATCCAATCGCTACGTATTCCGTCGACATCGCTCGAAGGCTCGGTCGCGATGCAGCGGCGTGTCGAAGACCGACTTGAAGAATTCCCGCAGGTCGAACTGGTGTTCTCGCGGACGGGCACGGCGGAGGTCGCCAGCGACCCCATGCCGCCCAACGCCTCGGATGCCTACGTCATCCTCAAGCCGCGCGAAGAGTGGCCCGATCCCGGCCTGTCGAAGGATGCCCTGGTCGCCGAGATGGAAGAAGCGCTAGGCGGCCTTATCGGCAACCTCTACGAGTTCAGCCAGCCCATCGAACTGCGTTTCAATGAACTGATCGCCGGTGTGCGCGGTGATGTCGCGGTCAAGCTTTACGGCGATGACCTTACTGCCCTGACCGAGGCGGCTAGCGAGGTCGCGGGGGTGCTTCGCGGCGTCGAAGGCGCGTCAGATGTAAAGGTGCAGCAGGTGACGGGCTTTCCGACGCTCGACATCGCCTTCGATCGTCCGACGATCGCGCGTTACGGGCTGACCGTCGAAGACGTGGCCCAGTCGGTAGCGATTGCACTCGGCGGACGGCCTGCGGGTCTGGTGTTCGAAGGCGACCGCCGCTTCGATGTCGTTGTACGTCTCGAAGACGCGGCGCGCGACGATTTCGACCAGCTCGGGGCTCTTCCGATCGTTCTTGATAACGGGGTCACCGTGCCCCTGCGAACGCTGGCCAACTTCGAGGTTGTCGATGGCCTCGCCGAAGTTCGCCGGGAGCAGGGACGCCGGCTGGTTATCGTCTCGGCCAATGTGCGCGAACGCGATCTCGGCTCTTTTGTCGAGGAGGCGCAGGAAGGCGTTGCCGCCGAAGTCGATTTGCCCCCTGCATCCTTTATCGAATGGGGCGGCCAGTATCAGAACCTTCAGGAAGCGCAGGCAAGGCTCGCGATTGTCGTGCCGGTCTGTTTCGCCGTGGTGCTGCTGCTCCTTTACATGGCGCTGGGGGGTTGGGTTTCGGCGCTGGCGGTGTTCAGCGCCATCCCTATGGCCCTGGCCGGCGGCGTCTTCGCACTCGCTTTGAGAGGCATGCCGTTTTCGGTGTCTGCCGCGGTAGGCTTTATCGCCCTGTCGGGTGTGGCAGTGCTCAACGGCCTCGTCATGATGACCGCCATCCGCCAGCGTCTGGAGAACGGAATGCCATTGAATGAAGCCATCGCCGATGGCGCGCTCGCGCGTCTGCGACCAGTGCTGATGACGGCTCTTGTAGCCTCGCTCGGCTTCGTGCCAATGGCGATCGCCACCGGAACCGGTGCCGAGGTGCAACGTCCATTGGCTACGGTGGTTATTGGCGGACTAATCACGGCGACGGCGCTGACCTTGTTCGTTTTGCCCGCGATTGCCCGCCTCGTGCTGCATCGCTCGGACGGTGAGCGCAGCTGGCGTCAAGACTGGTGGGACCGCTTGCGCCGCAACGTGACGCGCGAGGAGAAGCGTGAGCTGACGGACATCGCGTGACCGGACAGGAATGGAAAAGGTAATGCTGAAAGTGGTTGAGGATGATGGGCTTGTCCGGATCAAGGCTGAGAGAACTCTCGACAGCACCGACTATGACAAGTTCGTGCCCGAGTTCCAACGCATTGCGGCGCGCGAGCCAGGTACAGTTCCGATGGTGATTGAGCTAGCGCCGGATTTCTCGGGTTGGGATTTCGACGGCATCTGGCGCGATCTCAAGCTCGACGCCAAGCGTAAGGACAGCTTTGGCCAGATCGCAACTTTGGGCGACGACAAATGGGTGGAATGGGGCACGATGCTTTCCAATCCGCTCATCCGGACTGAGATGAAGTTCTTCCCGCCTTTAAACCGCGATGTCGCTGAGAGATGGGCCAGTGACGAAGGGAATGCGGCATGAGCGGCAACCACAACGTCGATCTCGGCTCTGCCGACAAGCGAAAGACGCTTTGGATCGTCCTTTGGCTAAACGTGGCGATTGCGATAGGATTCTTCGCGGTAGGCTACTTCGCCGATTCCAATGCGCTGCTCGCCAACGGCCTAGACAATTCGTCGGATGCAATTGTCTATGCGCTCAGTCTGCTAGCACTCACCCGATCCCGAACCTGGAAGCGTGGTGCCGCGCGCTTTTCCGGCATCATGCTCCTCATCTTCGCGGGCGGTGTCATCGCCGATGCCATCCGGCGCTTTGTTGAGGGATCAGAACCCGGCGGTCTCATGATGATGGTCATGGCAGCGGTCGCCGCCGTGGTGAACTTGATCTGTCTGCGGCTGCTGCAGAAGATGAAGGAAAAGGACGTCAACCTTCGCGCTGCCACCACTTTCAGCTTCAACGACTTCATCTCCAACGGCGGCATAATCATAGCCGGGATCGTCGTCATGCTGACCGGCGCAAACTGGCCCGATCTGCTGGTGGGGATCGCGGTTGCCGGGATTGCGCTTTACGGAGGCATCGATATCCTACGCGATGCGCATATGGATGTGCAAGATGAGAAAGGCACCGAGCATAGCAAGGGCGACGAGTTCGATCGGTGAATAAGATTTGGCCATCACGGGAAGACACCGGTCCCAGCCACGGCTAGAAGAAGCTAGCCGCGATCGTGCGCATCGCATCTAGAGAATGTCCGGAGTTGGCATTTACAGAAGGCGTCGAACGACTGATTTGGGGCGCAAAGCCGTCATTGATCTGCGCGCTGCTCGACGCGTTGAATTGCAGACCGACTCACCCCCAAGTTAGCGGCGACGGTACCCAATGAAGCTCCTGCCTTGCGCATGGCGATTGCCTCTTGTTGCTGCTGATCGGTGAGCGCGCGGGGTCGCCCCAGCCGCTTCCCTTCGGCCTTTGCGCGCCGCAGACCCGCCTGTGTGCGTTCGACGAGCAGGTCCCGCTCGAACTCTGCTACCGCGTTGATGACCGACATGGTCATTTTTCCAGCGGCGCTAGTCAGGTCGACGCCGCCCAGCGCAAGGCAATGCACGCGGACATTTTCTACGGCCAATCGCTCGACAGTTGCACGAACATCCATGGCGTTGCGCCCGAGCCTGTCCATCTTGGTGACAACCAAAACGTCATCCCAATCCAGGCGATCGATCATGCGCTTGAACTCGGGCCGATCCATGGCCGGGACCGATCCCGAAACCGTCTCGCAAAAGGTTCGTCGACTTTCGACACGGAAGCCCGCGGCTTCGATTTCGGCAACTTGGTTAGCGGTTGTTTGCTCGCAAGTGCTGACACGGCAGTACGCGAATGTTCGTGACATGCTTTACTCCTTGTATCGAAAACGTGACACAAAGAAATTCGCGTATCGAAATGCGTTTGGCTATATTTGGAGCCGGTTGCCGCGCCGTCCGATGTTGTGTCGAAAACGCTCGTTTTCGAGCAACACTCTCAACCTACGCGCACAAAAGTGCCGAAGAGCGCCAGGCGATGTCGGCTTTGCGCCCCAGTTTCGGTCGTTCAGCCCACTACACCCGGAGCTTGAAAGCCGCCGTTCATGGCTTGAATATTGGCGGCTGTGTTAGTTCACACAAGAGAATGGTTGCACATTTCAAGCTCATGCTAATGCGCCGTTGATCGACGGGGCGACCAATAGCGCATTAGCTTCATTTTAGGCAGGTCAATCCGCTTCCGAAATGGCACCACGCACTTCCGGAGATAGCGGGCGTTCAACAACTTGCTTGGCCTCTTGTTGGAGTTCCGGCGTGAGCGTGGTGGTTCGCGCAGGAAGGGGCGTGCCGTCGCCCATTTCGCCGTTTTCCTCGATATCCTTGAGCAAAAGCTCCATCTCTGCAATTTCTTTGACCTGAGCCTCAATGATCGAGTCCGCCAACTTGCGAACACGCGGATCGGTGATCTCAGCCCGCGCACTCGTCATGATTGCGATCGAATGGTGAGGGATCATAGCCGACATGTACTCTTCGTCGTTGACGGTCGCCTGGCTGCGGACCAGCCACAGCGCCACCGCAAAGACCAGCGCGCCTACGCCCAGGATGATGAAGTTCTTGGTCTTGTCCTTGTACATGCCCCACATGAAGAGGAGCATGACGATCATCATCATGCCGCCCATGACGAACGTCATCCAGAAGCGCGTCTCGCTCCAGAACACATGATCAAGCTCGTATGTGTTTAGATACATCAGGCCGAACATGATCGCGGTCGACGTCGCCACCATCGCCATGAAGCGCCAGTAGTTGCCGCCGCCGTTATGGTGTTGCTGGTGATCCGCATTGTGGTTGTCGGCCATTCAATCCTCCTGTTGGCTCATCGTCTTGTATACGTACTGGGCTGTGCAGCTGATCAGGATGAAACCTGTCAGCGACGCGATGCCCGCAATCACCCTCAGGTGATCGGTCGGATAGATGTCGCCCAAGCCCACTGTCGTCACGGTGATCAGGGCGAAGTAATAGTAATCCATGGCCGACATGGCGGGCTCCTTGGCAAACCCGCCAAGCCCGAACGAAGCGGCCCAGGCAAATCCGACTGCGAACACCACAGCAACCAGCATGTGGCTGAGGAGAACGAGCAGAGATCCTCCCGTCAGTCTCAAGGCGGCTGGCGACATGCCGGGAGGCGACACCCTCTTCGCAAATCGCAACATGACCAAATGCAAGGTCAGTGATACCAGGAAGAGTGTTATTCCGATTGCCGTTGCCGCGATCATGCCCGACCTTCGCCCAATGTGGGAAGCTTTAGTCCGCGCAGGCGCAGGGCGTTGGCGATGACCGATACCGATGAGAGGCTCATCGCTGCTGCCGCGATCATCGGATTGAGAAGAAGGCCGAAGGCGGGAAACAGCACGCCCGCCGCCACCGGGATGCCGAGCGCATTGTAACCGAACGCGAATACGAGGTTTTGGCGAATATTGCGCATGGTGGCGCGCGACAGGACAATCGCCTGGAGCACACCGGTCAGGTCGCCGCGTACCAGCGTCACACCGGCGCTTTCGATCGCCACGTCGGTGCCGGTTCCCATTGCAATGCCAACATCCGCAGCCGCCAGCGCTGGCGCGTCGTTGATGCCGTCCCCTGCCATTGCGACGCGCTTACCGGAGGCCTTGAGCGCCTCGATTTTGCGATGCTTGTCCTCGGGCGAGACGTTTGCCTCGACCTCGTCGATACCGAGCTGGCGGGCCACGGCTTCGGCGGTGGCGCGGCTATCGCCGGTTAGCATGACCACTTCGATCCCGCGCTCGTGCAGCGCCCTAATGGCCGCAGCGCTGGTCGGCTTGATCGGATCAGCGACCGCGATCAGCCCTGCCGGTGCGCCATTGATGGCCACGAACATTACGGTTTGGCCTTGGGAGCGTCCGGCTTCTGCGGACGCGAGCCATTCCGCATCATCGATCCCGAGCCGCCGCATCAGTTTCTCGTTGCCAATGGCGACCTTCCGCGGTCCCACGCGCGCCTCGACACCCTCGCCGGTAATCGACGACAAATCAGACGCTGCCTCGAACGCCACGCCTCGCGCCTTGGTGCCTTCAACTATTGCATGGGCGAGCGGATGCTCGCTCCCGGCTTCCACCGCGGCGACGGCGGAAAGGAACTCGGCCTCGTCCAGTCCCACTCGGGGAGTGACCGAGACGAGATCAGGCTTGCCCATGGTGAGAGTGCCCGTTTTGTCGACCACCAGCGTGTCGATCTTTTCGAGCGTCTCCAGCGCCTCGGCGTTGCGAATGAGGATGCCGTGCTGGGCCCCCTTGCCGGTGCCGGTCATGATCGACATCGGGGTTGCGAGGCCGAGCGCGCAGGGACATGCAATGATGAGAACGGCGATCGCGTTGACCAGTGCATAGGCAAGCGCGGGGAATGGCCCCCAGATGGCCCAGACGATAAAGGTAACGACCGCGATGACGACGACCGAAGGCACGAACCAGGCCGCGACCTGATCGGCCAGGCGCTGGATCGGTGCCCGGCTGCGCTGTGCCTCGGCGACCATCTGGACGATCTTGGAGAGCATCGTGTTCTTGCCGACCGCGCCTGCACGCATAACGAAGCCGCCGGTCTGGTTGACCGTTCCGCCGATAACCTGGTCGCCGGCCTTTTTGGACACGGGCAATGGCTCACCGCTGATCATGGACTCGTCGATCGCGCTCGAACCCTTGGTCACCTCGCCATCGACCGGCACCTTATCGCCAGGGCGGACGCGGAGCAGGTCACCGCTCGCCAATTGGTCGAGAGAGACTTCGCGCTCGTCGCCACTGCCGAAGATCTTGAGTGCGGTCGGAGGCGCGAGTTCGAGCAACGCACGCAGCGCGCTCGAGGTCGAACCCCGCGCCCTGAGTTCAAGCACCTGGCCAAGTAGGACGAGCGTGGTGATGACCGCCGCCGCCTCGTAGTAGACGCCGACGCGGCCCGAGTGATCGCGGAAGGCGGGCGGGAAGACATCGGGCAGGAGGGTCGCGACGAGGCTGAACAGGAACGCGATCGCCACGCCGAAGCCGATCAGCGTGAACATGTTGAGATTGCGGGTCCTGAGCGACTGCCATGCCCGCACGAAGAACGGCCATCCGCCCCACAGCACCACGGGCGTCGCAAGCACAAGCTGCGCCCATTGCGCGCGCGCCGGTTCGATCAGCCGGTCGAAGCTGATCCCGGGCACCATGTCGCTCATCGCATAGGCGAACAGCGGCAGGGTGAAGAGCGCGCTTACCCAGAACCGACGCGTCATGTCGACGAGTTCGGGGTCGGGTCCATCCTCGAGGCTGACCGTCTCAGGCTCCAGAGCCATTCCGCAGATGGGGCAGCTTCCCGGTCCTACCTGCCGGATCTCGGGATGCATGGGACAGGTGTAAATCGTCCCTTCCGGAACGTCCTCGACCTGCTTGAGATGCGCTCCGGATAGATAATGTTCCGGATCGCTGACGAACTTGTCCTTGCACCGCACCGAACAGAAGTAGTGCGTCGCGCCGTCGTGCTCGGCGATATACGTAGCACCCTCGATCGTCACGCTCATGCCGCAGACCGGGTCGATGGCGGTAGCTTCACCTTGGCCTTTGCCTGCTTGGTGGGTGTCGCAACAGCTCATAGATTGGCTCCTCTGCCTCGCAGGTGCGTATGACTGAAATCAGGGATAGGACGCGAACACCTCGCGGCGACCGTTGCCGAACGCTATGACCTGATAGGGTTGGACTTTGCCCCCCGCTTCCATGCCGGGCGACCCGAGCGGCATACCGGCGACCGCGAGCCCTTCGACCCAGTCGGGCCTTTCCGCGAGCAGACGCTCGACGTCGGCGGCGGGTACGTGGCCCTCGATGACGTAGCGATCCGCGATCATGGTATGACACGAACGAAGGTCATCGGGCACGCCGTTCTGCGTCTTTACAGACGCCATGTCGGGGTGATCGACCGTGGCGACTTCATGCCGGTCGCCCTGCTGCATGTGCGCCGCCCAGGCTTCGCAACATCCGCAGCTGGGATCGCGATACATGGTGAAGCTAGCTGCCTGCGCCGCGCCCGTACAGGCTGCGAGCAATATCGTGCCAAGTATGGGGAGAAGCGGGCGACGGGTCGGAATTCTGTCGAAGTTCATCAGTTGTGTCCCATTGCTTTCATGTCTTCGTCGGACATGGTCGACATGTCGTGGCCGGCATGCGGATCGTTAACAGGCGTCCCGGTGGGGGCGGGCGCTGGTACAGGCGCTGCATGGGAGCCTTCCCGAACAGGTGTCTTCGCCTCAGCGGGCGCCGGATTTGACTGCGACGCTGCCGGCGCCACCGGTGCCCGGACCGCAGTGGCTGTGCGGGATTCTATCGAGCTGCTGGTCGGGGACGGGGTAGCACTCGCAGAGGTGAGCGGTGCAGAAGGTTCCGCATTGCTGTCACTCTTTTGATCGTTTCGAGCGTCTGACGAAGCTCCACAAGCAGCCAGCGACAAAAACAAGAACGGCAGAACGCCGATTAATCGCACGTGTTTCGAAGTCTTTCGCTCCATGCTCTTACTCCAGACCAAGGTGATTGGGGCCGAAAACCATCTCGCCGCCGAGATAGCCTTGCAGTACGAGTGCTACCGCCAGCACCGCCAGCACGATACGAAGAAGGGTGCGGTTCCTCGCGCGAAATGCCAGCCAGGTCGCAACAAGGGCAACGGCTGCAATCGCCGTTCCATTCCATCGGTGCAGTCCCAACGTCTCGGAGCGGTCCTCGAGGCGCCATCCCGCAGCAAACCAACCGAGGAGTGCAGCCGTAAGCGCGCCAGCGGCCCCCCCGCTGATAAGAAAGCGCACCGTGGTTTCGAGGCCGAGAGCAGGCCGGATCGTCAGCAAAAGTTCCCCCAAGGCAGCAAGCAAAAGGAGGGCAATCGGAAAATGCGCGGCGACAGGGTGGAGGCGACCGAGGAAGTCGCTGATCGAGGTAACCCGGTTCTGGGCAATTTTGGCTGCGAGCGCCTGGGCTGTCTGCGGCATGGCGTTTGCCGAAGCTTGACGGGCACCTGCTGGGCCGATCGTGGCGTCGGGCATCATCTCCGCCCCATCATGATGCGCAGCGGGATGATCCTGCATTTCCATCTGCGCCATCTCGGCCTCGCTCAGGTCCTTCTTATGACCCTCGTGAGCACTGCCAGGGGCCGAAAGAAGGAGGAGCGCCACAGCGATCGGTGTGAGGTGCCAGAGGAGCGAACGGGATAGCTTCATGCTTCTCTTACGTCCGACCCGTTCGCATCCCTCAAAAATTTCAAGGGATATGAGAGGACGAAGCGTATAGTTGGCTGTAAGACAGGATAAAATACGCATGGCTGACAACGAAAGACTTAATCGTGCCTTGCAGTGGCTGGGAGCTGTACCCGATCCTTCGCTGCCCGAAGACTTCATGGGTGGCGTGTGGATGCGGGCGGGTAAGCTCGAACAGGTCGATGCGACGCGAACGCGTGTCGCCTTATTCACGGCGATGGCATTTATTGGGCTTGGTGCGGGCTTTGGCACGTCGCAATCGCCTGCCCGTGAAAGCCAAACAAATTACCAGCTAATCGAAGGCGCCGACCTCTCACCTGCTTCACTGCTGCATGTTCAGCCATGAAGGTCAGCATTCTCCAGATAGTGCTTGCTGCCCTTCTGGCCGTGGCTGCGGGATGCATCGGCGCATACGCTGCCGGGCAATGGCGCGAGGCATCGCATGCGATCACTTTGCATGATTTCGTCCACGAGGAACTCGATCTTGATGCATCGCAGGACAGGAAACTCGATCAGCTCGAGGCGCGGTTCGCTGTTCAACGCCAGGAGCTCGACCTGTCGCTCAGAGCCGCAAACGCGAGGCTCGCCTCCGCGATGGACGATGAACATGAATACGGGCCCAAGGTGGCCGCGGCTATTGACGAGGTGCACGCACGCATGGGCGATCTGCAGAAGGCAACAGTCGAGCATGTATTTGCAATGCGCGCCTTGCTCGATCAGGAGCAGCGCGCGCGCTTCGATCGCCAGGTCGCGGCTTCGCTAACACGCGAACCTGGCGAATGACAGGTCGTGGATGGGCGGAACGACACACCTGACGAGGAACTGGTCGAAAAGATAATTGCAGGGGACAAGGCAGCATTCGGCAGACTCGTCGAGCCTCATCTGCCCCGCCTGCTCGGTCTGGCCCGCCGGATGCTCTCGTCTGCCGACGAAGCCGAAGATGCGCTGCAGAACGCACTGGCATCGGTTTGGATGGCGCGAGCCAAGCTCGATCCTCGCAAGCCTGTAGCAGCCTATCTGACAACCGTGACGCTCAACAAATGCCGCGACCGGCTTAGGCGCCAAAAGGTTGTGCGGCTGCTGAGTTTGAGGGCCCTAGGTCCCGACGTTGCCGTTGCGGCAGACGAACCCGGTCCTGATGTTGAGATCGCCGACCGGCAATTGCTCGCTCAGGTCACCAACGCGATAGATCGCTTGCCGCTCCGCCTTCGCGAGGCTCTTGTTTTGGTCGCCATCGAGGGGCGAAGCCATGGCGAGGTTGCTGAATTGTTGGGAGTGACGAAAAAATCGGTCGAAACTCGTGTGTATCGGGCCCGTCAGCGCCTGCGCATTAAGATCGATTTTCTTTGAGGGGTGATGGCGGTCGCGGCGTAAACAAAGGCATGAGCATACTTCCTCTAATCGACGACGTCGCAATCAACCGCAGAAAGTTCCTCACCGCCAGCGCCGGCGCGGCAAGCGTGCTCGCCCTCGGTCAGACAGCGCCGGCATGGGCCCGCGGCGCCGACCTGCACGGCGGCGGCCCCATCCGCCCCGGCTTCGACGAAGTGTCGGGCCGCGACATCGCACTGACGATCGGCGAAGGTCCGCGCGTTGTGCAGGGGCGTCGCGGCCACGCCATCGCTGTAAATGGGAGCGTACCGGGTCCGCTGATCCGTCTCAAGGAAGGTCAGCCGGTCCGGCTGGCAGTGACGAATACACTCCATGAAGACAGCTCCATTCACTGGCACGGGCTGCTTCTGCCATTCCAGTACGACGGCGTACCGGGTGTCAGCTTTCCCGGCATCAAACCTGGAGAGACTTTCGTCTATGACATCCCCGCGCTGCGACAGAGCGGCACCTACTGGTGGCATAGTCACTCGGGGTTGCAGGAGCAGGCCGGGCACTACGGCCCGATCGTGGTTGAACCCGCCGGGACGGTCCCCGTGCAAGCGGACCGCGACTATGTTCTACTCCTGAGCGACTTCACGCCTCTTCACCCCCATACGATCATGGACAAGCTGAAGAAGGGCGAAGGCTACTTCAATTACCAGCAGAACACCTGGACCGACGACTATCCGCTGTCGGGCGAGGACCGCCGGATGTGGGCGCGTATGCGCATGATGGCGACCGACATCCTCGACGTGACCGGCTCGACCTACACTTACCTCGCCAACGGGCGCGGACCGGAAGAGGGTCTCGAGTTCCTGTTCAACCTTGGCGAGCGAGTACGGCTGCGCGTCATCAACGGCAGCGCCATGACATTTTTCAACGTCCGCATTCCCGGAGTGAAGTTCTGGGTGGTCGGTGCCGACGGTCAAAACGTGCGCCCGGTCGAGGTCGAGGAGTTTCAGATCGGCACGGCCGAGACCTACGACATCGTCGTCGAGCCGACCGGGGAAGCCCGCACGATCGTGGCCGAAAGCATGGACCGGTCGGGCATGGCGGTGGCGACCCTAGCCTCGCGTCCCGGCGCGCGGGCACCGGTTCCGCCCTTGCGCGATCCGCCACTGCTGACGATGGCGGATATGGGTATGAACCACGGCTCGGGCGGAATGGACCATGGCGGTGGCGACGACATGGGCGGGATGGACCATTCGGCCATGGGCCACGACGTGCCATCGCAAGGTGCGTCTGCGGATCCGATGGCCGGAATGGACATGAGCGGCATGGATATGCGCGACACATCCCTGCTGCCGCCCAGCGTGGAGGTCGGCCCCGGCATCGACATGGTGTCGATGAACCCGGTCGATCGCATGGGCGATCCGGGCCTCGGCCTGGACAACGTTCCCCACAAGGTTCTCACCTACAAGGATCTTGTGGCGCTCGAGCCGAACGACGATCTGCGCCGCCCGACACGTCAGATGGAGATCCATCTGACCGGCAACATGGAGCGCTACATGTGGTCGTTCGACGGCAAGAAGTTTACCGCCGTCAGCGACGACCCCATCCGCTTCGCCTATAACGAACGTGTCCGTGTGAAGCTCGTCAACGATACGATGATGGCGCATCCGATCCATCTGCACGGCCATTTCTTCGAACTGGTCAACGGCGCGCCTGCCGACCGGCAGCCGCAGAAGCATACGGTTGTCGTGCAGCCCGGCGGCAGCGCCACCTTCGACCTCACCGCCGACGAACAGGGCGACTGGGCCTTTCACTGCCACCTGCTCTACCACATGCATTCCGGCATGTTCCAGATCGTGACCGTCGCCCAGCCGCCTTCGGCGCCCGATGTGAAACGGGTGGGAGAAGAATGATGCGCCTGCTCGTCGCCATGCTCCTCGCGAGCGCCGCAACCCCTGCTATCGCACAGGACCATTCGGGTCACGCGATGCCTGGCGCGCAATCGCCAGCCCAGACCGAATGCGAACAGGAAGCCGCACGCCATCGCGCCATGGGCCATCCGGTGCCCGAGGGGGCTTGTGAGCCTGCCTCGCCGCCGGGGGAACCAGTCTCCGCCGACCGGCACGAAGGCCGTTCTGGCATGGATCATTCGCAGATGGACCATAGCCAGGCGGAGGGAATGGACCATTCCACCATGGACCATTCGGGGATGGATCATAGCCAGATGCCGGCCATGGACGATTCTACCATGGAAAACATGGACCACGCGGCGATGGGCCATGAAGGGATGCAGTCGTCCGGCCAAGCGCCGATGGACCATCAGGCGATGGACCACGGAGCCATGGACCATGGCACTATGGACCATGGCGCCATGGACATGACCCCCATCCCGCAAGGACCGCCTCCGGCTGCGGCGGGATCGGGACCGCCCCGTGCTGCCGATGCGATCTGGGGGGCGGACGCGATGCGTGCCTCCCGCGATGCTCTGCGCGCCGAGAACGGCGGGATGAACGTTTTCTGGTTCCAGGGCGACCGCGCCGAATATCGCGCACGGGAAGGCGGGGATGGTTACCTGTGGGACGTGCAGGGCTACTACGGCGGCGACCTCGACAAGTTCTGGTTCAAGAGCGAGGGCGAAGGCACATTCGGCGAAAAGCCCGAGTCCGCTGAAATCCAAGGCTTGTGGAGCCATGCGATCGGCCCATGGTGGGATCTGCAAGCCGGCGTAAGGCAGGACCTGACAGGCCCCGAACGCACCCACGCCGTCATAGGTGTGCAGGGTCTGGCGCCCTATATGTTCGAGGTCGACGCGGCCGCTTTCTTGTCGACCAAGGGCGATCTGACGGCACGTGTCGAAGCCGAACTCGATCAGCGCATCACCCAGCGGCTCATCCTGCAACCGCGCGCCGAGGTAAACCTTTCTGCGCAGGACATTCCCGAGCTGGGTGTCGGAGCCGGTCTCGATTCCGTCGAACTGGGGCTGCGGCTGCGCTACGAATTCGCCCGTGAATTCGCGCCCTATGTCGGCATCGAGCAGGAATGGAAGGTTGGCCAGAGCGCCGATTATGCCAGCCTTGCGGGCGAGGATCCAAGCGTGACCAACTATGTCCTGGGCGTTCGGTTCTGGTTCTGAGGGGATAAGCGATGAGGTTTACAGGTTTCGCGGCTGCGGCCGCGGCGGCACTCGCTGCGATGGCTACGGCGGCGCACGCTCAGCATGCCGGTCATGGCGATCATTCTGCCCATAGCGCACAAATTGCGGCGCCGGACGCGCTCACGCAACAGGCGCAGGCCGTGCTCGTTGCTTACCGCGACGCATTGGTTGCCCGTGACGAGGCGGCCATGCGGACGCTGTTTGCCGCGGACTCGCTGGTGTTCGAGAATGGCAAGGCCGAGGGCACGTTCGCTCAGTACATGGAGCACCATCTCGGCCCGGAACTTGGCGAAATCACCGAGTTTACGTTCACCAATCCGACGGTGAACGTCCGGATGGTCGGTCATGTGGCGTATGGCCAGGAAACTTACCGCTACCGGATCGCCCTCACGGATGGCCGTGTAATCGAGCGCGACGGGGTTGCGACGTCCGTACTGACGCACGAGGATGGCAACTGGAAAATCGTCCAGTACCACTCCTCGTCACGCGCGCCGCGCCAGAACTGATCAACCGACCGCGATGACAGGCCAGCGTTCGCGCAAGCTGCGACTGCACATCTTCGGTAGCAAGGTCCACAAGTGGCTCGCAGTCTTCGTCGGTGTGCAAACCCTCCTGTGGATGGCAACCGGGACGATCTCAAACGGATCCTGGAAGTCGGGCATCGAGAACATCCCTTTAAGTTAGATCCTCTGGCATTTTTGAAACTTTTAGTCGCGAAATTTCAGCGTTTTACATCGAAGGATGGTCTTAACAATCCGCGGAAAAATATCGTGCTTTGAAGGGTAATCCATGTGAAAAGGTACCAAAATTAGTAAATCAAAATAGGATTGTAAGAATTGGTCGCATCAGATGCGATTTCAAAGGAAGCTTTTTATCCATCCAACTTACTTTGCCAACGCAATTTTTCGGTGCTCGATCCGATGGCACGTCGCGCATAGAACCTTCAGATCGTCCAGCGTGGTTTCGTGGCAATGAGAGACCTGCGATAAAGGGATGGTGTGATGAACATCTAGCCCCGCGTCGAAGAATGCAGGGCCGTGAAGTTTCCCTGGTTCGAACCCACAATGCTCGCACGCGAGCGTTCCTGTCGCGGCTAAAACTGCGGCCTTCTTCTCTTTCATAGCAACAGGCGATCGTTCGCGTCGAAGATGGACAACACGTTTGGGGTTTCCCTCTGCCCACCGACGGTCGTCATACTCATTCGGAAGTTGGGCCGTAGCGGCCGTCTCCTCCAAGTCACTAGGCAGAACGGTATACTTGTCGATGATCTGATACCCAGCGGCTTGCAGCAGTTCGAACGAGGGCTGCGACCAACCAGCGCTGAAATGTGCTGGGAAGGCTTCGATGCCGAGAGCCATCTCAAGCGCCAATCCAAACACCTTTTTCGGCGGGAAGCGAAGCCCGCCTGGCGTAACCAAATCATAGTCTCATGAGTCAGCAAAGTTGGGAGCGTCTTCGCCTACAGCGAGGCGACGCACCGCTTCATGAATGTGCGCAGAGGTCACACGGCGCTGGTCGGTATTCGACAAACGCTGAATGGCGCTCACGGCTGTATTCGCTCCGGCGGACAAGATGCTCGACAATTCAGAAGCCGAAGCTCCTGGCACAGCAAACCGGATGCGACGCCACGCACCTCGACTTGCGCTTCCCGCGTTCATGGCCGACACCAAGATGGCGAAGCGGGAATCAAATGGCCCGCTCAGCTGGCGCGACGTAGCGAGGCGGCGTTGATCGAGCGGCAGATGTTCTACCGGGCGGCTGTCGAGATATACGGTGAAGGGCAAGCCTGCGCCGTCCAGTTTCTCCATTATGGCCGTAACGGCGAGCTTGTAGTCGGGGTTGCGCGCGGTCGTGCCGGAACCGCTGCGACTATGGACGACGAGCGTCTCATAACCGGCCTCGACCAAAGCGTTGAGCCTAGAGCCGTCAGCCTGCGTGATTTTGATGGGGCTCATTTGCGCGACCACAGCTCTCCCCGCTCCGCGTGTTCCGAGATTGGCTTAGATCCACCCGGGCGACAAGCGATCCGCGTTGAGAGCGCAGCGCGGGAGAAGAATGCTGTTTGCAGCAACCTTTTCACCCCCCCTTACCAAAACTCTTCGGCCGCAATTTTCTCATATTCTCGGCGCAGTCCTCTTCGATCAGGAGGTGCACGATGAGCGAGCATGGAATTCTATCACCCAAACGCTGCGCGATCTACACGCGCAAGAGCACAAACAAGCGATTGGATCATGATGTCAATTCGCTCGTAACCCAGCGCGAGATCGCCAGCGCATATGTCCGAAGCCAGCAATACAAGGGCTGGGTGGAGCTGTCCGATACCTATGACGATGGAGGGCATTCCGGCAGCGGACTGGAACGGCCGGCTTTGGCCCGCCTCATGCAGGATATCGAGGCCGGGCAGATCGACACTGTGGTGGTATACAAAATCGATCGACTGACGCGCAGCCTTCTCGACTTTGTGCGGCTTATCGAGATGTTCGATCGCCGAAACGTCTCCTTGGTTTCCGTATCGCAGGCGTTCGACACGTCCGACAGCATGGGACGAATGATCCTCAACGTGCTGCTCACGTTCTCCCAGTTCGAACGCGAGATGATCGCTGAGCGAGTGCGCGATAGCATCCGCACCCGCAAACGGCATGGAAAGGTTCATGGCGGTCTGCCGCCCTTTGGCTACATCGCAACGAGAGCCGGTTTGAAGGTGGAACCCGCCGAAGCGGAAATCGTGCGCTTCATCTTTTCTGAGTTTCTTCGGACCGAGCGTTACACCGCCGTGATGACCGCGGTTCGCGAGGCCGGGATGTGCAGCTCGGTGAAGCCAACGGCAAAAGGTGAGCCGCGCGGGGGAAAAGCAATATCGCCAAGCACCGTCTACGGCATCCTTCAGAACCCGATCTACATCGGCGAAATTCGAGGCCATGATCAAAACTATCCTGGCGAACACGAGCCTCTCGTCGATCGCGCAACGTGGGACCGCGTACAGGCGCTTTGCATCAAGAGACGGAAGCGGCCACCGGATGCCAAGGAGACTAGGCACTTTCTCGCCGGCTTGCTGTGGGATGAGTTGGGACGGCACATGCTGCTCGACCTCAACTGGCATCGCGGGAAAACATACTGTGCCTATGCGTCGAGCAACGCGATGTGGTCCCAGAAAGAGTACCGCCGTGCCTATCGCGCCAATGCCGACGATCTTGACCGTCTCGTCATCGCGACCGTCGCGCATTTCATGGCAGACCGCCGCTGCTTGAGAATGGCGCTCAAGGCTCTCGGCGTTCTTGGCGATGAATTGGAAAACCTTGCCGAGCAGGGCGCACAAGCGGCCGACCGCATTGCCGCAGTTCCGGCCGAGGACCGAAAAGAGGTGTTCGCCGCGATCCTGGTGCGAATTGAGGTTGGCGAGGATGAGCTCACCCTGACCTTTCGCGGGCTCGAACTCCGCCGCTTTCTCGAATGGAATGGAAGGGGTAAATTTTATGGAAGGCACGCCGACTGGCCATGCAGCGATGCTCGCTGGGAGCACAAGGTCGCGGCACGGGTCGTCACAGCAGAACGATGGCCGTCCCTTCATATCAATCCGCGCGATCCGGCGCAGGTTGCCAATCCCGACAAAAAACTAATCAGCCTCATACGCAGTGCACGGAAGGCGCAATCACTCGTCGAGGATAACCGAGATTGGTCGATTGAGGAGCTAGCGCGAAAGCAAGGCTGTCGACCCGCCCATTTCGCGAGACTCGTCCGCGTCAACTATCTTGCCCCCGACATCACGACTGCAATCCTTGACGGACGACAGCCAACGGCGCTCACTCGTGATCTCATTCTAAGGTCTAACGTTCCGACGGACTGGGGTCTCCAGCGTAGACTTTACGGGTTTGCCCAGCCCGAGAGGGCAATTGCTCCGCGTAATCTATTCGGACGCGGTATGTGGCCCGGCCGGCCTGCTGAGTGCGAGGTGGATTAGCTTGACGGGGTGTCGGCATCGTGTGGTGCTAGAGCAGCTAGCCGGTCTTTGACTTTCCGCCACAACGCCATCCCGTCGTAGTCGCCCTGCTCGAGAAGTCGGTCTTGCTGTTGCGCGATGTACAGCCACCCATCCGCGCCGTGATGCTTCTCGACCCACAGCGCCATGCCCCAGATTTCTTGATCTCGGTTCATTGAATTCGAACCTGCGCGGATGGGGCGGTCGGGATGTTATGCGTCGCGAAAGGTGGGGGCTTGATCATCACCCCCATTCCGCCCAGCTGATGATTGCTATCGCTAGCAATGCGAGCATCCCGATCGCGCCCAACACCATGCGTCCCTGCGGCGTCAGCACCAGGGCTGCCTCCGCCCGGTCCAAGTCCTTGCTAGGCCTTCGCGAACGAGCTGATCGCCAAGCGATTGGCCATCGCGGGTGATGACACGCAGCAGGCGCCCATATTGATCACGGTCACGCTCTCCGATCGATTGAAGCTCGAACGCGCCTGCATTTAGAAGCTCGGCGAGCCGGACTGTCGCGCGACGACCGAGCTCTGCTTCGCCTTCGCATTGCGGCTGCGAGACTTCCGGGGTGTCTATATCGGCAATCCTGATCTTTTCGCCCTCGAGCCAAAAGGTGTCGCCGTCGACCACGCAGGTGACGCGCATGGGCCCATCGCAGATTGGCATCGCCGAATTTTCCGGCAGCACGCTCAGCGCGGCTAGCTGTGTAGCTGGTTGCTGGTTCGCCGATGAATCACTTGTAAGGATGAAGCCGCCGACGAACGTTCCGATGAAGGCGACAGCCGCAAGACCGAGTGATCTGACGCCTTGCTTTTTGCGCCGTCTCTGACGAGCTCGGTCGAGCGAATGGAGCTGATCCTTATCGTAACTCGGTTGCTTCATCTCTCGCCAGTCTCAAGCTCGCGGAGCCTAGCTACGATGCGCTGGCAAAGATCCTCCGGGACCACTCGCCCTAATACGGCTTCTCCCACTGTCGGACAGCAATCGAGATCATCAGCGAGCGATAACCTGTCGATCACTCGCAACCCACCCCGTCGTTGTCTCGATCCAGGTGTCTACCGTAACCTGGCTGGCCGCGCCTAACTGGGGCTGCGCCTGCCGCGCGCGCGGCGTCACAATTCGGATAATATACCTCGCCGCTAGTGGCTCGCTGGGGCGCTGGGGTCGAGCCGCGATGGCAATGGCGCGTTCCGGTGCTTCTATCGTTGTGACAGCCGTCTGCTGCCAACCGTCCGCCATGCCCGTAGGCAGGCGAAGGCGCCGACAAGGTCAGCACCGCGCTAGCGATCAACGCGATCATCGTGAGCGCTGATAGGCGACCTAGCAGGAGCTCTACCGCGCGATCTCGCTTCGTCGGGGGCTCGTGCCTGTCTGTGTCCAGCAAATTTTTCATATACCCCAAGTCACTCGCAAGCTGCCGCGTTCGATTGCGATTGCGTCTACACACAGCTGGTTACCGACGAAATAAGCGTTGAACTGTAACAGGGTCAGCGTGCGGCCAAAGCGCTTTGTACTAGAGCGCTCGCTTTCGACCATGTCTGCATCGACCGGCACGCTCGGCTGGCCATATGCGCTAAGCGGCAACGTGAGCGCAGAGGGCCGTTCTCTGGCCAGCGCCGTCGCTCAAGCGCCCTCCGCAGCTGCTCGCAGCGCACCTAAACGATTTTCCTACTTGGAACATTTCTGGAACAAGCTCCATCCCCCTCGATTCGGAGATTGCCATGCTCGTTCTCGACGCCGGCCTGCTCGCCGCCTTCGCTGCCATCATCACCGCCTGTTCGACCTTGGTGTGGTCTCTGCGGCGGCAGCCTTGATGACTGCCCTCATCTCATTAGGACATCGTGCCGGTCTTCGGCATCCTCGCTATTCGCATCATAATTGAAAGTCACCTCACTCCAGTCGTCGACCAAGGTCCAGCGATCAAAGTAGCGGACTCCCTTCGACCCATACCCGTAGGAAATGACTTGGAACGAGGCGACGCCAAAGGGATTTTCAACGAAAAGTTCGAGCCTACTGGACCGCACTTTCAAGACACCGGGCTCAGTCTTTCGGGATTTGATTCCGTCAAAATCCGGCAGGTTGCAGTTCATCGCACCACGAAAATAAAAGCCCTCGTCAATGGGGAAGTCGCCAAGATTCATCGTGAGAAAGCGACCGAACTCCTTATGATCCAAGATCACCACGAAGCGTTCGAATGGATGGTCGCATACGATAAGCCTTTCGTTGTTCCGGTTCACATAAAGGCCGCTTTCGCTGTAGCGATTAATTGGAAGCTCCTCGCACCAGTTAGGGTGGCCACCAACTTTGTTGGACTGGAAGCGGTTAAACTCGATCATCTGTAAATCTCCAATGTTGGACGGCGTGGATCGCCGACACATTGGGTTTACGGGTTGACCATCTCGCGTCCGTAGTCGGCCGCAGCAGGTGCTACTCGGTTCCGACTTCGACATCCAACGGCTGATTGGGATCGCCGATTTGGGCGTAGTAGACCGGGACGCCGCCCTCAGATTCTGGATCTTCGAACCTAATGCGGAAGCTCGATCCGTTGAACTGCACATAGTCCGAAAACGCACCGTGAGCACCTTCGGTGGGGGTCACCACTCGAACATCGGTCAAACAGGTCACGGTAACGCGCCTCGGTCGCTCATCGTCGATCTGTCCGGCGCGCAGGTTCCGGTAATGAATGTTCGAGCGATCCATTTCCCGTCTGATGGCGGCCGCCGCAAAGACTACCTGGTCATCGGAAATTTGCGCGCGCGACATTCGATCGCTCATTAGGGTCCGCATGATGGCGGTCCTGAACGCTTGCGAGACTTCGTCGATCACATCCTGATTAGTGCAGAGGCCAGCAAAATCGGGTTGTCCGATGTATTCACGTTGGTCGGCTGGCCCACCAGCGAGTTGCCGCGGGTCGTCCCCGAACGAGCCTGCGACGTCACCCCGACAGCGCACAAGGCGCCGGCCGTTGTCTTCTGAATCGATGACAAGAACGTTGCGGTGGGTATCGTCAATCTGAGAACTGTAATCGTCGACAGCGCCACCGAACGGGGCATCGACATACACATTGCCGAACGAGAGTGTGTTCCCGGTCAAACTCCACGTCGCAAAGCTCGATTGATAATGCTCTTGGCCACTTGGCGTCGTGTAGGCGAAGAGTTGGCGATAACTGCCGTCAGGACCAAACTCGACGAGCTCGGCAAGATTCCCGTTCCGCTGGTACAGGTGAGGGTTGTTGAAATCCTCGCACCGGGTTTGACCGTCCTCGCCGCCCATGGTGGCGTAAACGTAAGTCCCTACGATGCGCAGATTGGTTAGCGTGTTGCCACCTTCGAACCGCTTGCCTGATGGCCCAATGGATCGGTTAAAGGCTTGATCTTCTCCGGGCTCCGTTAGCGGTAGCAATGCAAGTAAGGCAGCGATGGCCACAAGCGCGCGAAATATCTTGCTGGTGCGCCACTCTGACTGAAGCCATTCGGCGAACAGGCGCAGGCTCCAGCCTTCTTCTAGCCTATCGTCGACCTCCTCCCACTCGGCGTCGACGATTTCTTCGTTGCGGCGCGTTCGCGCGCGGATGATGTCCGGCAGTTTAGCCATATCATGACGACCCCCGTGCGTGGTCCCGGCCATCGGTAGCCACGCAGGCATCCGCTCGCACGGTTTCTGTGCGCAGGTCAATATCGACCACAGCGAGGTATGGCTGGACAGCGAACCACCCCTGGCTTGCGGGACGACCGCTACAAGGGCTTGCTCGATCGTCTGAAGCATCGCCGCGCTGAACTCGGGATATCTCAGCGCGAACTGGGCGAGCGCCTACATATCCATCGGCAATTTGTATCGCGTGTCGAGCTCGGTGAGCGCCGCCTCGATGTCGCCGAGTTCGTAGACTTCGCTCAGGCTCTCGAACTTGATCCTGCGGCACTGGTTGAAGAGTTGATGCGAACATCGCGGTGAAGCTCTGGCCACATTCGCTGCAGCCACCCTTTTCCGACACCGCTATCACCACTCACCTGCCAGCATGATGGTGAGCACCCGACTGGTGACGGCGGGGTCAGCTGGGTCATCCGAGCCGAATCGCAGGCCACGGTCGTAGTAATCCACCTTCCACAGGAGGTCGGTGCCCCAAAGCGAGAGGTCGCCGAAGTCTCGCTCGCCGTGCGGATCGTTGTCGGCATCGAAGGCGTCGTAGGCTGCAAGTCGCTCTGCCAGCTCTGACGGATTGAAGCCGGGCGTCTCCATCACGCCCCGCGTCAGCATGATGGTGCCGCCGGTCTGTTCCTTGCGCAGCTGGTCGTTGAGCCTGGCGATGGCCTCGGCGCGGGGCAGCGCCTCGGTTACGGCGTTCACCCCCGCACCTGCTTGAGCAGATCGTCGATCTCCGGCTTGGCAGCGACGCCCAGTTCAGCAGCTTCGCGTGCCGGGGCCATGGCAGCGTCAAAGTCGTTCTCGGCCACCGCCTTGGCGAACAGGGCGGCATCGATGACCAGCGGCAGGTAAACGCGCTTGGCGGTCAGTTCGACCTTGAACCCCTTTTTGCGCAGCTTGGCCATCAGCGACGTGTCCGCCGCCAGCTTGTCCATGTAGTGGCTGAGGCCTTCGCGGAAGATGAGTTCGAGGTGCAGCGCGGTCGGACCTGCGCCGAGCGCCGCTGCAAGCCAGGTGTGATCGTCCTCGTCCTCGGCGTGTTCCACGATGTCCAGCCAAGCATCGCCGCGACCGGGGCGCTTGTTGGGCTTCCAGTCCGGGCAGGAAATGATGGCGGCCCATGCGGTCGTCACGACCTCGAACGGCGCGGGCACCGTGGTGCGCAGGGCCGCTATGATCTCGCGCAGCATCCAGTCGCTGAGGTAGCCTTCGGCGAGGCGGAAGTCCTGCTCGATTGCGGCGATGTTCTGCACGATGCGGCTGGCGGTCGCCGGATCCTTCGCCATGGCCAAGTGCTTCTGTTCGGTGGTGTCCATACCCCGTTCCCTTCTTCATTCTGTCAGGTTGTCGATCAGCAACGACGCCCGCCGAAAGCGGCGAACGAGCGGCTGATTCGAAATTTAGAAGGGTGCGATGCGTTGATCTAGAATTGGAGCTTGCTCGACAGCAGACGGATCGGCTTGCGCCGTTCCGCTTTGCCGGGATTGATTATTCCGGCGAAAGAGAGCGACTGATTGCGTCGCCTACCGCGTCCGAAGCAACTAAAGCGGGATCGGCGTCAACATGAGCGTATCGTTGTGTTGTCTGAGCTTGTGAGTGGCCGAGTAGGCGTCCAATCAGCGGCAACGACGCACCCTGGCCTACCGCTACGCTCGCCATGGTGTGGCGGAGATCGTGTAGGCGGACTCCTTCGACCTCAGCCTCGCTACAGACGGCCTTCCATGGTTTGCTGAGATTGATCATGCGCCCCGTCTTCCCTGCGCCAGGAAAAACATAGGGGGAACCTTGAGTGCGGCCTTTTTGCTCCTTCAACATCTTCATGGCGGCAAAGTTGAGAAAGACGGGCTTCGCACCCGACTTACTGTCTGGGAGGGCAGCGATACGCTGATCGAAATCAATCCATTCCCACTTCAATGACAAGATTTCATTGAGCCGAGCGCCGGTTAGGAGAAGCATTTTGATCGCGCAAATTGCCGCGACGGATACAGTTTTGCTTTCAAGAAGCTTATCCATCGCCGAGCCTATCTTCGCCAATTCTGACTGTGTCAGGTACCGGCTACGGGGCTTCTCTTTGAACCTTTCGACATGCCTGCAGGGGTTAGAACCGGGTTGTCTAAGCTCCCAGACCTCTGCCAGGTTCATCAAGCGAGATAGAAGGGCGAGCAGCCGATTAGCTTGATAGGGGGTTTCCGACATTCTTTTGTGAAAGACATCGACTTCACCTCGCGAAAGACTTTCCACCGCGCGTTTGCCGAAAGCTGGTTCAAGACCCTTGGTCCATAGCCTCTCGTATTCGCTTCGTGTTTGCTGCTTGCGTTGAGTGAGGTAATCTCGCTGATAGCGAGTCCAGACCTCTGCAAGAGTGCAAACGCTGCGTCGCTGCATCTTATCTGCTTGCGGATCATTACCGCTAGCAACTGCGCCAAGAGCTTGGCGCGCTAGTTGCCGTGCTTGGTCCAAGGTCAGCTTTCCATGCCGACCCAAAGTTAGCCATTTTTGCTTGGCTGATCGTCCACCAGACCCAGTCCGATATTTCACGACGTAGGTCTTCACGCCTTTTGCGGAACATTTGATTCCAAAGCCTGGCACACTCGACTCCCATAGAAAAGTCGGTGAGTTTGAAGACGCCGACAAAGCGTCCACCTGAGTCTTCGTGATCTTCGGCGTCGATGGCACAGTGTCCCTCCAAACAACCACATAGCAACCACCGTGCAGGGTGTGCAAGGGCATCGCAGAGCAAAGCAGCTCTCGCGCGCGCGAAAGCTTTCGCTTTGTTTCAGCGTGTTAAAGAATTGCATGGGCTGCAATAGCAGCCGGTGGGAATGTCAGATAGATAACTTTTAATCAGCGGGTCACAGGTTCGAATCCTGTCGGGCTCACCAATCCAGCACCCTGCAGCGATGAACGACGTTGAGAACCGGGTTCGGTTAACGCAAATTCAAGCACGATCGGCTAGGCCGTAAAGGTTGCAACAAAGGTGCCTTCGCGCGTGCGCCAATCCCGCCCTGTCTCTCCGGCCATGAACCGCGCCATCCTGGTGCTTGCACTGGTCCTCGTCCCGCTGTCGCTGTTGTGGGTGCATCTGCTCATCCGCGGCGAATTCGACGAGGTGCGTAATCTGCGCTCCGCGGCCGAGAACACCATCGAGACGCGCGATGACCTGGCGCAGTTGCTGACCTTGCATCTCGATGCGGAAACGGGCGTGCGCGGTTACGTGCTGACCGGCGATGCCTCGTTCCTCCGGCCTTACGAGGATGCCGTGGAGCGCAGGGATGCGCTGTTCGCGGACCTTCGTGCGCGCTCCACGGCTGCGGATCGGACCGAACTGGATGGCCTAAAGGCGCTTTCCGATGCCAAGCTGGCCAACGCGCAGGTCAACATGGCCGACATGCGCGATGGCCGGGGTGACGTCGCCCGCGCGCGCATCGCCCAAGGGCAGGGCAAGGTGCTGATGGACCGGATCCGGCAGTCGATCGGGCTGCTCCAGGCAGCACAGACCGCGCAGTTGCGCCAGGTCAGCACGGCAGGGACGGGATCGCGCAACGATGTCGAGCGGCTGGTCACCATGCTGCTTGCGTGGGTTGCGGTGCTGCTGGCCTTTGTCACGCTGATCGTGGGCGCATCGATCCGCCAGCGTCGCCGTGCGCTGGAACGGGCGGAACATTTCGCCGAGCGCCAGCGGGCGATGTTCGATAGCGCGGTCGACGGAATGCTGTGGCTGGACGCAGAGGGCAGGGTGCTGCGGATGAACCCCAGCATAAGTCGCATGTTCGGCTACAGCGAAGCGGAGGTGGTGGGCCGGCACAATCTCATGCTCATGCGTCACGACTACTCGGTTGCCGACGCGCGCGGCTGGCTGGCCACGGTCGGCGATGCCGGGGCGGATGGCGCGGGGCGGCGGCAGGAATTCGTCGGCCAGCGTGCCGACGGCACCACGTTCGAAACCGAGGTCGCGATCAGCCGGGTTTCCAGCCATAACGAGGGCGAGCTGACGGGGCACCATTACATCGCCTCCATCCGCGACATTTCCCATCGCAAGCGGGCCGAGCGGTTGAAGACCGAGTTCGTCTCCACCGTCAGCCACGAATTGCGCACGCCGCTGACCTCGATCGGTGGTTCGCTGGGGCTGGTGATGGGCGGCGCGACCGGCCCGCTGGACGACAAGACGCGGCGGCTGATCGGGATCGCCCACGACAACTGCGATCGCCTGATTCGGCTCATCAACGATATCCTCGACATCGAGAAGATCGAATCGGGCAAGATGGAATTCGATATCCGCCGCATGCAGGTGGGGCCGCTGGTGCGCCGCACGATCGATGCGATGACGGGCTTTGCGCAAAAGCACGACGTCACCATCGCAGTCAGCTTTCCGCCGTGGCCGCTGTGTATCATGGGCGATCCCGACCGGCTCGAACAGCTGCTTACCAATCTCGTATCCAACGCCATCAAGCACTCGCCGGCTGGCGGGGTCGTGGAAATCGCCTGCAACCAGCAGGGCGGCACCGCCCGCATCGAGGTGCGCGACCGGGGCGCCGGCGTGCCGCTGGCCTTTCGGGAGCGCATTTTCGGCAAGTTCGCACAGGCGGATTCGTCCGACAGCCGCGCCAAGGGCGGCACGGGCCTTGGCCTGTCGATCGCGCGCGAGATCGCCAGCCGTCACAGCGGCACGATCGGGTTCGCGGACCGCGAGGGCGGCGGCACGGTGTTTCACGTCGATCTGCCGCTGGCCAAGGATCAGTCGATCGGTGTGGCGCCGGGCGATGCCGACCTGCCGCTGGTGCTGCATCTCGACGACGATGCCGATTGCCTGAGCGTGGTCGCCAGCGCCTTTGCCGGCAGCGCGCGGGTGGTGACCGCCACGACGCTGCGCGAGGCGCGCTACATCGCCATGCGGCAGAAGATTTCCGCCGCCATCATCGATATCGGGCTCGGCAGCGAAAGCGGCCTCTCGCTGCTTGACCAGATCCGCGCCAGTGACAAGACGCTGCCCATCGTGCTGTTCACCGCGATCGACGATGCGTCCCATATCGAGGAGGCCGACCGCCTGCTGGTCAAGAGCCGCGCCTCGATCGAGGAACTGGTGGCCGCCACCATGGCACTGATCGAGCGGCGCGAGCGGGAGGCTGCCTGATGCGCGTGTTATACGTCGATGACGAGCCCGATATTCGCGAGATCGCGGAGATGGCGCTGGGGCTCGACCCGCAATTCGAGGTGCGCACCGCCGGATCGGGCGCGGCGGCGCTGGCGCTGATGGACGGCTGGGTGCCCGACGTGGCCCTGCTCGACGTGATGATGCCGGGCATGGATGGCCCCGAACTGCTCACGCACATCCGCGCGGACGCTCGCTTCGCCGCGCTGCCGGTGGTCTTCGTCACCGCGCGGGCCCAGCGCAGCGAGTTGCAGAACTTTGCCACGATGGATGCGGTGGGCGTGATCGCCAAGCCGTTCGACCCGATGACGTTGGCGGACCGCGTGCGCGAGCTCGTCGCGTGACCGATGCCTTTGCCGCCAAGATGGCGGAGCTTTCGGCTCGCTTCGCAGCGCAGGCGGGCGAGCACCGTGCGCGCCTGGCTGCTTGCGCGTCCGACCGCGAGGCAATCGCGGCGCAGGCGCACAAGCTGGCGGGCGTGTCCGCCATGCTCGGCCACCCCCACGTGGGTGAGGCAGCGCTAGCGCTGGAGGACAAGGCGGAAAACGGGGAAGACTACACTGTCGAGCTGCGCGCCCTCGACGAATTGCTCGCCGCGCTCGCCGGCTGAACGCGCAGGTCGTCAGCTCGCTGAAAAGCCCTTGCGCACCATCGTGCCCCAGCTCTGCTGTTTGCGCACGAACTGCCACCAGCCCTGCAACCGCCAGATATTGGACAGCTGCCGGTAGCCGAAGTTCTCGACCACTGCGATGCCGGCCAGGACGGCCAGCTCGCGCGCCTTGGGGAAGCGGCGCAGCTGGATTTCCTCGAGCACCAGCGTTGCCATCGACAAGAAGATGCCGAGGGTAAAGGTGACCGTCAGGAACGCCAGCAGCCACGGCAGCGCCAGCAGGCCCAGCGCCCACAGCAGCGGGACGAGGATGTAACCCAGAACCTCAAGCAACGGGCCGAGCACGTCGACCAGCAGGATGTGGCCGAAGCCGATCATGCCGATGCGGCCGTAGCGCGGGTTGAACAGCATGCCCTTGTGCTTAACGAAACATTCGAGCGCGCCGCGCTGCCAGCGGGCGCGCTGGCGGCCGAGCACGGCCAGGCTGTCGGGGCATTCGGTCCAGCACACCGGCTCTGCGATGAAGTCGATGCGATAGTCCCGCTTCGCCTCGCGCATCAGCTTGTGCAGCTTGATGACGAGCTCCATGTCCTCGCCCACGGTGCCGTGGCTGTAGCCACCCACCTCGACCACTTGCCGCCGCCGGAACAGTCCGAACGCGCCCGAGATGACGGTGAGCGCCTGCATCTTGCTGAGGCCCACGCGGGCCATCAGGAAGGCGCGCAGATATTCCACGATCTGCACCAGCGCGAGGAAATTGCGCGGCAGGCGGATGTCGGTGATCCGGCCCGAATCCACCTTGCAGCCGTTGGCGATGCGTATCGTGCCGCCCGCCGCGATGGTCAGGTGCGGCTGATCGATGAAGGGGCGCACCACGCGCAGCAGAGCGTCGCTTTCCAGGATGGAATCGGCGTCGATGGCGCAGAACAGTGCGGTGCGGCTGCAGTTGATACCGGCGTTGAGGGCATCCGCCTTGCCGCCGTTTTCCTTGTCCACCACCAGCAGGCGCGGCAGGCGGGGGCTGGCGTAGAACCCGCGGATGGGGGCGTGGGCCACGCCGGTGTCGACGAAGCGGTCGACCTGCTCCAGTCCGAATTCGGCGATCATGCGCGCCAGCGTGCCGTCCTTCGATCCGTCGTTGATGACGATCACCTCGAAATCGGGATACTGCAACGCCAGCAGGCTGCGGGTGCTTTCCACGATGGAAAGCTCCTCGTTATAGGCCGGTGCCAGCACCGAGATGGCCGGGGCCTGCTCAGAATAGCGCCGCCACAACGTGGCGCTGCGCGGCACCGGCGGGCGGGTGCCAAGCGCGACACCGGCGTAGAGCAGCAGCACGAAATAGAACGTGACCTGCAACAGCCCCGTGACGATCACGACCGAGGCGATCGCCTCTGCCGACGCGACCATCCAGGCCTGCGGGTCTGAAAGCGCCAGCCAGGTCAAGCGGCACGCCCCTCGGACAGCATCTTGGTGGCGACATCGCGCGCGCCCTCGTCCTCGCCCCGGCTTACGTCACGCAGGGTGTTGATGCCGCGGGGGCCGAGGCGCAGCAGCGCCTCGCTGGCGCGGTAGCGCACCCAGTAGTGCGGATCGGCGAGCATTTCGCCCAGTCGCCCGGCGGCCTGCGCCAGACGGGACTTGCCCGCCGATTCCGCGGCGGAGGAGCGCACGGTCCAGTCGTCGCTCTGCAGCCCGTGGAGGATCGCTTCCGCCCCTGCCGGGTGGCCGGTGCGGCCAAGCGCGCGGTAGATGCGTGGTTGCAGTTCCGGCTCGTCTTCCGCGCTGCGCGCCATGTAGGCGAGCAAGGGCGCATATTCGCCGCCCAGATCGGCCAGCGCGTCCATGGCCGCGACCTTGGTTTCCGACGAAAGACCCTGTTCGAACAACAGCCCGGCGACCGCTTCGGAATTGGTCGTGGCCAGATCCTTCATCAGCGATACCAGCAGCAAGGAATGTTCCTCCTGCCCGACCTTGAGCTTGCGCACCACGGTCAGCGGATCGGGCGCCTCGCCGCGCTGCGCCAGCGCAAGGGCGGCGCCGAGACGAACGTCGGCGTTGCGATCGTCCAGAGCGCTGTGCGCCTCGTCGTGGCATTGATCGAACATGGCGATGGCTTCGGCCGCGGAAAGCCGCGTCTGCGCCGATCGGGCCCGCAGCCGCCGCATCAGCAGGCCGGGCACCCCCAATGCGGTCGCGCGCGCCAGCAGCGCCTCGCGTTCGGATCCGCGGGTCATCTCCGCCAGTTCGACGGTGAGGTTGCAGGCAACCCGCAGGTCCAGCCCCTGCAATTGCGTAAGAAGGGCAGGATCGCCGTCGAGCATCCGGGGCAACAGTGCCCGCCTGGCCGCTTCCTCGCGGGTGCCGAACCGTGCGGTGACGCTGCGCGCGCCGATCAGCACGAGCAGCGCGATCGCGGTAATCATGCACAGGGCCAGCGATACCAGCCACAGGTTGGTGAGCGTGGTCAAAACGCCAGCTTCACGCCGAGGCGCGCCTCGGTGCGATCGGCGCCCGTCGCGCGCCATTCGCGCGACAGGCTGCCGAGCAGCGAAACGGTGGCAGACAGGGGGACCTCCCCTCCGCCGTAGAGGCTGGTCGTGTCGCGCACCTCGCCAAGGTCGGTCTCCGGTCCGGATGCGACACCGACAAAGGCGCGCGTGCGATCGGCAGGAAGCCAGTCGGCCCGCACAGAGCCGCCGACCAACGCGTCACCGTCGACGAAAACCGCGCGCCCGAACACGCCGAGCGCATAGCGTCCGCCGCCGAAATACTGCGTGAACCCGGGACGAAGCGAGACCACGTCCTGCGCGGGAAAGCGCTGCCACGAGACATCGAGCGTCGCCACGCTGGACGGCGCCAGGCGATAGTCGAGTCCGGCGGCAAGGCCGATCTCGGGGCGAAAATCGGCAGAGGGCGTGGCCGATGCGCCCGCGCGCAACCACAGGTTCTCGCCCGCCTTGTGGGTATATAGCGCGCCCAGTTCCACGTCCTCGGCGCCGAAGCGATCGAACCAGCGCACCTGGCCCTCGAGTGTGCCCAAAAGGCCGACCGGCGCACCGATCACGGCGCCCAGTTCGTGCCAGTCGCGTTGGCCAGAGCCAAGATCACTCAACGCCCCTTCGACAAGGGCGAAGCCGCGCCGCGTTTCCTGCCTGTCGGCACGACGCGCGGCGATCAGCGCGATCCCCTCGCTTGCATCGGTGTAGCCGGGCGCAATGGCCAGCGCCGCGGCAAAGGCCTGTTCGGCCTCGGCAAGCTGCCCGAGGGTCAGCAGGGCATATCCGTATTGTACCAGCGCGTCGGTATCGCCGGGATGGGCATCCAGCCAGCGTTCCAGCAGCGCGGCAGCCGCTGCGGGATCGGTGCGCCGCAATTCCACCGCCTGTTCGTAATCGTTCGCCTGCGCGATCGCCGCGCCGGGCAGGGCAAGGGCGGCGCTGCACGCCAGCAGGAGAATCGCGCGCATCATCCTGCCTTCAGCAGCCGGGCGAGGCGGGCCATCAGTTCTTCGGGCATGAAGGGTTTGACGAGGTAATCGTTGGCGCCCAGCTCCAGCGCGCCGACGATATCGCTCTCGCCGCGCCGCGCGGTCAGCATGATCACGGGCGTGGCGGCGTGTTCCGGTGAGGCGCGCATCCGTCGCAGCACCTCGAACCCGTCGTGCACCGGCATCATGGCGTCGAGCACCACGGCATCGGGCGCGCTGTCTTCCAGCCGGGCGAGCGCCTCCCGCCCGTCGGCGGCGGTCACCGGCCGGTAGTCGCGCTGCGCCAGGCGAAATTCGAGCAACTCGCGCATGAGCGGTTCATCGTCGGCGACAAGAATGGTGTGCATGTATCGATCCGGCTCAGCGTCGAGGTAACCGGGGGTAGACCGAAGATGGTTAACGGGGCGTAAATCCCCGCAGTCAGTTCGGTGGCGCGCTGGCGCACGATGCTTCGCCCGGAACGAAGAGGGTTTCTTGCGCATAGCTGTCAGAGCCGATAGGCACCATAAGAAGTTTCACCTGCAACGGATTTTTGCCCCATGCGACAGATCGACCATCTCATCCCCGGCCATGGCGGCAGCGACTTTTCCGGGCGCACCCACAGGATCTGGAACCCGTCCACGGGGGAGGTGCAGGCGGAGGTCGCGTTGGGCGATGCGGCGGTGCTGCAAGCCGCGGTCGCAAACGCGAAAAAGGTGCAGCCCGAATGGGCCGCCACCAATCCCCAGCGCCGCGCCCGCGTGATGTTCGAATTCAAGCGGCTGGTCGAGAACGAGAAGCAGGCGCTGGCCGAACTGCTGGCGAGCGAGCACGGCAAGGTGGTGGACGACGCGCACGGCGACGTGCAGCGCGGGCTTGAGGTGATCGAATATGCCTGCGGCATCCCGCAGTCGCTGAAGGGCGAATACACCCACGGCGCAGGGCCGGGGATCGACGTCTATTCCATGCGCCAGCCGCTCGGCATCGGCGCAGGCATCACCCCGTTCAACTTCCCCGCCATGATCCCGATGTGGATGTTCGGCATGGCGATCGCCGCGGGCAACGCCTTCCTCCTGAAACCCAGCGAGCGCGATCCCAGCGTTCCGATGCGGCTGGCCGAACTGTTCCTGGAGGCAGGCGCGCCCGAGGGGCTGCTGCAGGTCGTCCACGGCGACAAGGCGATGGTCGACGCGATCCTCGATCACCGTGACATCGCCGCGATCAGCTTCGTCGGCAGCAGCGACATCGCGCAATACATCTACGAACGCGGCGCGGCGAACGGCAAGCGGGTGCAGGCCTTCGGCGGGGCCAAGAACCACGGCATCGTGATGCCCGATGCCGATCTCGACATGGTGGTGAACGATCTTGCCGGGGCAGCCTTCGGTTCCGCCGGCGAACGCTGCATGGCGCTGCCCGTGGTGGTGCCGGTGGGCGAGGCTACCGCCGATGCCTTGCGCGAAAAGCTGATCCCCGCGATCAACGCCCTGCGCGTGGGTGTGTCCACCGACAAGGACGCGCATTACGGCCCTGTCGTGACGCCCGAGCACAAGGCCCGCATCGAAGGCTGGATCGATACGGCCGAGAAGGAGGGCGCCGAGGTCGTGATCGACGGGCGCGGATTCAGCCTGCAGGGGCACGAGAAGGGCTTCTTTGTCGGCCCGACCCTGCTCGACCGTGTCACCCCCGACATGGACAGCTACAAGGAAGAAATCTTCGGCCCCGTCCTGCAGATCGTGCGCGCCCGGGATTTCGAGGAAGCGGTGCGCCTGCCCAGCGAGCACCAGTACGGTAACGGCGTCGCCATCTTCACCCGCAACGGCCACGCCGCGCGCGAATTCGCCGCGCGGGTGAACGTGGGCATGGTCGGCATCAACGTGCCGATCCCGGTGCCTGTCAGCTATCACAGCTTTGGCGGCTGGAAGCGTTCGGGCTTTGGCGATATCGACCAGTACGGCATGGAAGGGCTGCGGTTCTGGACCAAGGCCAAAAAGGTCACCCAGCGCTGGCCCGACGGGGGCGGCGATGGCAGCAACGCCTTCGTCATCCCGACGATGGGCTGATCCACCGCGAACACCTGACAGGAAAAGCCGATGTCCGCCAATATCGCCGAACTCGAACGCCGCCGCGCGGCTGCCCGCATGGGCGGCGGCCAGAAGCGCATCGACGCGCAGCACGCCAAGGGCAAACTGACCGCGCGCGAACGGCTCGAGGTGCTGCTCGACGAAGGCAGCTTCGAGGAACTGGATGCCTACGTCGAACACGACTGTGCCGATTTCGGCATGGCCGAGCAGAAAATCCCCGGCGACGGCGTGGTTACCGGCAGCGGCACGATCGACGGGCGGCTGGTTTATGTGTTCAGCCAGGACTTCACCGTGTTCGGCGGCTCGCTCAGCAAGCGCCACGCGGAAAAGATCCTCAAGGTCATGGACATGGCCCTGAAAGCCGGCGCGCCGGTGATCGGCCTCAACGATTCCGGCGGCGCGCGCATACAGGAGGGCGTGGCGTCGCTCGGCGGCTATGCCGAGGTGTTCCAGCAGAACGTGCTCGCCAGCGGCGTCATCCCGCAGCTCAGCCTTATCATGGGCCCCTGCGCGGGCGGAGCGGTCTATTCGCCGGCGATGACGGACTTCATCTTCATGGTGAAGGATTCAAGCTACATGTTCGTGACCGGGCCCGAGGTGGTCAAGACCGTCACCAACGAGGTCGTGACGCAGGAGGAACTGGGCGGCGCGATCACGCATACGACCAAGACCAGCGTCGCCGACCTGGCGCTGGAGAACGATATCGAGGCGCTGCTCGCCGCGCGCGAGTTGATGGGTTTCCTGCCCTCGTCCAACCAGTCCGACCTTCCGGTGTTGCCCACAGAGGACCCGTGGGACCGCGTGGAGGACAGCCTCGACACCCTGATCCCCGCCAACGCCAACCAGCCCTACGACATGCACGAGCTGATCCGGAAGGTGGTGGACGAGGGCACCTTCTTCGAAATCCAGCCCGCCTATGGCGCGAATATCATCACCGGCTTCGGCCGCGTGGAGGGGCGGCCCGTGGGCTTCGTCGCCAACCAGCCGATGGTGCTGGCCGGCGTGCTCGACATCAACGCCAGCCGCAAGGCGGCGCGCTTCGTGCGCTTCTGCGATGCGTTCTCCATCCCCATCGTCACTTTCGTGGACGTCCCCGGCTTCCTTCCCGGCACGGCGCAGGAACTGGGCGGCATCATCAAGCACGGCGCCAAACTGCTGTTCGCCTATGCCGAGGCAACAGTGCCCAAGATCACCGTCATCACCCGCAAGGCCTACGGCGGCGCGTATGACGTGATGGCATCCAAGCACCTGCGCGGCGACCTCAACTACGCCTGGCCCACCGCCGAGATCGCGGTGATGGGGGCAAAGGGCGCGGTGGAGATCATCTTCCGCCAGGATCGCGACGATCCGGACAAGATCGCCGAGAAGACGAAGGAATACGAAGACCGCTTCGCGAACCCGTTCGTGGCGGCCTCACGCGGCTATATCGACGAGGTGATCTACCCGCACTCGACGCGGCGACGGATTGCGCTGGGGCTGCGGAAGCTGGCGAACAAGAGCCTAGAGAACCCGTGGAAGAAGCATGATAATCTGCCGCTCTAGAAGCCTCGGATGACCGCGATCATGCCTCTCATCTACACTATCGGTTACCAGGAGACGACACACCCCGCGATGCTGGCGGCGCTGTGCGAAGCGCAAGTAGAAGTTTTGGCCGACGTGCGGGCCCTACCATTATCGCGCAAACCGGGTTTTTCGAAGACTGCCCTTGCTGGTGCGGTGGAGGAGATCGGTATCGAATACCGTCACTTCCGCCATGTCGGCACCCCGCCCGATGGACGCGAGGCGGCCAGGAAAGGCGACCGTGACACGCTGCGCCGTATCTATGCGGGTCAGCTGGAGCTACCGGAAGCAATGGCGCAGATGGCGGAGTTGCGCGCTCTGGCACTGGAGAAACGCACTTGTCTGCTGTGCTATTGCCGCGAGGCCGAGAAGTGTCACCGTTCGCTGCTCATCGCCGATTTGCTCGCAGATTTCTCGAGCGTGGACCTGTTGCCTGATGTCCTGAGCGAGGCGAAGGCTGGGTCGCTGAAAAGGGAAAAGAGAGAAGCAGAATGAAACTCGGCCGCCTAAACCACATCGGCGTCGCGACGCGTTCCATCGCGGACAGCGTTGCCTATTACCGCGAGACGATGGGTGCAGAGCAAGTGACCCAGCCGTTCGACCTGCCCGCGCAAGGGGTAAAGGTGTGCTTCGTCGATACGCCCGACGCGGTTGGCGAGGTCGGCAAGGGCACGCAGATCGAGTTGATCGAGCCTTTGGGCGAAGATTCGCCGATCCGCGGCTTCCTCGCGAAGAACCCCGCCGGGGGTCAGCACCATGTCTGCTACGAGGTCACCGACATTGCCGAGGCGCGCGCGTGGTTCGAGGGGCTGGGCAAGCGCATCCTCGGCCCCACCCGCGTGGGCGCGCACGGGACGCCGATCTTCTTCCTGCACCCCAAGGACATGATGGGCCAGTTGACCGAGATCATGGAGACGCCGCGTGAGCACTAAGTCCGACTGGCACACCCGCGCCGCGAAGGAAGTGAAGGGACGCGACCTCACCTGGCAGACGCCGGAAGGCATTGCCGTGCAGCCGCTCTACACCGCCGCCGATGCGCCTGCCGAACCCGCCATGCCCGGCTTCGAGCCGTTCACCCGAGGCCCCTACGCCTCGATGTACACCGGCCGCCCGTGGACGATCCGCCAGTACGCGGGTTTCTCCACCGCCGAGGAATCCAACGCCTTTTATCGCCGCAACCTGGCGGGCGGGCAGAAGGGGCTGAGCGTCGCCTTCGATCTTGCCACCCATCGCGGCTACGACAGCGACCACCCGCGCGTGGTGGGCGATGTCGGCAAGGCGGGCGTCGCCATCGACACGGTGCGCGACATGGAGATCCTGTTCGACCAGATCCCGCTGGGCGAGATGTCCGTCTCGATGACGATGAACGGCGCGGTGATCCCGGTGATGGCGTTCTACATCGTCGCCGCCGAGCGTGCCGGCGTGAGCCAGGACCAGCTCAGCGGCACGATCCAGAACGACATCCTCAAGGAGTTCATGGTCCGCAACACCTACATCTATCCGCCCGAGCCATCGATGCGGATCGTGTCGGACATCATCGCCTACACCTCGGCGCATATGCCGAAGTTCAACTCGATCTCGATCAGCGGCTATCACATGCACGAGGCCGGGGCGACGGCGGTGCAGGAACTGGCTTTTACCATCGCCGACGGCAAGGAATACGCCCGGCGCGCCATCGCCACCGGGCTCGACATCGATGCCTTTGCCCCGCGCCTCAGCTTTTTCTGGGGCATCGGCATGAACTTCTTCATGGAGATCGCCAAGATGCGCGCCGCGCGCACGCTGTGGCACGAGGTGATGACCGAGCTGGGCGCGCAGAACCCCAAGTCCAAGATGCTGCGCACCCATTGCCAGACTTCTGGCGTCTCGTTGCAGGAGCAAGACCCCTACAACAACGTCGTGCGCACCACGCTGGAGGCGCTGTCCGCCGTGCTCGGCGGCACGCAGTCGCTGCACACCAATGCGCTGGACGAGGCCATCGCGCTGCCCACCGATTTCTCCGCCCGCATTGCGAGGAACACGCAGCTGATCCTGCAGGAGGAGACCGGCATCACCAACGTCGCCGATCCGCTGGGCGGCAGCTACTATATCGAGGCGCTGACCGCCGAGATTGCCGACAAGGCCCGCGATTTGCTGGCAGAGGTAGAGGCGGCGGGCGGCATGACCCGCTACGTCGCCAGCGGCGCGCCCAAGGCCGCCATCGAGAGCGCGGCGGCCGCCAAGCAGGCAAGCGTCGACCGGGGCGAGACGGTGATCGTGGGCGTCAACAAGTATCGCCTGTCCGAAGAAGCCGCGATCGACACGCTCGACATCGACAACCACGCCGTGCGCGCCAGCCAGGTCGCGCGGCTGGAGGCGGTGCGGGCGGGGCGCGACGAGGCGGCTTGTCGGGCGGCGCTGGATGCTCTGCGCGAAGGCGCTCGGAATGCCCCCGCCCCTTCAGGGGAGGGGGTTGGGGGAGGGGGACCTCGGAACGCCGCCGATCCGCGTTCCCCCCTCCCAACCCTCCCCCCTGAAGGGGAGAGGGCTAACCTCCTTGCCCTCGCCATCGAGGCCGCGCGCCACGATGCGACCTTGGGCGAAATCTCCGCCGCGATGGAGGACGTGTTCGGACGCTACGACACCGTGCCGACCCCGGTGAAGGGCGTCTACGCCGCTGCCTACGCGGGCGATGCGCGTTTCGCGCAGGTGGTGGAAGGCGTGCATGCCGTCGCCCGGCGCCTGGGCCACGCGCCGCGCATTCTCGTCGCCAAGATGGGTCAGGACGGCCACGATCGCGGTGCCAACGTCATCGCATCCGCCTTTGCCGACATGGGCTTTGCGGTCCTATCCGGCCCGCTGTTCCAGACGCCCGAGGAAACCGCCAGGATGGCGCTCGACAACGAAGTCGATGCCGTCGGTGCCAGCTCACTCGCGGCGGGCCACAAGACGCTGATCCCCGAACTGATCGGTCACCTGCGCGATGCAGGCCGCGCCGATATCAAGGTGGTTGCCGGGGGTGTCATCCCGGCGCAGGACTATGACTTCCTCCAGAAGGCCGGCGTTCAGGGCATCTACGGCCCCGGCACCAATGTCGTCGAAGCGGCGGCGGACCTGCTACGCCTGCTCGGGCACAATATGCCGCCCGCGGGCGAAGAGTTGGAGGCGGCGGAGTGATTGAATATCTCGTCATGATATCTGGATGGGCGATCGCTTTCCTAGTTTCTCTTATCTGGTTCGCGTCTCGTGGACGCCTCGTTTTAGGCGGTGTGGGTCTGTTCGTTTTGTCATTGGTACCGATGGTGTTCGGTCGAGCAACTACCGAACCGCAGTGGCACGACCATGTTTTAATGAGCGCGTTTTATCTTCCGTCAATGCTAGGGATGTTTGTCGCATTATTGCTAACGATAGCTGGCATTGTTTTAGTATTATGGCGGACAATTAAGTCTCGGACGAAGGCAAACTAATGTTCTCCAAAATCCTCATCGCCAATCGCGGCGAGATCGCGTGCCGGGTCATCAAGACCGCGCAGCGCATGGGTATCGCCACGGTGGCGGTCTATTCCGATGCCGATGCGCGCGCGCCCTTCGTGCAGATGGCCGACGAAGCCGTGCATATCGGACCCTCGCCCGCGTCGGATAGCTACCTTATCGCCGACAAGATCATCGCCGCCTGCAAGCAGACCGGCGCGGAGGCCGTGCATCCGGGCTATGGCTTCCTGTCCGAGCGCGCCAGCTTCGTGGAGGCGCTGGAGGCGCAAGGCATCGCCTTCATCGGGCCGCCCGCCAACGCCATCGCGGCGATGGGCGACAAGATCGAGTCCAAGAAACTCGCCAAGGCGGCCGGCGTCAACACCGTGCCCGGGTCCGAGGATGCCATCGACACCACCGAGGAGGCGCTGACCGTCTCCAACCAGATCGGCTATCCGGTGATGATGAAGGCCAGCGCGGGCGGCGGGGGCAAGGGGATGCGTCTCGCCTGGAACGACCAGGACGTGCGCGACGGGTTCGAGGCGACCAAGCGCGAAGGGCTGAACTCCTTCGGCGACGACCGCGTGTTCATCGAGAAGTTCATCGAGGACCCCCGCCACATCGAGATCCAGGTGCTGGGCGACAAGCACGGCACCGTGCTCTACCTCAACGAGCGCGAATGCAGCATCCAGCGCCGCCACCAGAAGGTGGTGGAGGAAGCGCCCAGCCCCTTCGTCACCCCCGAAATGCGCCGCAAGATGGGCGAACAGGCGGTCGCGCTCAGCAAGGCGGTCGGCTATCATTCGGCGGGCACGGTCGAACTGATCGTCAGCGGCGCGGATCCGACGGGCGAGAGCTTCTATTTCCTCGAGATGAACACCCGCCTGCAGGTGGAACATCCCGTCACCGAGGCGATAACCGGCATCGACCTCGTCGAACAGATGATCCGCGTGGCGGCGGGCGAGGCCTTGCCGTGGACGCAGGACCAGATCGGCATCGACGGCTGGGCCATCGAGAACCGCATCTACGCCGAGGACCCCTATCGCGGCTTCCTGCCCAGCACCGGCCGGCTGGTGCGCCTGCGGTTTCCCGAGGCATCGCACTTTGCACCCCCCGCTCGTCCAGGCTCAGCACGGGCGGATGATGGGTATATCCGCATCGATTCAGGCGTGCAGGAAGGCGGCGAAGTCTCGATCTTCTACGACCCGATGATTGCCAAGCTCGTCACTTGGGCGCCCACGCGCGAGGCGGCGGCGGACCTGCAGGTGGCGGCGCTCGACGCGGTGGAACTGGAGGGGCTCGGCCACAATGTCGATTTCCTGTCCGCCCTGATGCAGCACCCGCGCTTTCGCAGCGGCGACATCACCACCGGCTTCATTGCCGAGGAATATCCCGACGGGTTCGCGGGCGCGGCAGTCAGCGGGGAAACCACGCGCGTGCTGGCAGCGGTCGCGGGGGTAATCGCCACCGCCGATGCCGACCGCGCACGGCGCATTTCCGGACAGCTGGGCGAGCCGCAGCTGCCGCCGGGCGACTGGACCGTGCGCCTGGGCACCGCGGATCACGCGGTTTCGCTGGGCGAGGACGGGATCAGCGTGGACGGCGAACCTGTCGCGCTCGCGTTCGACTACACGCCGGGCGATCGGATGGTGCAGGTCGCGCTTTACGACAGCGACGAGGAAGACAGCGAAGCGGTCGCCCGCTACGGCATCCGCCTTGCGCCCACGCGCACCGGCTATCGCATGACCACGCACGGCCGCACCCACGATGTACGCGTCCTGCAACCGCGCCATGCGGACCTCGCACGTCACATGATCGACAAGGTGCCGCCCGATACCTCCAAACTGCTGCTCTGCCCCATGCCCGGCTTGCTGGTGAAGCTGCACGTGGCCGAGGGCGAAGCGGTGGAGGCGGGCCAGCCGCTCGCCACGGTAGAGGCGATGAAGATGGAGAACATCCTGCGCGCCGAAAAGAGTGGCACCGTCGCCACCATCAACGCCGCCGAGGGTGAGACGCTGGTGGTGGACGCGGTGATCCTGGAACTCGAATAGGAAACTGACGATGGCTTACGAAACGATCCTGGTGGAGCAGCGCGATGCGGTGACGCTCATCACGCTCAACCGACCGGAAGCGCTGAACGCGCTCAATACCAAGGTGCTGGCCGAACTGACCGAGGCGCTTGCCGCGTTCGAGGCCGACGCCAGCCAGGGTTGTGCCGTGGTGACGGGCTCTGGCGACAAGGCCTTTGCCGCGGGCGCCGACATCAAGGAGATGGTCGACAAGTCCGCCGCCGAGATGTTCAACGAGGACTTCTTCGCGGGCTGGAACCGCATGGTCGCCGCGACCCGCAAGCCGTGGATCGCCGCGGTCAACGGCTTTGCGCTGGGCGGCGGGTGCGAGGTCGCCATGATGGCGGACTTCATCATCGCGTCGGAAAACGCCAAGTTCGGCCAGCCCGAGATCAAGCTGGGCGTCGCGCCCGGCATGGGCGGCAGCCAGCGCCTCACCCGCGCCGTTGGCAAGGCCAAGGCCATGGACCTGGTGCTGACGGGCCGCATGATGGACGCAGCGGAAGCCGAGCGAGCGGGCCTCGTCGCTCGCGTTGTGCCGCACGACCAGCTGCTGGACGAGGCGCTGAAGGCGGCCGCCGCAATCGCTGGCATGGCACCGATGGCGGTCAAGGTGAACAAGGAACTGGTCGACGCGGCCTATGAGACCACGCTGAGCCAGGGGATGCTGCACGAACGGCGGCTGTTCCAGATTCTCGCTGCCACCGAGGACAAGGCGGAGGGCATGACGGCCTTTGTCGAGAAGCGTGCCGCCAGCTGGAAGGGCCGCTAGCTTTCCAGATAACCGCGCAGGCCGGAAAGGTCGTAGCCGGCCTCTTCGGCGCGGGTCATGCGTTCGTCCACCGACAGCCCGCCCGGGTTCGCCAGCGTGTCCATGGTCATCGAGCGGGTGCCGCTGCGGCAGTAGGCAAGCACCGGGCCTGACGCCTCGCGCCGCACCCGGGCGAATTGTGCCAGCGCCTCGGGCGGAAACATCCCGCCAGCCACCGGCACATGGTGAAACGCAAGCCCCGCCGCCTCGGCCGCGGCGCGCAGGTCCGACAACGGCGGCTGGCCCGGCTCCTCGCCATCGGGACGATTGCACATGATGTCGGTGTAACCGGCGTCGGCAATCGCCTGCATGTCGCTCGCCGCGACCTGCGCAGCCACCGCGAAATTCTCGTCCACCCGGCGAATGTCCATCAGTCGTCTCCTTTGCCCGCCAGCATAGCGAGCAACGCGAACGACGCCAGCCAGTGCGAGCCCATGTAGTCGCCGTCCACCGCGGGCAGCGAGGCGGCCATGTGGCGCGCCGCAAGATCGCCGCCGAGGCCCATTTCGCGCCAGCACCATGCCCGCGTGAAGTTCACCCCGTCGAGATGCGCGGCCTTGCCGTCGCTGGCATCGGTGACGCGGGCAGGCACGAACAGCGCGGCGGGCTCGCCCTCGTGCAGGCGTGGCAGAAAGGCGCGCAGCCACACGGCGAAGTCGGCGGGCGGCAGGGCGCGGCGCATCAGGGCTGCCTCCACCAGCGCGGGCGAGAGGAAGGCATCGCCCGCCACCGCCTCGCGCGTGTCGCGATCCTCGCCGTAGAAACGCCGTGCCGCCGCGCGCAACAGGGAGGCGAGTTCGGCGTCGAAGCTGTCCGCCCAGTCGAGCGACAGGCGCATGGCAAAGGCGGTGTTGGGGTGCGTCGGCGTGCGAATCGGGTGGGCAAGCGTGGCGAGATAATCGCGCCAGCCCATGGCGAAATGGCGCGCCAGCGGCGCGATGTGTGCGGCCCAGCCTTGGCCCTCGTGCCGGCTCGCCTCGAGGTGGAGGGTGAGCAGCCAGGCCCAGCCGTAGGGCCGCTCGAACCCGCGCGATTGGGGGCGCTGCGCGTAGGCCAGTTCGGCGGCGAGATTGTCTGCGGTCAGCACCTTGTCCGCCAGCGCCGCGATATCGGGGCCCTCGGGCAGGGCGGGGTGCAGCCGCGCCAGTGTCAGCAGGGTCCACCACGAATGCACGCAGCTGTGCCAGTCGAAGCTGCCGTAAAAGGCCGGGTGCAGCGCGCGCGGTGTCAGGGCGTCACCCGGCCCGGCCATCACGTGGTCGAGCTTGTTGGGATATTCCTGCGTCACATGGCCCAGCGCGGTGCGGGCGAAGCGGGAGGCGGTTGCGGCGTCGATCATGGCGCATCGCCATAGCTGCCGCCGCCCGGCGTGCGAATGACGATGACGTCGCCCGGCCCGACATCGGCCGCACCCGTCGCGCCCAGATGGGTGACGCGCCCGTCGGCGTGCTCGACAAGGGTTTCGCCCGGCGCGGCGTCGGCGCCGCCCGCCAGCCCGCGCGGCGCGACCGTCCGGCGGTTGGCAAGCATCTGTGCCCGCATCGGTTCGCAAAAGGCGATGCGCCGCTCCACCCCGTCGCCGCCGCGATGCGCGCCGATGCCGCCCGATCCGGTGCGGATGGCAAAGCTCTCCACCCTGACGGGCAGCCGCGTCTCCAGCACCTCGGGATCGGTCAGGCGGCTGTTGGTCATGTGGGTCTGCACCGCGCTTGCCCCGTCGAACGTCGGCCCAGCGCCCGCGCCGCCGCAGATCGTCTCGTAATACTGGTGGCGCGCGTTGCCGAAGGTGAGGTTGTTCATCGTGCCCTGCGAGGGCGCGAGCGCTCCGCAGGCGGCCAGCACGCAGTCGGTGACGACCTGGCTCGTTTCCACGTTGCCGGCCACGACGGCGGCGGGCGGGCGGGGGTTGAGCATGGAGCCCTCAGGAACAACCAGCTCGACAGGGCGCAGGCAGCCGTCGTTCAGCGGCACGTCGTCGGCGACGAGGCAGCGCAGCGCATAGAGCACGGCGGCCCGGGTGATGGCGGCCGGCGCGTTGAAGTTGCCCGGCAACTGCGGGCTGGTGCCGGCGAACTCGAAGCGGGCGGAGCGCGCCTTCCGGTCGATGGCAATGGCGAGCGAGACCTGCGCGCCATTGTCCATCGCGTAGGTGAAGCGGCCTTCGGGCAGCGTTTCCAGCAAGGTCCGGACCGCCGCCTCGCCGTTGTCCATCACGTGGCCCATGTAGGCGGCGAGGACCGCGCCCGAGTGCTCCGCCGCCGCCTGCGCCAGCAGGTCCGCCCCGCGCGCGCAGGCGGCGAGCTGGGCCTTGAGGTCGGCGATGTTGCGGTCGGGATTGCGCGCCGGGTTCGCTCCGCTGGCCAGCAGCGCACGCAGGTCCGCCTCGCAGAACCGTCCTTCGTCGACGAGCAGCGCGTCGTCGATGCGCACGCCCTCCTCGTCGATGGAGCGGCTGTCGGGCGGCATGGAGCCCGGGGCGATCCCGCCGACGTCGGCGTGGTGCCCGCGCGCCGCCACCCAGGCGTGCGGAGCGTCACCATCGCACTGGAACACGGGCACGATCACGGTGATGTCGGGCAGGTGGGTGCCGCCGTGATAGGGATCGTTCAGGGCATAGGCATCGCCGCGCCGGATACCGCGAGGGCTGGCTGCGCGGTTGGCGATGACATGGCGCACGCTTGCCGACATGGAGCCCAGGTGGACCGGGATGTGCGGCGCGTTGGCGATCAGCGCGCCGTCCGCATCGAATACCGCGCAGGAAAAATCCAGCCGTTCCTTGATGTTGACCGAGCTCGCCGTGGCTTCCAGCACAACGCCCATCTCCTCGGCGATGGCCATGAACAGGTTGTTGAACACGGCAAGGCGCAGGGGGTCGACACTGGTGTCACCCGCCAGTGGGCGCGCTCGCGGTGTGTCGCGGCATACCACGTAGCTGCCGCACGCGCGCTGGTCGGCACGCCAGCCGTCCTCCACCACCAGGGTGGAGCCATTGCCCGGAAGTGTCGCCGGCCCCGCAATACCCTGTGGGAGAAGCGGCGCGGTGCTCCTCGTGGCGCGATTGCCCGAGATACCGCCGACGTGGCCCTGCGCCTCCACGCTGATCGCCTCCAGCACCACCGTCGCGCTGTCGTCCGACCAGCCGAAGCGGCGACGATGCCGGGCGCGGAACTCCGCTTCGGCGCAATCGCCCAGCGGCAGATCCAGCGCGGTGTCGCTACCGGCAAAGCGCAGGCGCAGGCGCGGGGTGATGACGATGCGGTCGGGCGCTATGCCCTGCGCCAGCAGCGCCTCGCGCGCCTGTGACCGGACCCGATCCAGCGCCGGCTGGTAGTTCTCGGCCAGCGGCTTCACCACGCCGACTTCACGGATCGCGACCACCGGGGCAAGGCCGATGCCATAGGCGCTCAGCACTCCGGCGAGCGGATGGACAAGCACTGTCTCGATGCCCAGTTCGTCCGCCACCCGGCAGGCGAGCTGGCCGCCCGCGCCGCCGAAGCAGGCAAGTGCGTGGGTGGCGACATCGTGGCCGCGCGCGGTGCTGATCTTGCGGATGGCATTGGCCATCTCGTCCACGGCAAGGGCGAGGAAGGCTTCGGCCAGCGTGGCTTCGTCCATCGGTTCGCGCAACGATGCGGCAACCCCGGCAAGCCGCTCGCGCGAGGCTTCGGGATCGAGAGGAAGATCGCCAGCCGGGCCGAACACCTGCGGGAACCGTGCCGGGTCGATGCGGCCCAGCACGAGGTTGCAGTCGGTCACCGTCAATGGTCCGCCCTTGCGGTAGCAGGCAGGGCCGGGGTCCGCGCCCGCGCTTTGCGGCCCCACCCGCAGACGCAGGCCGTCGAAGCGGCAGATCGAGCCGCCGCCCGCCGCCACGGTTTCCACCTGCATCATCGGCGCGGCGATGCGCACGCCTGCCACGGTGCTGTCGCCCGTGCGTTCGTATTCGCCGGCGTAGTGACAGACATCGGTGCTGGTGCCGCCCATGTCGAACCCGATCAGCCGTTCGAAGCCGAGCGCCCGCGCGGTCAGGGCCATGCCCACCACCCCGCCCGCCGGTCCGGAAAGCACCGCGTCCTTGCCGCGAAAGGCGCGCGCATCCGCCAGCCCGCCGCTCGACTGCATGAAGCGCAAGGTGCCATGATCGGGCAGGCGGGCTGCCAACTGTTCCACATAGGCGCGGATGACGGGCGAGAGGTAGGCGTCGGCCACGCTGGTGTCGCCGCGCGGGACGAGGCGGATCAGCGGCGAAACGTCATGGCTGGCGCTGACCTGCGTGAAGCCAAGCTCTTGCGCGAGCCGGATCAGCCGCACCTCGTGGTCGGTAAAGGTCCAGCCGTGCAGCAGGACGATCGCCAATGCCTCGATACCCTTGTCGCGCATGGCGGCGAGGTCGCGGCGGGCTGCCGCTTCGTCGAGCGGGCGCAGCACTGTGCCGTCCGCGCTCACCCGCTCGTCGATCTCCACCACGTGCCGCTCCAGCCGTTCGGGCCTGCGGATCTGGAGGGCGAATATGTCGGGGCGCGCCTGGTTGCCGATCAGCAGGGCATCGCGATGCCCGCGGGTGATCGCCAGCGCCACCGCTGCCCCCTGCCGTTCCAGCAGCGCATTGGTGGCGATCGTGGTGCCGATGCGCACTTCGGCGATGGGTGCATCGCCGTGGTCCGCCATGATCCGCCGCACGCCTTCGCTCGCCGCATCGGCGTAGCGGCCCGGATCGCTCGAAAGCAGCTTGGCGGTCACCAGGGCCCCGCCCGGAACCTCTGCCACGACGTCCGTAAAAGTGCCGCCGCGATCGATGGCGAAGCGGTAGGTGCCGGTCATGCGAGGGGTCTGCCCGCCGGCATTGGCGGTTGCAAGTGCGCCCGAGCGCGGGATCGTGCTTGCCGCCTTCCGCATACCGCGTGCCCCACTTGCAATAAGCCGCTGATTTCGTATCAATTGCGCAAAGACGGGCGCAAGAAGGGACGAGGGGTAGATGGACGAGGAACTGGGTCGCTACCCTTTGACGGGGCGATTCCTGATGGGCCGCCTGCGCGACGCACTGAGCGAGGACGAAAAGGGCATCGTCGAATCGCTGATCGGCGAGGTCGTCGAATACGATCACGATGCCACGATCCTCTCGCGCGGGGAACTGTCCGATCGGTCTACCATGCTGATCGACGGGTTCGTGCTGCGCACCATCAGCGAAGGTGACAAGCGTTTCGTCGTGGGCGTGCAGGTGCCCGGCGATTTCGTCGACCTCCATGCCTTTGCGCTCAAGCGGCTGGATCACGACCTGGTCACGCTGGGGCCAGTGCGTGTGGGCTTTGTCTCGCACGATCGCCTGCGCCGGCTGATGGAGGAGAATGCGCACCTCACCCGGCTGTTGTGGTTTTCCACACTGCTCGATGCCGCGATCCATCGCGAATGGATCATGAAGCTGGAACAGCTGCGCGCATCCAAGCGCGTGGCGCACGTGTTCTGCGAAATCTGGCAACGGCTCGATTTCGTCGGCCTGGGGCGCAAGGGGATCATCGATACCCCGCTCATCCAGCAGACCCTTGCTGACATGTGCGGGACCACCGCGATCCACATGAACCGCGCGCTGGGGCAATTGCGCCGGGACGGGCTGGCGGATTTTCGCCGCGGGTCGATCCGCGTGCCCGATCGCCAGGCGCTGGAACGGTTTGCCACGTTCGATCCGGCTTACCTGTATGGCGAGGGGATTCTCGGGGTGAAGGGCGAACTCAGCCTGAGCTGATATTTTCACCGTGGCAGGCGTTGTCTTCCTGCCACGATTGGCAGAGAGACGGGCGATGGCCGAAGGCGGATTTGCAAGCACGAGAAAGCGCCCCGACTGGAAGCTCGTCGCCCTGATCGGCGTGGCGCACCTGGTCGGCCTCTATGGCCTTGCACTGCTGCTTGCGCCCGAATTCACCGCCCGGATGGTGGACGAAGCCACGTCGATGGTGACGGTAACCGTGCGCACCTACGAAGAACCCGAGCCGAAGGTCGAGCCCAGCCAGGCCCCGTCGCAGCCGGACGAGGGCGCTGCAGCTCCCGAAGGGCGGGAGGCGACGCCGCGCGAAGTCGTTGCCCCGCCGCAGCCGCTCCCCCGCCCGAGCCCGGCACCGCGCGCGTCCTCCACCGGCAGCGCGAACACCTCCGGCGCGCGTCAGGAAGGCGAAGGCACCGGCGCGGGGGGCGAAGGCGAGGGGACCGGTAGCCGGGATAGCGGTTCGGGTGCGGGAGGATCTGGAACGGGCGGATCGGGCACTGGCGGCGCGGTGGCGGTCGGGCCGTCGGTGCGCTCGGGCGAATTGAACGAATCGCGGGACTTTCCGGTGCCCGAAGGCGGCCGACGGGCGCGGTTCGGCAAGTCGGTGACGGTGCAATTCACCGTCGGCGTCGATGGCCGCGCGCGCGGATGCAGCGTCGCCGACACGCAGGTCGATGCCGCCACCACCGCGCTCGTCTGCCCGCTGGTGATGGAACGCATCCGCTTCAATCCCGCGACCACCGCCGATGGCACCCCGGTCGAGACCCGCTACGGCTATCGCGTGGATTTTCGCGGGCGCTGATTTTGCCCTTGTATCGATAACGAAGAGGCACGAACTCAATACCATGAGCACCATCCATCCCGTTATCATGTGCGGCGGCAGCGGCACGCGCCTGTGGCCGCGCAGCCGCAAGACCATGCCCAAGCCCTTCCTGCCATTGGTAGGAGAAACGACGCTGTTCGAGGAGACGCTGGCGCGCTGCGACGATGCGGCGCTGTTCGCCGCCCCGATCGTGGTCACCGGCACCGCGCATCTGGCGCATGTGGAGGCGCAGGTCGGCGGGCGCGAGGCGCTCGTCGTGGTCGAACCCGAGGCCAAGAACACCGCCCCCGCCATCGCGCTTGCCGCGGCGTTGCTGCCGCCAGAAGCCATCATCCTGGTCTGCCCCAGCGATCATCACATTGCCGATGTGCCCTCCTTCCGCGCCGCTGCCCGCGCGGCCGCCGCGCTGGCCGAGGAGGATTACATGGTCGCCTTCGGTATCACGCCCACGCATCCCGAAACCGGCTTCGGCTATATCAAGAGCGGCGATCCGCTGGGCCACGGCCATGCGGTGGACCGCTTCGTCGAGAAGCCCGATCTGGAACGCGCACAGGGTTTCCTCGCCGAGGGCGGCTATTCGTGGAACGGCGGCATCTTCGCCTTTCGCGCGGGGGCCTTCCTGGCAGAGCTGGCACAGCACCGGCCCGCGATGGCCGCCGCGGTGCGCGAGGCTGTGGACAAGGGTCGCCGGGATGGCGCGCGCTTCCACCCTGCCGCCGAGCCCTTCGCCCGGATCGAGGGGGACTCGGTCGATTACGCCGTGATGGAAGCCACCAGCCGGGCGGCCATGGTGCCGGTCGCCATGGGCTGGTCCGACATCGGTGGCTGGTCCGCGCTGCGCGATGCCCGCAGCGGCGACCATCATGGCAATCGGGTGCGCGGAAACGCCGAACTGGTCGATTGCCGCAACGTGCTGGTCGAAACCGATGGTCCGCGCGTTTCGGCCATCGGATTGCACGACGTGGCCATCGTGGTCGACGGCGACGAAGTGCTGGTCACGACGATGGACGGCGCTCAACTGGTCGGCAAACTCTCCGGCGCCGCCAGGCAATAGCCATCGCGGTCAGCGTGACAGGCTGGTCACGATTCCTTCCAGGTCGCTCTTGGAATAGGGCTTCTGGATCACCCCGCGCGCATCGCTGGAAGACAGCTGCGCCACGGCATCGCCATAACCGGTAACGAACCAGAACGGCACGCCAAGCGCGGTCAGCCGCTCCGCCACGGCTTCGCTGGTTTCGTCGCCGAGGTTGTAATCGAGAATGGCGAACAGCGGTTCGTGCCGGGCGAGTTCCTGCAGCGCCGTCGCGGCGCTCGAGGCGACGATCACGGTGCGGAAGCCAAGCGAACGCAGCATGTCCTCGGCATCCATGGCGATGATCATGGAATCCTCCACCACCAGCACCCCGTCGCGGCTGTCCGCGTTGCTGATCTGCGGCGCGGCAGGTGCGGGCGCGGCCGTGTCGGCTCCGGCGTCGTCGCCGGCTTCTGACGGTGTCGCATATTTGGAAGGTATCAAGAAATCGGCCTCCACGCCGCCAAGGTTGTAGCGAACCTCTGCATCGCCCTTCAGTTCGAAGGGGATGGAGCGTTCGATGATGGTCGATCCGAAACCGCGCCGCTGGGGGGCCTTGACCGCGGGACCTCCCCGTTCGCGCCAGTTGATTTCGAGATCGGTATGCCTGTTGAACGAGAGTTCGATGAACAACTGGCCGGTGCTGTCGCACAGCGAACCGTACTTGGCCGAATTTGTCATCATCTCGTGCACCACCAGCGCCAGCACGGTGTAGGCGGCAGGGGCCACCTGCGCATCGGGGCCGGTCACGATCACCCGGTCCGCCTTGCCCGCCAGGTAGGCCTCGGCCTCGGCGCGGATCAGTTCCTTGAGGGAGGCAGGCGACCACTGGTGACGGGTAATCTGGTCGTGCGCCATCGCCAGCGCCTGGATGCGCCCGCCGATGATCTGGGCGAAGCCTTCCACGTCGGTTGCTTCCGAACGGGACTGGCCGATCACGCTGCGGATCAGGGTGAGGATGTTGCGCACGCGGTGGTTGAGTTCGGCGATCAGCAGCTCCTGCCGCTCCTGCGCCTTGGCCCGTTCCTGCACCTGCTCGTCGGTGATGCGCAGGATGACTTCCAGCAGCGTCACCCGCAGGTTTTCGGCAATGCTGATTTCCTCCGGCTCCCACGGGGCTGAGCGGCCGTCGACCGATTGCTGCCAGGCGGCAAAGCTCTTGCGCGGCGTCAGCCGATCGCCGTTGGGCCCGACGTCCGCGACCTTTTCAGGATTGCCTGCCCAGGTCACCACCTTGTTCAATTCCTTGCGCCACAGCGCGACGTAGTCACGCGGGCGACGCGAAACCGGAATGATCAGCGCACCCGCCGCCCGCGCCGAAAAAGCCCCGGCGGCAGGAATGATTCCCTTCAGCGAATCCGAATGCACGATGTGACCGGTCGAGGAGGTGTTGAGCGAGGGCACGATGGCGAGGAATTCCTCCTCGTTGGGGGCGATGCCGTGGCTGGTGTAGGCGCCATCGATGTAGGCCGACATGCCATCGTGCGGGATGATCCGTCCGATGGCCTGACCGATGGACTTGAGGTTATCGGAAAGCGGTTCGCCGCCGACCATCTGGCTCATCAGCTGTTCGTGCAGCGCGCGCGCCTTGTCTTTCACGATGCCGCCCGCGGTCTCGATCGCAAGCTGCAGCTGGAGCGAGAACAGCTGCGAGAACAGTTCGGCCATCGTCCGCTTGGGATAGGACAGTTGCAGCGGGGCGTAATGATGGCACGCAAACAGCCCCCACAGCTTGCCGTCGATGACGATGGAAATGCTCAGCGAGGCACCCACGCCCATGTTGTGCAGGTATTCGATGTGGATCGGGGAAACCGCGCGCAGGGTGGACATCGACAGGTCGAGCGGCTCGCCGCCGAGCGACGTCACGGGCTCGATCGGCACCGGTTCCTCGTCCACGTCGGCGATGATGCGGAACAGGTTGCGCAGGTACAGCGCGCGGGCCTGCGCGGGAATGTCCGTCTTGGGATAGCGCAGACCCTCGAACGGTTCGAGATGGGGTTCGCGCGCCTCGGCCACCACCTCGCCGCTCTGGTCGGGGTGAAAACGGTAGACCATGACGCGGTCGAAGCCGAGGAACCGCTTCAGCTCCGTGGCGGCGGAAAGGCACAGGTCGTCGATCGAGGTGCTTTTCTGCAGCTTGCTCATCAACGGGCGTAGAGAGCTGGACAGTTCGGCGGTGCCATCGTTCGATCCCGGTTCGATCTCGATGATGACGAACGACTGCGAAAGGTGCACCGCCACGTCGAACAGGCGACCATTCTGCAGCAGGTCGACGCCGAACAGGCGTTCAACGATGCCCAGTTCATGCGCGTCGGCGGCGCGGCTGCGGATGGCCTGCATGGCCGCGTGCGAGAAATGTTCGGCCAGCCGATCGCCGATGGCGATTTCGTGACGCGGATCCACGATCTCGCCCAGGTTGAGCGAGCGGAAGGCGACGATCCAGTCCGCGGTGACCGCGATCAGCGCGCCGAAGCGCTGAATGTGGCCGAGCTGATGGATGGGCTCGCGATCGCAGCTCGACAGGTCGACCTGGGGCATGGTGCCGCTCATGCCGCCAGCGTCCCGGGGGCGCGGCCGTGGGCCGGGCCGGCGAACACCGCGAGGAAATGGTCGAACACCGCCTCTGCCGCGATGGCGGCACGCTCGGCCTCGGCGGGTGAGACAGCGGCGGCGAGGCGCGGTCGCAGCTGTTTCCAGAACTGCTGCATCCGCTCGTCCGCCAGGAAGGCGACAGGGGCGCCGGGTGCCTCGCGCCGCAAGCGCGCCAGCATTGCCCGGTTGCCAAGGTGCGACCCGGCGACCACCCATGCCAGCCCGATCGCGTCACTGCCGGCGGGCAGCGCGAAGGGGGCAGAGGTGGCGGGGATGATGGTGCTGCCAAGGTCCTGAAGATCGGCGACGATCAGCGGCGTCACTTCCGGCGGCGCAAGATCGGGCGGGCAATGGTGCGCGGCCCATCGCTCGACCCCCTCCCGCGCGGCAAGCTGGTTGGCGAGAAAGGCGGCGTAGGCCTCCCGGTCGGCAAAGCTTGCAGGCGCGCCGATACCGTCCAACACATCGTGCCGGGCGGCGGTGCGGGATTTCAGATAGCCTCTCAGCTCGACAGAATTTTGATGCGACAAACCGCCAACGACCCCCAGGATTCAAGACAACGCAGAGGATTATATGCGGAATACGCCTTGAAGTTGATATGAACACCTATACGCAATCGGGGTTCCCAACCCGTTTAAAGCAGGATTCGCGCCGTGCCGCTGGCCGATACCATGATCGCACAGACCATCCAGCTGGCGCTTGCGCCGGTGTTCGTGCTGGTCGCCATCGGCAACATCATTGGCACCCTTACCCAGCGGCTGGGGCGGGTGGTCGATCGCAGCCGCGAACTCCAGCGCCGCCACGGGGAGACGGTGGGGCCGGCACACGATCTGGTGGTGCGCGAGATCCGGCTGACCGACCGCCGCATCGAGCTGATCGGCAAGGCGCTGCTGCGCCTGGTGCTTGCCGCGCTTGCCATCGGGCTGACGGTTGTCCTGCTGTTCGTCGAGGAATATGCCCACGTCGGCCTCAACCCGGTGGCGGCGGGCACCTTCATCCTCGCCATCGGCCTGTTGATGTGGGCGTTGCTGTTGTTCCTGCGCGAAACGCGCGAGGCCACTGCGGCCCTGCGTATCCCTGAAATGTATCTGGAGCGCGAGCGGACGCTCTAGGGTCTTTGCTTAGCCTTTGGGCGGCGCCAGCATCTTCTGGCCCTGGTCGCGCAGGGCGCTTTCCACGATCGGCTTGATGAAGCCCAGCGCCGGCGGCAGCAGGACATGGAACACCACCTGGCTGTCCTCGATGTCGATGTGGCCGGTGATCGCCTGGCCCATTGCGGTGATGGCAAGGTTCATGCGGTCTTCGCTCGGCCAGCTGGTCTCGACATCGGCAATGCCGCCGGGGATCTGGTCGCCGATTTTGTGGCTGTTGTCCCGCATCCGGCGGCGCACTTCCTCGCGGCCCAGGTTGTGGGGAATGGCGACGTCCATCAGGTCTTGCTCCTCTCGGGCGTGAAATCGGGGCTCAATTCGGGAAGGGGCACGCCCGAGCCATGCTCGTCCGGACCGGCCAGCGCCTCGCGCTCGCCGTAGCGGTAATCCAGGTAACGGGTGCGAATGGCGAGGTCGTCCAGCGAACCCTCGGCCAGCTGACGCGTCACGCTGTCAATCTCGCGGCTGATCTTGCCGAGGCTGTCGACCAGCTGCGCGTCGGGGGTCGAGCCGGAGCGCTCCTCCCCCCGCAGATGGGCGGGGATGCGGCCATAGGCATCGATCGTCTCGGGCAGCACGTCGCCCACCAGCTTGCGCGTCTCGGCGGCGGCAGGGTGCGCGGGGTCGACGTGGGCGAGCTGCTTGCCCAGCGCATCGAGCTGCACGCCAAGGTCGTCGACCAGCCTAGCCGCCGGTGCGGGCAGGGCGGGCCGCTGGTGTTCCAGCCACAGTTCGGTGCGCGCGACCAGCTGGCGGGCATCCTGGGTCTTTGCGAGATCGGCGCGCTGCGGCGTTTTCACCTTCGGAAAGTTCGAGAAGATCATGGTGGCCACAGCCACAAGCGCCATGACAATCATCACCCCCCAAAAGCCGATACCGTCGAACATGGCCCCGGCAATCCCCGCCGCGAGCAGTATCGTGAGCGCAGCAATAATGACGTTGCGAATGCGCGTGGTGAGGTTGGAACGCCTGATCCGCGCCGAACCCTCGCCGATCGGCCGCCGTGGTGGCCCGTTGTTACCGCCACGGCGGTGCCGCCCGCCATCACGGTTGTCGCGCACCAGGGCGCGGCTATCCGCAAGGATACGGTCCGAATGTCGCGTGGAATCGTCCATCAGCTCTCGATCTGCAGCAGGCTCGATTCGCTCACCTGCGCCGCCGCCTGGTTCTGCCCTTCGGCGCGGGCGATGTAGCCCTTGGATTTCTCCACCTCGGTCGACAGCGTCTGCACCGTCTGCTTCATCGAATCGAGGGCGCGCAGCTTGAAGCTGTCGACCTCGTCCATCGTGTCGTAGATGTTCTGGAAGGCGCGTTGCAGCGTTTCCAGCGGAATGGTGCTGGCGGCGGCCTGTTCATGGATCTTGCCGGTGTTCTCGCGCAGCAGCGTGCTGGTGCTGTCGATGATGCCCGCGGTCGTCTGGTTGAGCGCGGTGATCTGGCCGAGCACGAGGCGCTGGTTGGTCATCGCCTGCGCCACGGTCACCGCGGTGCGCAGCGCGCCCACGGTGGTGGTGCTGGCGCGGTCCACGCCCTTCACCAGCTCCACGTTGTTCTTCTTGACCAGGTCGAGCGCGAGGTAGCCCTGCACGCTGACCGCCATCTGGGTGAGCAGGTCCTGCGTGCGCTGGCGCACGTAGAACAGCGCGGTCTCGCGAATAGCCTTGGCCTTGGCCGGGTCGGTCGCGTCAAGCTCGGCCGCTTCGTCCTCCAGCCGCTGATCCAGCGTCTTGGCGATGTGGGCCATCTGCTCCAGCTTGCCCATCGCTTCCCACAGCTTCTGCCGCTCGACGTCGATGGCGGCGTTGTCCATCAGCAGCTCGTCCTTGCCGCTGGAAAGCCGGGCGAGGATGGACTGGATGTGCCCCTGCGCGCTGGAGTAGCTGTCGAAGTAGTTCTTCAGCTTGTTGCCGAAGGGAATGATGCCGAGGAACTTGCGGCCCGTCATCTTGCCCTTGCGGCCGGGATCGAGCTCCTCGACCGTGCGGCGAAGCTCGGCAAGGTCGGTGCCGACGCCGGTATCGGCATCCATCGCCCGCACGGGCCGATCGAGGAAGCGGTTCGACATGGCCGATGCCGCCATGATCTCCTTGCGGCCCATGCCGGTGATCTGGTCGACCTTCTTGCCGAACTCGGGCGAATTGGCATCGAGCGCGACCAGCTCGGCCACGAAACCGTCGACCTTCTGTTCAAGCGCGCTTTTCTTGTCTTCCGACACCGGGACTAGGCCGGCCGCGCGTTCGGGCGCCACCTGCGGCACCGGATCGGGCGGCGTCAGTTCCAGCGCGGTTTCGGTCCTGGTGACTGTCTCGGTGCTGATGGCCATCGTCTCAAAGCATCCCCTTACTCGTATCCGCCCACTGTATTAGTGGTGCAAGACACACGTTTCAAGCGCGCCGCGCCGCCAGGCGCTTTGTCATTGCCGGTTTTCCGCGATAACGGATGGCAATGCAAACCCCAAACGCCGATCCCAGCGCACAGCCTTCCACACCCGAACCATCGCTCGGCAAGGCGAGGCAGGGCCTGGCCGACACGTGGAACGGGGTGGTCCACTGGTGGCTCACGGACGTGTCCGGAACCGTCGACCAGGTCGCGGTGATCGAATCGCGCCGGGCGGAATGCCGGCTTTCGGCACGCTACCTGCTCATGACCTGCATGTCGGCGGGCATCGCCATTCTCGGCCTGCTGCAGGGATCGGCGGCAGTGGTGATCGGGGCCATGCTGCTGTCGCCGTTGATGGACCCGATCATGGGCGTGGGTTTCGCGCTGGCCACGGGCGATTACAAGTGGCTGCGGCAATCGGCGCGCGCCCTTGCGATCGGCACGCTGGTGGCGGTGCTGTTCACCGCGCTGGTGGTATGGGCATCCCCATTGCAGACGATCACCAGCGAGATCGCCTCGCGCACCCGGCCCAGCCTGCTCGACCTCGGCGTTGCCATCTTTTCCTCCATCGCCGGTGCCTATGCGATGATCCGCGGGCGGCTGGGCACGATCGTGGGTGTTGCCATCGCCACCGCGCTGATGCCGCCGTTGGCGGTGGTCGGCTACGGCCTCGCCACGCAGAACGCGACGGTGTTCTGGGGCGCGCTGTTCCTGTTCGTCACCAACCTTACCGCCATTGCCCTGACCGCGACCGCCATGGCGCGCGCTTATGGCTTTTCCTCCAACCTGTCGGAAAAGCAGACGCGGTTCCAGACCCTGCTGATCGTGGCGGTGTTCGTCGCGCTGTCTATCCCGCTGTTCCTGTCGCTGCGGCAGATCGTGTGGGAGGCGCAGGCGACGCGGCAGGCAACGGGCGTGGTGGAAAGCGTGTTCGAAGGCCGTGCCACCGTCTCCCAGCTCGCGCCGAACTTCGAGCGGACGCCGCTGCGGGTTTCGGCCACCGTATTCACCCCGGAGATCGTCGGCGATGCCGAGGAGCGGGCGGAGCGCCTGCTGCGGCGCAGCCTGGGGGTGGAGATCACCATGTCGCTCACGCAGATCCGCGTCGGATCGAGCGCGGAGGCGCAGGAGGAGGCGCAACTGGCCGCCGCCCGCGAAGAGGAGGCCGAGGCCGCCGCGCAGGCAGAGGACATCGCCGAGCGGCTGGCGCTGCTGGGGGGCGTTCCTGTCGAGGACGTGACGGTCGATCGCTCCCGCCGCCGGGCGCTGGTCCGCGCCCGTCCGCTCGACGGTGCCTCGCTCGCGGCTTATGCCGAGATCGAGCGTCGCATCGATTCCACCGAGCCGGAATGGGATATCCGCTTCATCCCGCCGCTGCGCCCGCTGCCTTCCGTCCCCTTCGAACAGGTCGAGGAGGAGGACGGCACGGATGCAAGCTTCGCCCCCACCGCGCGCGGGCGCCAGGCGCTGGCGCTTGTCGCCTGGGCGCAGAGCCGCACCGGGGTGCCGGTCCGCCTTTCCGGCCCTGCCGACGCCGTCGCCGCGGCCCGCGCCGCGCTGGTCGAACAGGGGGCCGAAGTGGTGGCCCGGCCGCAGGCAAGCGGCTACGGCACGGTCACGGTCGCCTGGACCACGGGAGAATGACGATGCCCATCGAACTGACTATGCCCGTTGAGCTTAAAATTCTGGCGCTCGGCGCGGTGCTGCTGCTGGTGCACATCCAGGTCGCGATCCGCGCCAAGACCAGGCAATACGGGGTGACATGGAACACCGGCGCGCGTGACGAGGCGCTGCCGCCGCTCGGCGAGATACCCGCCCGGCTGGAACGCGCGCGCGACAATTTCCAGGAGACCTTGCCCATCGCCATCATCGCGCTGCTGGGCCTGGTGGTGGCAGGCAAGACGAGCGAGATCACCGCCGTTGCCGGCTGGGTCTGGCTGGGCGCGCGCGTGGTTTACCTGCCGCTTTACTGGACCGGCGTGAAGCTGTGGCGCACCGTGGTGTTCGGCGTGTCGGCACTGGCGCTGATCGTGCTGGTTGGCGTTCTGTTGTTCGGCTGAAGCCTAGGCCGCCAGCTCCAGCGGAGCGATTTCACCCGACAGATACAGCTTCTTCGCCTTGGCACGGCTGAGCTTGCCCGAACTGGTGCGCGGCAGGGTGCGCGGGGGCACCAGTTCGACCACGCAGTTCATGCCGGTGACCGAACGCACCTTGTCGGCGATCTGGTCGCGCAGGCGGATGCGTTCCTCCGGGTCCGACACGCGGCAGTGGACGAGCACGGCGGGCGCTTCCTCGCCGCTCTCGGTCTCGACAGAAAAGGCGGCAATGTCACCGTGGTTGAAGCCGGGCAACTGTTCCACCGCCCACTCGATATCCTGCGGCCAGTGGTTCTTGCCGTTGATTATGATCATGTCCTTGGCGCGGCCGACGATATAGAGATAGCCCTTGGACATGTAGCCCATGTCGCCGGTGTCCAGCCACGCGCCGCCGTCAACGCTGGGGATCAGGCAGTCCCGCGTCGCTTCCTCGTTGCGGAAGTAGCTGTGCATCACGCTGGGGCCGCGGCACCAGACCTTGCCGATCTGATGATCGCCCTTGGCAGCGCCGTTCTCGCCGCGGATTTCCAGCTCCATCTCCGGCAGCGGCTTGCCGCAGTTGACGATGGCGCGGTAGCGGGCCGGACGGCTGAGATCGCGGGGGCTGCCGCTCAGCCGCTCCTCCTCCACCAGTTCCACGCGGATGCCCTCGCCCGGCGGCATGACGGTGACGGCCAGCGTCGCCTCGGCAAGGCCATAGCTGGGGGTAAAGGCGCTGGCCCTGAACCCGGCGTCGGCAAAGCAGTTGACGAACTGCTGCATCACGTCGGGGCGGATCATGTCCGCGCCGTTGCCCGCCAGCCGCCAGCGCGACAGGTCGAAGCGGTCGGCGACGTGGCTCTGGCTGGAGATCCGCCGGGCGCAGATGTCATAACCGAAGGTCGGCGAATAGCTGAGCGAGTTGCCCGGATTGCGGGTGATGAGGTCGAGCCAGGCGAGCGGGCGGCGGGCGAAATGTTCGGTCCGCAGGTAATCCGCGCTGACCTGGTTGCCGATCATCGACAGGAAGCAGCCGACAAGGCCCATGTCGTGATAGAACGGCAGCCAGCTGACGCCGCGATCGCCTTCACCGATGTTCATGCTGCGCGCATGGCCGGAAAGGTTGTGCAGCAGCGCCCGATGGGTCACCGCGACCCCTGTGGGAAAGCGCGTGGAGCCCGACGAATACTGCAGGTAGCAGATATCGTCCGGGTCTAGCGTGGGCAGCTGCGTTTCCGGCGCATCGAGAGTTGCAAATTCGCCCCAGTCCATGCCGCGGCAGCCCTGGTTCGCAGCGGCAGCGGCGGCCATGTCACCGATCTCGGCCGGGTAGAGCAACAATACCGGGTCGCTGCTGGAAAGCTGCACGCCGAGTTGCTCGATGTAGCTGTCCTTGCCGCCGAAAGTGGTCGGCAGCGGCAACGGCACCGGCCATGCCCCGGCATAGACGCAGGCGGCAAAGGCAGCGCAGAATTCGGGCGCGGTTTCGGCGATCAGCGCGATGCGATCGCCGCGCCCCACCCCCATGCCGATCAGCCGGCGCGCGTGCTGCTGCGCATCCTCGCGCAGCTGGCGGTAGCTATAGACGCGTTCCAGCTGGCCGCGAGCGTCGTGGAAGTTCAGTCCCTTTTCGCTTTGCGCGGCGTAATCGATCGCCTCGTCGAAAGTCGCAAAGTCCGATCGCCGACGTGGCAGCGGGCAATCGTTGGGCGTATATACGAGTTCGCTCATGGGTGGCTGAGGTACCTTGTCCTTGCGGCGTTCCGACGACGCCCCGGTCCGATGATCTTTTGGTCCGCTACGCCTCTTGGCCCGATCGGCCCGCAATGAGCGGGCTGGGGAATTTCAAAAAAGCGGTGCCGAAAAATGTCCGACACCGCATCAATCCTCCCCATTTGAAGGGAAGTGTGGCACGAATAAGGCCAAGCATGGCCTATTCCAATGGTAAACGCGCAGGCCCCAGGCCAAGGAAACCGCTGGACCGGCAATCGCTGGAAGACCTCGCGCTGTCGTATGCGGCGCGCTACGCCACCAGTTCCGCCAAGCTGGCCCGCTACCTGGAGCGCAAGCTGTTCGAACGGGGATGGGCGGCGGAGGATGAGCCGGACCTGCCCGCTCTGGTCGCCCGGTTCGTGGAAAAGCGCTATGTCGACGACGAGGCCTTTGCCCGCGCCCGGTCGTCGGACCTGCTGCGGCGCGGATACGGCGGGCGCCGCGTGCGCCAGTCGCTGGGGCAGGCGGGCATCGCAGAAAAGATCACCGCGCGCATGGCCCCCGGCGAACACGCCGCGCGCGAGGCAGCCCTGCAGATGGCGCGCAAGCGGCGTATCGGCCCGTTCGCGCCCGAGCCGGTCGCGCCCGAAAAGCGCGAGAAACAGATTGCGGCCATGCTGCGCGCGGGCCACAGGTTCGATCACGTGCGCGCGGTGCTCGATTGCAGGAACGAGGACGCGGCCGCGGAATGGCTTCTCGAGGCAAGGGACACTCAGGATGACGGGTTTGCGTAACGCATCGGGCAAGTGGTTGCTGCCGCTGGTGGCGAGTCTGGCGCTTGCCGCGTGTTCGCAGCAGGCCACCGCCCCGGCATCGGAGGCGCCTTCCGCCGCCGCCGCCGCCGCCGCCCCGGCGAACGTCCATCCGATCTCGGGCCTCCAGGTGGTGCCCGTCACCATCACCACCGATACCGCCACCCACACCTTTGCCGCCGAGGTCGCCGCCAGTGCCGAGGAACAGCGCCGCGGCCTGATGTTCCGCACCGCGATGGGTCCGGACGAAGGCATGATCTTCCCCTACCAGGCGCCCCAGCCGTTGAGCTTCTGGATGCACAACACGGTGCTTCCGCTCGACCTGGTCTTCATCGATGCCGACAACCGCATCATCAACGTGGGCCGGGGCCAGCCCTACGACGAGACCAGCATCGCCTCCGACCGGCCCGGCGTGGCCGTGCTGGAACTAAACGGCGGGCGCGCGGCCGAACTCGGCATCGGGCCGGGCGATCTGGTCGAATGGTAATGCAGCCTTGCTGTCCCCTTGGCGGCGGCGCGCGGGACCGCTAAGGGCGCTGGCATGAGCTTTCTGGGCAAGATCTTCACCTGGTGGGACGGCGCCACCATCGGCACACTGCTGTGGTCGGGCCGCAACGGCGAACACGTCGGCACCGATGCGCAGGGCAATCGCTACTTCCGGTCGAAATCCGTGAAGGATGGCCAGCGCGAACGGCGCTGGGTCATCTACGAAGGCGCCAACGATGCCAGCCGCGTGCCCAGCGAATGGCACGGCTGGCTGCACGGTTCCTACGATGCGCTGCCCGAAAGCCATCTGGCGCCGGCAAAGATCTGGGAAGTCGACCACACCCCCAACGCCACGGGCACCGATACCCGTTACCTGCCCGCCGGCGCGCTGGACCGCGGCGGCCGCCGCGCAGCAGCAACCGGCGATTACGAAGCATGGTCGCCCGACGCGTGAAGACCCTGCGCGCCGCTTTCGTCGCCGCGTGCGTGTCGGCGCTGGCCGCCTGCCAGGGCGAAGCGCCGGTGCCCGAGGCCGAGCAGACCCAGGTTCCGGAGGAATTCCAGAGCCCGTCGGCGCCGCAGGTGGCTGGCGGCGAAGACGCCATCGGCACGCCGCTGGAAGAACGGCTGGCGACGATCGGCCTCGTCAACAAGCGCAACAACATTACCCGCGAGTTCGAGATGCGCCCGGGCGAATCGGTGCGCAGCGGAGACGTCATCATTCGCCTCGCCAGTTGCGAACGACCTGCGCCGTGGGAGGACAGCGTGCTGACCGGGGCCTTCGTGCAGGTGTTCGTCAACCAGCGCGCCGACGTCGATTCGCAGCGGCAGTGGAACCGCGTGTTCTCTGGCTGGATGTTCAAGGAATCGCCCAGCCTCAACGTGGTCGAGCATCCGGTCTACGACGTCTGGCTGAAGGACTGCGCGATGAGCTTCCCTGGCGAGGAAGGCGGAGACGAGCCCGCAGCTTCTGAAGGGGAGCCGGCTGGGGACGAGGCCGACAGCGAGGCGTAGGCCTCGGCCAGCGACCGCTCGGGCGGGCTGGCACAGGCATCGGCAATCATCGCTTGATAGCGATCGCGGTGGATTTCCACCGCGCCCAGCGAGGCGAGATGTTCCGTCATGAACTGGCAGTCGAGCACCATGAAACCCGCCCGCCGCATCATGGCGACGAGCCACGCGAGCGCCACCTTGCTGGCGTTATCCGCGCGGCTGAACATGCTTTCGCCGCAGAACAACCGGTCCACCGCCACGCCGTAAAGCCCGCCGACGAGTTCCTCGCCGTTTTCGCCCGCGGCCCAGCATTCCACCGAATGCGCCACGCCCTGCTCGTAAAGGCGCAGGAAGCTCGCCTCGATGGTGGTGCTAATCCAGGTGTCGGGATGGTCCGGCCGCGGCGCGGCACAGGCGGCGATCACCGCGGGAAAATCGGCGTCCAGGGTGACGCGATACCGGTCCTGCTTCAGCACCCTGGCGAGTGAACGGGAACAGCGAAAGCCATCGAGCGGCAGGATGGCCCGCTTGCGCGGCTCCACCCAGAACACTTCGTCGTCGTCGCGCGCATCGGCCATCGGGAAAACGCCGCTGCGGTAGGCGAGCAGCAGGATTTCGGGCGGGATCGACCCGGGCTGGTCGGGGGCGGCGGGGGCATGCATCACGCCAGTTCCTAGCACGCCGCAGCCACGAGGTCGCTTGCCTTTGAACGCCCGCCCGATTACAGGCGCAATCCTTCCAGTGCAGGGGTGTAGCTCAGCTGGTAGAGCATCGGTCTCCAAAACCGAGGGCCCGCGGTTCGAGTCCGCGCACCCCTGCCATTTTCCCGGCGACTTCCTGCCGGATGCGCCTCTTCTTATAATTTTCTCAGGTAAGCGTGGATTCGCGGTTGGCTTAGTGCGGTCTGCCGCGCCATGCTGATGGTGGCGAGGGAGAGACGCGTGACAGGCAAGATGCTGGCATTCCTGCGCGAGGCGGACTGGCTGACGCCTGAGCGGGTGCGCGGTTACGCGGTGATCCTGGGGATCGCCAGCCTGGCCTTGCTAGCCAATTCCTACATGAAGGCGCTGGGCCCGGACGGCAGTGATTTCCTCGCCTTCTGGGGCGCGGGCCAGGTCACCTTTGCCGGCGACCCCGCTGCCGCCTACGATCTTGCCACGCAGGAACGGGTGCAGACCGCCACCGGCAGCCGTGGCTGGTTCGCTTTCGTCAATCCCCCGCCCTTCCTGTTCGTCGCCGCGCCGCTGGGTGCGCTGCCATTCCCGCTGGCGTGGATCACCTGGGTCGCGGCGACCTATGCCGCCTATGTATTCGCCACCATGCGTGCCTTTGCGCGGTACTGGCTGCCCGCGCTGGTCTTTCCCGGTGCGCTGCTGGCCGCCGGCCATGCGCAGACGGGGCTGCTGACTGCGGCCCTGCTGGTCGGCGGTGCGGCGCTGCTGGGCCGGCAACCGGTGCTGGCCGGCGTGGTGCTTGGCGCACTCGTCATCAAGCCGCACTTGGCGCTGCTGGTCCCGTTCTGGCTGGCGGGAGCGGGCAACTGGCGCGGCTTTCTTGCCGCCGGGGCAACCGCGGTTGGCCTTTTGCTCGCCGCCTGGCGGGCGTTCGGCCTGGATACGATGATTGCCTATACCCGGAGCTGGGACGCCAGCGCGGCAATCCTCGCAAGCGACGATCCAGAATTCTACCTGCGCATGGCATCGCCCTACAGCCAGTTGCGGCTCGTCATCGATCCGGGCCTGGCGCTCGCGGCCAACGCGGTGGTCAGCATATTCGCCATTTCCATCGCGTTCATGGCCTGGAGGCGCATGGGGGAAGATGCGCTGGCGAGTGGGGCGCTGGTGCTCGCCGCTACCGCGCTCGCCTCGCCCTACCTGTTCAATTACGACCTGCCGTTCCTCATCCTGCCGATTTTATGGCTGGCATGGACGGCTCAGCGGCAGGGTTTCCGGCCCTTCGAGAAGCTACTGCTCGTCGCGCTGTTCTTCGCCCCTTACGCCACCCGCGCTGCGGCTCTGCCGCTTGGGGTAAACCTGATGCCGCTGGCGTCGATCCTGCTGGTATGGCTTGTCTGGTCGCGTGGGGGACAGGCGGGCAGTGAAACGGGGGCTGCGCCGGGACCAAAGGCCATTGTGACCAATTTGTCATCACCACCGGCCATGCGGCGAAGCGAGGGGAACCGCGTCACAACGCAAAGCATTTAGGGCTATCAGACGGGTTCATCAAAGGAGATGACAACGGTGTCCAATATCTTCCGCAGCAGCCGCCCCGATGGTTGGAGCAGCCCGCGGCCCTACAGCGATCCCAGCTATCGTTCGATGTCCCACGGCAAGATCCTGCCGATGGAGCAGCCGGGTTTCCTCGAGCGTCTGTTCGGTCGCCGCTGAGGCGGCGGCAAGGCAGCGCATCAACCCTCTTCCTGCCATCGGAGTGGCACATGAAAAAAAGGGCGGCCGTTCGACGGGCCGCCCTTTTCGTTTGTCCGTACAGGCGAAATCAGGTGTTCGCGCCAACGCCTGACTGGCGCCAGCTGTCGGCATAGGCCGAGCGCGCGACGTTGGAATAGGGCACCGGGCTGATGACGGCCTTGATCTCGATCTGCTCGTGCGGTTCGACAGTGGGCTTGCTGGTGCCGCCATCGGGTTCGCCCCAGACCAGCGTCACTTCCTTGCCCATCTCCACCTCGTCGGGGTCGAGCATGGCGAGGCTGAGCATCTTGCCCTCGTTCGAGCTGTAGCCGATCCAGGTGGAGACGCCGATCTCCTTGCCGTCGGCATTCTTCACCGTATCGAACGGATGCATCGCATAGACCGCGCTGGGGAATTCGAAATACTTGGCCCGCCCGCCCTGGGCGAACATCGAGCTCATCACGCGGGCCACGTTCTCGTCGTCCAGCGCGAGGGTGACCTTCTGCTTGTGCTTTTCGTCCTTCATGCGCTCCAGCGCCTCGCGGCCGATGAAATCGTGGTCGAACTTGACGATGTGGCCGTAACCGATGTCCCACGGCGTCAGGTAATAGCCCTCGACGCTCTCCGGCACATAGCTGCCGCCGATGGAGGCCTTGCCGGCATAGCTGTTGGCGCCGGCCCAGGTGCGGAAATCCTTCATCATCTGGCTGTCGCCGGTGTAAAAGGCGGGGAGCGGGGAAGGCAGCCAGCCCGATTCCAGCGTGTTCGACGAATAGGCACGTCCGCCCACCAGCTCCAGCCCGTGGTCCTTGCCGGCTTCGACCAGCGCGGAGTGGACCGCCTCGTAATCCGCCCAGGGGCCGAACAATTCGTAGCCCGGCTGGCCGGCCATGCCGTGACGCAGCGCGATCACGTCCTTCCCGGCGATGGCGACGTGGGCCATGTTGAAGAACTTGAGGTCGGGCGGGGTCTCGCCCATCGCCTTTTCCAGCACCTTCATGGCGTTGGGGCCCTGCAACTGGAAGCGGTAGTTCTTGCGCACACCGTCGTCGCGCATGGCGGTGCGCTCGTCGCGCTCCACGGTCACGTCCCACTTGCTGCCGTCGGGCTTGGGATACTGGGCGTGGAATTCGACCCACTCGATCGCCGGAGCGCGGCCGACGAGGCTGAATTCGTTCTCTGCCAGGTAAAACAGGATGACGTCACCGATCACGTACCCGTCGGGCGTGACGGGGACATACTGCTTTGCCTTGTTGACGGCAAAGTTCTTGAAGCTGTTGATCGCGGTGTATTCCAGCAGCGCCATGGCGTCAGGCCCGCGCACGTAAAGCTCGACCATGTGGTAGCTCTGGTTGAACAGTACGGCGGCGTCGCCCCAGGCCTTCTGTTCCTTGCGCCAGTTGGAATATTCCGCCGGAACGCCGGGATAGACGTTGGGGCCGGTCTGCTGGTTGCGCAGGAATTCCACGACGTCGCCCTGCGCGTCGAGCCTGGATTGCAAAGTCTGGTCGCTCATTCGTTGGTCCTCTCTCGGGTGTTTCAAAGTCAATCGATCAATCGGCGGGGCGGGCCAGCCAGCTGGCAATCGCCGCGTTCACCGCCTCGGGTGCTTCGCGCATGACCATGTGGCCGGCGCCGGGCACGATCACGAGCTCGGCATCGGGCACGGCATCGGCGATGGCGCGGTGCTGTTCGGGCGGCGCCCAGTCATCGTTTTCGCCCGTCATCACCAGCACCGGGCACGCAAGGTCAGGCAGCATGCCGGCGATCGGCGGGCGGCCGAGCAGGGCCTTGATATGCGCGTCGAACAGGGCTTGCCCCTTGCCAAGGCTCATCGCCCGCATCTCGGCATAGGCGGGGGTGTCGCGATTGGCCTCGGCCACCATCGGCGGCAGCCACTGGTCCACCAGCGCCGCGAACCCGTGATCGTAGCCGATCTGTTGCAAGGCCGCGCGTTTGGCCGGTTCGCCTTCGCCCACGGGATGCACGCCGGTCGAGACCAGCGCGAGGCGCCGCACCCGGTCCGGCGCCATGCGCACCACCTCCATCGCCACGCGCCCGCCCATCGAATGACCGAACAGGTCGAGCCGTGCAGCGCCATTCTCGTCGGCGGCGGCAAGCACGGCGCGCGCCATCTTCACCAGCGAATCCGCCATGCCGTATCCATCGATCACCAGTGCATGGGGAAACGCCGCGACTTGCGGCGCATACATGCGCGAATCGCAGGCAAGGCCAGGCAGAAAGGTAAGCATTCCGGCGGAATCCACTCCGAGTTCTTCGCGCTCTTGAAAATTTCATCTATACGAACAAACCGCGCTGCGCTAGGGCTTTTTGAGCGACGGCCTGTCCCCCGGGGGCAAGCGAGAACGAGGAGAGAGCGCGATGTCTTACGAGGCAATTCATCCCAACTGGGAAAAGCCCGCCGGCAACATGGTCGACGGTTATTCGCTGGAAATGACCGCGAAGGAGATCGAGGGCCTGCGCGAGGCCGCGCCGCTCATCCGTCCGGACACGCAGATCGCCGTCACCTTCCTGCCGGGCGAGGAGATCGAGCAGCGGATCGAGGCAAGCTGCGAAGTGCGCCGCCTGGGGTTCGAACCCATCGCCCACGTTTCCGCGCGGCGGATCAAGAGCCACGAGGAACTCGAGCACTACCTCAAGGAGACCGCTGAGCGGGCGCAGGCGAAGCGGGTGTTCGTGATCGCCGGCGACCCGCCGGAACCGGAAGGTCCGTTCGAGGACAGCTTGCAGATCATCGAGACCGGCCTGCTGGAGAAATACGGTTACGAGGTGATCGGGGTGGGCGGCCATCCCGAAGGCCATCCCAATGTGGACAAGGACGCGCTGTGGACGTGGATGGAGCGCAAGCTGGATGCCGTGCGCGCCCATGGCATGACGCCGCTGATCGTCACCCAGTTCGCCTTTGACGACGACGCCATCGTCGAATGGCTGGGCGAAATGCGCCGCCGCGGGATCGACGTGCCCGTGCGCTTGGGCGTGCCCGGCCCTGCCGGTATCAAGCGCCTGCTCGGCTTTGCCAAGCGGTGCGGTGTGGGCGCCTCTGCCAGCGTGATGAAGAAATACGGCATTTCCATCACCAACCTGATCGGCAACGCCGGCCCGGACAAGCTGGTCGATGGCCTCGACAAGAAGCTCGGGCAGGAGCATGGCCGCGTGCGACTGCACTTCTATCCCTTCGGCGCGCTGACCGCTTCCGCCCAGTGGATCAACGACTACGACGCGCGCCACAGCTGAGACGAGGACCATGGCTCAGATCATCGACGGCCGCGCGATCGCGCGCCAGCTGGACGAACGCACCACGGCCGAGGTAGACGCCATGCTCGCCGCGGGGCACCCCGCGCCGGGGCTGGCAGTGGTGCTGGTGGGCGAGGACGGGGCCAGCCAGGTCTATGTCCGCCGCAAGATCAAGGCCTGCGAAAAGGTCGGCATCCGCTCGATGGAGCACCGCCTTCCCGCCGGCACCCCGCAGGCAGACCTGTGCGCGCTGATAAAGCGCCTCAACAACGACGACAGCGTCCACGGCATCCTGGTGCAGGTGCCGCTGCCCGAACAGATCGACACGCGCGCGGTGCTGCGCTCCATCTCGCCCGACAAGGACGTGGATGGCTTCCACCCCGTGAACGTCGGCCGCCTGACGACCGGCGTCGGCGGCATCGTGCCCTGCACCCCGCTGGGCATCATGTTGCTGATCGAAAGCGTGCTGCCCGATCTCAAGGGCAAGGACGCGGTGGTCATCGGCAAGTCCAACATCGTCGGGAAGCCGGTGGCGAACCTGCTGCTGGACGAGGAAGCGACCGTCACTGTCGCGCACATCTATACAGAGAACCTGTCCGACATCTGCCGCAAGGCCGACGTGATCGTCGCCGCCGCCGGCGCGCCCGAACTGGTGCGCGGCTGGTGGGTGAAGCCGGGCGCGGTGCTCATCGATGTCGGCATCACCCGCAAGTTGGGCGAGGACGGCAAGGAAACGCTGGTGGGCGACATCGCCTTCAACGAGGTGCAGCACGCCGCTGCCGTGACCCCCGTCCCCGGCGGCGTCGGTCCGATGACCATCGCCTGCCTGCTGTCGAACACCGTCAAGGCCGCGCGCAATCTGCTGGAAGGCGCGGACGATCCCGGAGACGACTACGCCGACGCGCCCGACCGCAGCATGTATGCCAAGGGCCAGCCGGCCGAAGCCTGACACGCCTTGCAACGCGCGCGGGGATCGGGGATCAGGCACGGCATGGCAGAAACGATCGATGGGCGCGCCGTGGCGCGGGCGCTGGATGAACGCACCAGGGCGATGGTGGACTCGCTGGTCGCCGAGGGCAATGCCCGGCCCGGCCTCGCGGTGGTGCTGGTGGGCAACGACCCGGCCAGCGAGGTCTACGTCAGCCACAAGACCAAGGCTTGCGAACGCCTGGGGCTTGCCTCCTTCGAACATCGCCTGCCCGCCGAAACGTCCGAAGCAGACCTGCTCGTGCTGATCGCCGATCTCAACGCGCGGGTCGACGTTCACGGCGTGCTCGTCCAGGTGCCGTTGCCCGATCACATCGACGAGGCCCGCGTGCTGGAGGCGATCGACCCGGCAAAGGACGTCGATGGCTTTCACCCGGTCAACGTCGGCCGCATCAGTGCCGGCACCGGCGGTATCCGGCCCTGCACGGCTGCGGGCGTGGTCATGCTGATTAAGGCGGTCGAGCCGGAACTGGCCGGGTTCGACGCGCTGGTCATCGGCCGCTCCAACATCGTCGGCAAGCCGGTCGCCACCTTGCTGACGCAGGAGGGCTGCACGGTTACGCTGGCCCATTCGCAGACCCGCGACCTGCCGGAAAAATGCCGCCGTGCGGACATCGTGGTGGCCGCCGTGGGCAGGCCGGAACTGGTGCGCGGCGACTGGGTAAGGGACGGTGCCATCGTGATCGACGTGGGCATCAGCCGGTCCGAAAACGCGGACGGCAAGGGCCAGCTGGTGGGCGACGTCGCCTTTGCCGAAATGCAGCACGCCCGCGCGGTCACCCCGGTGCCCGGCGGCGTGGGTCCGATGACCATCGCCGTGCTGCTTCACAACACGGTCGAGGCGGCAAAGGCGTTTGCCGGGGGTAAATCCGCCGGTATGGAACAAGGCCAGTAGCAAACCGCAACCATACAGGCGTGCCACCGATGACCCCACCCGATACCGACGTCGTCATCATCGGCGCCGGGATCTCCGGCATATCCATGGCGGCGCATATGGGGATGCTGTCACCCGACCTCGACTACCTGATACTCGACCGGCGCGAGCAGATCGGCGGGACCTGGGACCTGTTTCGCTATCCCGGCATCCGGTCCGACAGCGACATGCACACGCTCGGCTTCGGGTTCGAACCGTGGCGGCACGAGGATACCATCGCCGATGCGCCGGCAATTCTCGATTACCTGAACCGCGTGGCCGATGAACGCGGCATCCGGGAACGGATGCGCTTCGGGCAGGAAGTGACCAACGCCGCGTGGGATGGCGCCAGCGCCCGCTGGACCATAACCGCGCGCGGGAGCGATGGGGAAACCACCATCTACACCGCGCGCTGGCTCTATTTCGCCAGCGGCTATTACGACTACGACAACCCGCACGACGCGGCGATCCCCGGTATCGCGGACTTTGCCGGCACCGTCGTCCACCCGCAATTCTGGCCGCAGGACCTGGACTACACAGGGAAAGACGTGGTGGTGATCGGATCGGGCGCGACGGCGGTTACGCTGGTGCCGGCCATGGCCGACCAGGCGAACAGCGTCACCATGCTCCAGCGCACGCCGAGCTGGATGGGGGCGATGCCCAGGCGCGATGCGTTCGGCATGATTATGCAGAAATGGCTGCCCGAACGCCTGGCCTATCGCGTCACCCGGTGGAAGAACATCGCGTTGCGCGACTACATCTTTCGCCTGTCACGCCGCAATCCGGGCCGAATCGCCGACCGCCTGCGGACCATGACGCGCGAGGCGCTGGGCGACAATTACGATCCCGTCCATTTCGAGCCGCCCTACAATCCGTGGGAGCAGCGCCTCTGCCTGGTGCCTGACGGCGACCTGTTCGCGGCGATCAATGCCGGCAAGGCACGGATCGTGACCGACCGGATCGAGGGCTTCGATGCGGGCGGCGTGCGTCTGCAATCGGGGGAGCGGTTGCCCGCCGACATTGTCGTCACCGCCACCGGCCTCAGGCTGGCGCTGGCAGGCAAGGTGGAGGTTTCGCTGGACGGCAAGCCGCTCGACTGGACGCAGCACTACTTCTATCGTGGCACGATGTTTTCCGACGTGCCCAACCTGTCGTTCGTGTTCGGCTACCTCAACGCCAGCTGGACGCTGCGGGCCGACAGCAACGCGCGTTACGCCTGCGAGGTGCTGAACCACATGGCAAGGGTGGGCGCGGACGTTGCCGTGCCCGAGCTTGCCGCGCAGGACGAACCGGACGCGGTCGAGCCGTGGGACTACACGTCCGGCTATCTGGAACGGGCGCGGCCGCTGATGCCCAAGGTCGGGGCTGAGCGGCCGTGGACGCTGGCGCACGACTATCTTGCCGATCGCCGCGACTTTCGCCATCGCCCGGTCGCCGACAGCGTGCTGCGCTTTCACCGCGTAGCGCCCCATGCGGATGCCGCCGCATGAACGCATCGGACAAGGTCTGGACCGCGGCGGTGCTGGTCATCGGTGACGAGATCCTCTCGGGCCGCACGCACGACAAGAACATCGCCCAGATCGCCAGCTGGCTGCAGGTGCAGGGCATCCGCCTGACCGAGGCGCGCGTGGTGTCGGACGACATGGCAGCAATCGTCGCCGCGGTGAACGCACTCAGGCAGACATACGACTACCTGTTTACCACCGGCGGCATCGGGCCGACGCACGACGACATCACCGTGGATGCCGTGGCGAGCGCTCTGGGTGTGCCGGTGGTGGTGCACCCCGAAGCGCGGGCGATCCTGGAGCGCTACTACGCCGACAGGACGGGCGGGCCGACCGACGCCCGGCTGCGCATGGCCCGTGTGCCCGAGGGCGCCGACCTCATTCCCAACCGTATGTCGGGCGCGCCGGGCATCCGGTGGGGCAACGTGTTCATCATGGCCGGCGTGCCGCACATCACCGCCGGGATGCTCGACGCTTTGACCGGTACGCTGGAGGGCGGGGCGCCGCTGATCGCCGAGACCGTCGGCTGCTGGGTCGCAGAGAGCGAGGTGGCAGACCTGCTGCGGACGATCGAAAAGACGCACCCGGGGTGCCAGGTGGGCAGTTATCCGTTCTTTCGCGAGGGACGGACAGGCGCGAACTTCGTCATCCGCTCGATCGATGGCGAACTGCTGTCAGCCGCAGTGGCCAGCCTGTGCGAAGCGCTGGCCGCAGAGGGTCATGCGTTCACCCCGGGCGGGATCTGAGCGCGAACCTGCCGCGCCGAAAAGGTAACCCGTCAGCGGGTGCCGCGGCGCGCCTCGTCCTCGGCCAGTTCCTCGCGCAATTCGCGCGCGCCGCGCTCTCCGCGAGCGGTTTCGGCAGGGGTCGCGCGCTTGCTCTGCCAGGTGCCATAGCCGATCGCCGCCAGCAGTAACAAGGCACCGCCGCCCGCCGCCATCTGGTTGCCAGTCGCAATGGCAAACACGAATAGTGCCACGACGAGGGCGAAGAGGATCAGGAAGGGTGTCTTGGTCATGAGGGAAAGTCCTTTCCCCCTGCCAACGATTGAGCGCCGCCAATTATCCGGCGCATGAAAAAGGGGGCGGAAGATCGCTCCCCCGGCCCCTTTCGCAATTCACGTCAGTCGGAGAAGAGCTCAGGCGCCCTCGATCTCCGCCAGGTCGACCTTCAGGCCGGGGCCCATCGACGAGGTCAGCGAGACCTTGCGGACATACTTGCCCTTGGCGCCGGCGGGCTTGGCCCGCACGATGGCCTGCGTCAGCGCCTCGAAGTTCTCCTTCAGCTTCTCGTCGGAGAACGACAGCTTGCCGATGCCGGAGTGGATGATGCCCTGCTTCTCCACGCGGAATTCGACCTGGCCGCCCTTGGCGTCCTTCACGGCCTTGGCGACGTCGGGCGTCACCGTGCCGAGCTTGGGGTTCGGCATCAGGCCCTTGGGGCCGAGCACCTTGCCCAGGCGACCCACGACGCCCATCATGTCGGGCGTGGCGATCACGCGGTCGTAATCGAGATTGCCGTTCTGCATGTCTTCCATGAGATCCTCGGCACCCACCTTGTCGGCACCGGCGGCGGTGGCCTTCTCGGCGTTGTCGCCACGCGCGAACACGGCGACGCGCACGTCCTTGCCCGTGCCGCCCGGCAGCGACACCATGCCACGCACCATCTGGTCGGCGTGGCGCGGATCGACGCCCAGGTTCATGGCGACTTCGACGGTCTCGTCGAACTTGGCCTTGTGCTCGCGCAGCATGGCGATGGCTTCATCCCAGCTGTAGAGCTTCTCGCGGTCGATCTTGCCGACGACCTGCTGCTTCTTGGTCTGCTTGGCCATGCTATCAGCCCTCCACCACTTCGAGGCCCATCGAGCGCGCGGAGCCCTCGATGATCTTCATGGCCTGGTCGATGTCATTGGCGTTCAGGTCCGCCATCTTGGTTTCCGCGATCTCGCGCACCTGGTTCTTCGTCACCTTGCCGGCGCTGCTCTTGCCCGGTTCCTTGGAACCGCTCTTGAGATTGGCCGCCTTCTTCAGCAGATAGCTGGCGGGCGGGGTCTTGGTGATGAAGGTGAACGAACGGTCGCCGTACACGGTGATCTTCGTCGGGATCGGCATGCCCTTTTCAAGGCTGTCGGTCGCGGCGTTGAACGCCTTGCAGAATTCCATGATGTTGACACCGCGCTGACCCAGCGCCGGGCCGATCGGCGGGCTCGGGTTGGCGGCGCCGGCGGGCACCTGAAGGTTGATGTAACCTTCGATCTTCTTGGCCATGGTGGCCTCCTTTTCTCACTGTTCCCCGCGCCACGGGCGCAGGGGTCATGGTAAGCGGTCGAACGGCTGGCCGATGGCCAGCCTTCCGCGGCGATTTCCCGGTGATGTGCCTGGGAAGGCGCGCCTATAGCGATTGCGGGGCAAAAGGCAAGCATGGGCAGGGGCACGCGGCTTGCGCAGGGCGGCGGCGGGCTATAGCCGTCGGTGATGGACGACAGACACGATCCCCGGCACCCGGCGGCAGTATTCGATGAGGATGCACCCGCGCCTGGCAAGGCCCCTGCAAGACCCGGCACGCTCGGTTGGTTCTGGTTCCTGGCGCAGGTTATCACCGTCGTGCTCGCCTACCTCGTCGGAAGCACGCTGCCGACCATACCGGCCATCATCGATGCGATGCAGAACGGCACCAGTCCCGAAGACGCGCTGACCTCTGCGGCGGCGGCATTGTCGACGATGGCCGGCATGGCGGCCGCTTTGCTGGTGTGCTGGCTTTGGCTGCGCGGGGAGGGGCGCGTGGGCCAGGTGTTTGGTCTCGGCACGCCTCCGCCGGGCGGCTGGCGCAGGACGCTGGTCTGGGCGGCAGGGGCCACCGTTGCCATCATCGCCATCTTCACCGTCGGTGCGCCGCTGGTGGAGGCGATAGGGTTGCCGACGCCCGACGCCAGCTTCGTGCTTGATCTGGTGACCGAAAGCCCCGCCATGTTCGCCCTGTGGATCGTCGGCGTCGCATGGCTGGCGGCGGGGCTGGGCGAGGAACTGCTCTACCGCGGTTTCCTGATGGACCGGCTGCAGCGGCTGTCCGGCATTGGCGGCAGCACTGCAGCCGTGCTGATCATCCAGGCCGTGCTGTTCGGCCTTCCGCACCTCTACCAGGGCTGGGGCGGCACGATCCTGACGGGCAGCATCGGCCTGTTGCTCGGCTGGGTGCGGTTGCGGTTCGGCGGCAACCTGTGGGCCTGCGTGCTGGCCCATGCCGCCGTCGACACGATCATGATGGCCCTGGCCTACGGCGAGAAGCTGGGCTGGGTCACCTTCTAGCGAGACAGCGCGGTTTTCCGCGTCGTCAATCCGGTGCGCCGGGCCTATAGCGGCGTGCCAATCCCCTGAAGGTCGCCGTCATCTTGGATAGTCCGCTCGTCGTTATCTGCCTGCTGACGGTGGTCATCCACCTCATCGGCACGCTCGCCTATGCCGCCCGCATCGCCGGGGTGCGCACGCGCCGCATCGCCATGAGCTTTGCGCTGTTCAACGCGCTGGTGCTTGTCTCGCGCCTGTCCAACGGCTTTCTCGCGCCGCTGATTGCCAAGCGGGTGGAGAACGCGCTGACCAGCGATGTCTCGACCAACCTGCTGCTCGATTTCAGGCTGATGATCGCCGCGTCCACGGTCGGCGTGGTGGTGGGCGTGCTGCTGGTGCCAAGCACCCAGCGCCTGTTCGCCAGGGTGATCGAGGGGATGCGGGAGAAGAAGTCGCTCGCCCGCCTGGCGCTGCGCACGGCGACGCCCGCCGGGCTTCGCACCCTGCGCGACGCGGCAACGCTGCCGCGCCCATTGCATCTGAAGAACCTGCGCCGCCCGCAGTCGGTTGGCTGGGGCATACTTGGCGCGAATTGCGTGGCGCAGGCGATCCTGGTGACAGGCGTGCTCGCCTCGATCTATGCGGGCTATCTGAACCCGGAGTACCGGGTGACGGCATCGCAGCTTTCGGCGCTCATCAACGGGTTCGCTACGATCCTGCTGTTCCTGGTAATCGACCCGCAGCTGTCCATGCTGACCGACGACGTGGTCGACGGCCAGCTGGGGGAGCCCGCCTATCGGCAGGCCATCGTGTGGATTTCGGGCAGCCGCCTCGTCGGCACGCTGCTGGCCCAGGCCATGTTCGTGCCCGCCGCGCTGGCGATCGCCTGGGTGGCCAACCGGATCTGACCGGCCGGCCCCAAGGGCTTACTTGACCAGTTCGACCTGGTCGAAGTCCAGTTCCACCGGCGTGCCGCGACCGAAGATCGAAACGCTGACCTTGACCTTGGCCTTGTCGAAATCGAGCTCCTCGACCTCGCCGTTGAAGCTGGCGAAGGGGCCTTCCAGCACCTTGACCGCATCGCCGATCTCGTAATCGACGCTGATGTCCTTCTTGGGTGCGGACTTGGCTTCCTCGACCCCGCCGAAATAGCGCGCGGCTTCCTTTTCGCTGATCGGCTGCGGCTTGTTGCCGCTGCCCAGGAAGCCGGTGACCTTGGGGGTGTTCTTGACGAGGTGATAGACATCGTCCGTCAGGTTCAGCTTGGCCAGCACGTAGCCGGGCATGAACTTGCGTTCGGTCTGCACCTTCTTGCCGCGCTTGATCTCGGTCACGGTCTCGGTCGGAACTTCGACCTCCGCCACGCCTTCGGACAGGCCGAGACGCTCAGCCTCGGAGAGGATCGCGTCACGCACCTTGTTCTCGAAACCGGAGTAGGCGTGGATGATATACCAGCGGGCAGCCATGGGTGTGTCGTTTCCCTCAAGAATGTCAGTTGTCGCGCGCGGGTCAGCCGATGAAGCCGAGCAGTTCGCGCACGGTGAAGCCGAAGAACGAATCGACGGCAAGGAAGAACAGCGACAGGATCAGCACCAGAATACCGACGAACACCGCGGTGCGTGCGGTTTCGGGCCAGCTCGGCCAGACGATCTTGTTCCCCTCGGCACGCACCTGGCGCATGAATTCCGACGGGCTGGTCTTCTTCTTCGCCGGGGTGGGCGAGGGCGTCTGGGCGGGGGTCGGCTGGGCCATGTCGTGTCGCTCGCTGTTCAAGATCACAGGGCCTTCCGGGTAGGGCTCCTCGCCGCCCCGGGCAGTGTCCGGGAGGGGCTTTCGAGGTTCCGCGATGTCGGAAGACGGCTGGCTATCTAGGCGCGGAGCGCGTCGTTGGCAAGGCCGCTTGCAGATGGCGCTTACCGATAAAATGGCGGCGAAGGGTTTGCATATGCGCCCCGCACCGATAGCAAGGCCCCGATCGCGAAACGGATGGACGAGGGGACAACATGGCCACGCGCAGCGAGATGACATTCGACGAACGCCTGCTGGGGCCGGTGACCAACGTCGCCGATTTCATCTGGGGCGGCACCTGGGACGGCGCGCAGGTGCTGCCGTTCCCGCCCCTTGCCATCGTCTTGCTGGGGGCCGGCCTGTGGTTCATGATCGGCCTGCGCGGCTATCCGATCACCAATTTCTGGCCGGCGCTGACGAACCTGTTCGCCGGCCGCAAGAAATCGGGCGCGGGCGAGATCTCGCCGTTTGCCGCGCTGTCCACCGCGCTGTCCGGGCAGGTCGGCACGGGCAATCTGGCGGGCGTCGCCACGGCCATCGCGCTGGGTGGCCCCGGCGCGATCTTCTGGATGTGGATCACCGCCCTGTTCGGCATGGCGCTGGCCTTTGCGGAAGGCAGCCTTGCCATCCGTTACCGCGAGACGACCAGCAACGGCACCTATCGCGGCGGTCCGATGAGCTACATCATGATGGGCCTTGGCCCGAAGTGGACATGGCTGGCGATCTTCTTCTGCGTGGGCACGCTCATCAGCGCGCTGGTGACCGGCAACGGTATCCAGGCGAACGCGGTGGCGGACGGGCTCAACGAACTGTTCGGCATCGAGGAATGGCTGGGCGGGCTGATCGTGGCGGTGTTGGTGTTCGTGGTGATCATCGGCGGCATCAAGTCGATCGGCAACGTCGCCGAAACGGTCGTGCCGTTCATGGCAGCGGCCTATATCGTCATGGCGCTGATCGCCATCGCGCTGAACATCGGAGACATTCCGGAAACCTTCGGCCGCATCTTTGGCGGCGCCTTCAACGCGCAGAGCGCCAGCGGCGGCTTCGTGGGCGCGGCGGTGATCCTGGCGATCCGCGCGGGCGTGGCGCGCGGGCTGTTCTCGAACGAGGCGGGGCAGGGCTCCACCCCCATCGCCCACGCCGTGGCGCAGACCGACGATCCGCAGTTCCAGGGCCGCATGGCCATGCTCGGCACATTCATCGACACCATCGTGATCTGCACCATGACCGCGCTCGTCATCCTGACGGTGGAAGGCAACTTCAGCGCCAATGGCCAGCCGGTGCAACACGCCTGGCAGGACGGTCAGCTGCAAGGCTTCGCGGTGACCAGTGGCGCCTTTGCCGCGGCGTTCCCCTTTACCGTGGGGTCGGTCCCGCTCGGCACGCTGGTGGCCAGCATCGCGCTGCTATTGTTCGTGTTCACCACGCTGCTGACCTGGAGCTATTACGGCGAGCGAGCCATCACCTTCATCTACGACCGCTTCCCCGGCTCCACGCTGGGCGGTGAAAAGATGCTGCTCATGGGCTGGCGGGTGCTGTGGTGCGTGGCGATCTTCGTGGGCGCGACACGCGAATCCGACCTTATCTGGCGCATGGGCGATATCGCCAACGGCCTGATGGTGCTGCCCAACCTCATCGCGCTGTTGCTATTGTCGGGCGTGGTGTTCGCGCTGGCCCGCGGGGATCGCACGGCCGGGCCGACGCACACCGCCGACACGCCGGAGGAGCCCGAAGAGTACTAGGCCTGCTCGAGCAGCGCGGCGGTCTTGTCGAGAAGGTCGCAGATGCGCGCCTCGAGTGCGGCGTCGAAGCGTGCGCGTGGCACGGCGACGGATAGCGATCCCACCGGCTCGCCGCCCACGCGGACGACGCGCGCCGTGCCCACGATGCCGCGCGAGTATTCGTCCTCGGTGCTGGCGAACCCGCGGTCGCGGATCTGCGCCAGTTGCGCGCGCAGCTGGTCCTCGTCGGTGATGGTGCTGTCGGTAAAGGTCTCGCGCTCGCTCTGCGCAAAATAGCCGACCAGCTCATCATCCGGCAGCGCGGCGAGCAGCGCCTTGCCGCCCGCCAGCGCGTGCATCGGCAGCGAACGGCCCTGCGGCACGGTGTAACGCAGCGCCTGTTCACTGCTCTCGGTCACCAGCGCCTCGATCTGCCAGCCGTCGCGAACGAAGAAGCTGGTCGTCTCGTTCAACTGCATTCGCAAGGTGCGCACCAGCGGCGCGGCGCGTTCCGCCAGGGTGTACCCGCCGCCGCCCGCCGCCTGCAGGCGCGACAAACCCGGCCCAGCCGAGTAGCGCCGCCCGTCGCGTTGCAGATACTGCCGGTCCACCAGAGTGGCGAGGAGATAGCTGAGGCTCGACACCGGGATGCCCAGCGCCGTTGCCACTTCCTGCGCTACCAGCGGGCGTCCGGCGGCAACGATATATTCGATGATGTCGAGCGTGCGCGTGGCCGATTTGACCGAACTCGATTGCACGAGGGCAGGAGTGATATTGCTGGCCATAGCGACGGTATTTCACATATACGAAAATTCCGCAAGGCCGAACGGTGCATGCCTCTGCCACACGTATCGTAATTGTTAATGTCCATAGGCCGCAGGCAGCGTAGTCGCCGTATGGACTTCCGCGCAAATTGACTTAGTCTGTTTCCCGGCGACCCGCAGAGGCCGCATCTAGGGAGAGGATAATGTCCGCATATATCGCGTTGGCCCTGTCGGTGGGCCTTCTCGCCGTTCTCGATACATGGCTTTACGTCGGCCCGCTGGCCGCCGTGTTGCCCGGGCTCGTATGGATCAGCTTCATCGCCTGGGGCTGCCATTTCCACTCGGGTGGCGGGGTCAAGGGCATGACCACTGCGATCGTCGGCATGAGCTTTGGTGCGCTGGTGGGGATGGTTGCAGTGCTGCTGGCCGGAGGCGCCTTTGCCGGGCTGGGTCAGATGGCCGCGCCGGTGGCGGTGGGCCTCGGTGCCTTTGTCATCTGCCTCGCCAGCAGGCTGCCCTTGCTCGCCACCATCCCGGCGAGCGTTTACGGCTTTGCCTCGGTGGCCGGTCCGGTCCTGCTGGCGGAGCTGACGCCGGGTCAGGCGATCGGCCCGGTGATCGGTTCGATCATCATCGGCGCGCTGTTCGGCATCGCGTCCGAATATCTCGCAAACGCCATGACGGCCAAGGGCGCGGTGAGCGCGGAAGAAGCCGCCGTCTGATCCATGCCGCCGCCCTTTCCAACGATGGAGAGGGCGGTGGTCGAATACGGCTCGACCATCCTCCAGAGATGCGAATCTGGAAGGGCCGGCAGGCATCCTTTGCTTCACGTTGCATGAACGGCCTGGGCACAATGTGTTCAGCCAGGCTGGTCGAAAGCTGAATGCAACGTTTTTGCGATTCGTGCCTGGCTGGTTTCCCCTACGCCCACGTCCGGCACGGATCAGTTTCGAGGATCCGAGCCATGCCGCAGTCCATCTTTCGCAAGCCCCTCGCTCTCCTTGGCGCCTCGGTACTCGCGCTTTCGCTGTCCGCTTGCGGACCCGACGATATGGCGCAGACCCCGCCGCTCTTTGGGCTGGGCGACAGCGACGGCGCCTACGATTTCGCCCTGGACGAAGGCTTCGGCGGCTATGACGATTACGCGGGCGGCGACGGCTTTGGCGGCGGCTTCGGCGATGCCCTGCCGCTGCTGGCCAACGGGTACGGCGACTACGACAGTTATGGCGCTGCGCCTGCCTGGGATTATGCGTCCGGCGGATACGCGCAGGATGTCCCCTATGGCGATTGGGGCCGGTATGACGAGGGGTTTGCCGACGCCTACTACGACGACGCCTACGGTGACGATCCGGCCTATTACGACGATAACGCCGGCAGCGACCAGTACACCTGGCTCGCCCTTGCCGCGCTGATCGGCGGCGTGCTGGGCACCTCGCAGCCGGATTACGGATTCTCCTACGATGGCGCGCAGCCGTGGGCATGGCAGACGAACGACGGCTACTACCGCTACGCCGAGCCGGTGCGCGGCGGGTATCGCCATTACTATTACGAGCCGCGCGCCACGCGCCCGTTCCTGGTGCGCGATCCGCTCTATTCCTACGGCTATCGTGATGACCGGCTGGTGGTGGTCTACGACCGCGATGGCCGCGTGCTGCGGCGCGATCATGCCGCCCGGCAGCGGCGCGCGGCGCACGCGCATTACGACCGCGGCGGCGAGCTTTACCAGGTTGCCCGCCGGGCCGATCATCGCGGCGTCGATGCCCGCCGCTGGGCCGAGCGACGCCGCGAGATCGCTGCCGAACAGCGGCGGTGGGACAGAGCTCGCCGCGACAACCGGCAATGGACCAACTGGCAGCGCGACCATGCCGAAACCGCCACGCGCCGGTGGGATGGCGAACGGCTGGCGCGGCAGGAGGCCAGCACCCGGTTCACGCGCTGGCAACGCAACGATTTCCAGGGTGCGGCACCGCGTATCGAACGCGCCAGCGACCGCCTGATCGATCGTCGCCCGCTGTTCGTGCGTGACGACCGCCGGGCCGAGGCGACCCCGCGCCGGGCATGGAGCGAGCGCCGTGACGAGCCGCGCGCCGTCCGCGCTGCCGAGGTGGAGCGGATTCGCGCCGTTGATCGCGCGCCCCGTGGAGCGCTGGCAGAGCGACGTGTGGCTGCCGAGCGGTTCGCCGCTCGCCGCGAAGAGGGTGACCGCGGGCAAGATGTTCGCCGGCAGGATGCTCGCCCGCGCATGGCCCAGCAGAGTGCCACGAGGCAGCGCGCGGAGCTTCGCCAGCAGGAAACCGCCAGCCAGCGCGAACGTCCGCGCCCCGAACAGGCCGATCGCGATCGTGGTCAGCGGGACCGGGCTCAGCAGGACAGGGCTCAGCAGGACCGGGCTCAGCAGGACAGGGCTCAGCAGGACCGGGCTCGGCAGGACAGGCGGGCGGTATCGCAGCAGCGGCAGGCCGAACAAGCCGCAAGCCGGCAGCGTGAACAGCAGGCTCAGGCCCGGCAGGAGCGCAGTCGCGGTGAGCAGCAAGAGCGGCAGGCTCAAGAGCGACAGGCCCGGGAGCGTCAGGCCCGGGAGCGACAGAGCCGAGAGCGACAGACCCGGGAGCGACAGACCGAAGTCCGGCAGGAACGAGCGACCCAATCGCGGCAGGCTCAATCGCAGCAAGCCCAGGCCCGGCAGGAACGCGGCCAGCGCCAGCAGCAGGAGCAGCAGGCCCAGGCCCGGCAGGAGCGTGCGCAGCGCCAGCAGCAGGAGCAGCAGACCCAGGCCCGGCAGGAACGCGGCCAGCGCCAGCAGCAGGAGCGGTCACGCCAGGATCGTCAGGTGCAGCAGGAACGTCAGGCGCAGCAGGAACGTCAGGCGCAGCAGGAGCGGCAGGGTCAGCAGGAGCGGCAGGCGCAGGCTCGGCAGGAGCGCGCGCAACGGCAGGCCGAACAGGCCCAGCAGCGGCAGGTGCAGCTCGCCGCGGCGGAGCAGACTCGCCAGCAGCAGTCGCAACAAGCGCAGCAGCGCCAGGCCGAACGCGCCCAGCGTCAGCCGCGACAGGAGCGCCAGCAGCAGCCGCAGGCGCAGCAACAGGCAGAGGCCGCGCCGCAGCAGCAGGCGGAGCGTGGTCAGGGCCGGGGCGGTGGCAACGGGCGCGGCAATCGGCCTGACCGCCAGCCCGATTGAAGGGCATGACAGCGGCGGATAACGCCGCTCAGCCTTGAGCGCCCCGCGACCGTGCGTCTGGCGAGCCAAGCCAGCGCCAGCAATGCGATGCTGCGAAGGAGGAGTCCAGCGCAGTCCGGCCAGTAAATGATGCATGGAGAATCTGGGCCCGGCGCAAACAGCTTCGGCAAACCTTGGCGCCGACGCTAACGGATGTTACGATCCACGCGGGAAAGAGGGGGCTGGGCATGGTTCACGCTGACGAAAACCGCGAGGTAGTGCTGCTGCACCGGCTGCTGAAGCTGCACAACCGGCTGATGGCGCCGTTCTCGACCCATCTTGCCCACCGCTACCGGATCAGCCTCAACGAGTTTCGCCTGCTGATGATGGTGGGTTCGCTTGGCCGCACTGCCAGCCACGAAGTCGCCGAGCTGACCGGCGTCAACCCCATGAGCATCAGCCGCGCCGTGGCCACGCTAAAGCGTCACGGACGGCTGGTGGTCGAAACCGACGCAACCAACCGCCGCCGCAAGTGGCTCAGCCTGTCGAAGGAGGGCAAGCGCCTCTATCAGCTGATGCTGCCGCAGGGCGAAAAGGTCGCACACTACCTGTTCGGCAAGCTGGAGCAGGACGAGTTGGCGGGGTTCGAAAGCATCGTCGACAAGCTTTTGGAGCGCCTTGATGCCGAGGACGAGGACGGCACCTCGCGCTTTCTCAATCGCACGAGGCTGGCGTGATGACCGAACAGGAACGGCGTGCGATCGAGACGGACGTCACGCGCCTGGTGCACGAATACGTCTGGGCGAACGATGCGCAGGACTGGGCGCGCTGCGCCGCGCTCTGCACCGACGATGCGGTGTTGCTTCGGCCTAGCGGGGGCGACCCGATCGTCGGCCGCGCGGCGATCCTGGCCAGCTTCACGGCCCGGCCGGCGAGGGCGCAGCGCCATGTGATGGCCAACGTGCTGGTCGACGTGGTGAGCGAAGGCGAGGCGCGGGTGCGCTCGGTGATCGTCCTCTATGTCGGAGACGCGGCGGCAGAAGGTTTGCCAGTGCAGGACGCCCGATCGCCGCTGATCGGAACCTACGAGGATCGCTGCGTGCGATGCGCCGAGGGCTGGCGCTTTGCCGAGCGGCGAGGCGGGCTCGATTTCAAGCCCTGAGCCCCTCATCCCGCTCCTCAATCACGACCCTAGGTCGGCGGCGCAGCGCAGGTGAAGCTCGCGGCATCCGACGCATCGCCGGTGCCATTGTAGATCTCCACCAGCGGCCACGGGCACAGCGGCCGGGTCATCGCGGCGCGCGGGGGTGCCGGCGGCTGTCCCGGCATCGAGGGCGCAGCGGTCGGCCGGGTGGCGACGATACGGGCTGGCGCAACGCCGGTATGCGCCCAGGCGTCGATCGTGCCCAGCGTATCGAAGCTGCTCGGCCCCTCGCCGCCGGCGCAGTGATCCATGCCCGGGGCCATGAACAGCCGCAGCTGGCCATCCCGCTGCGCCGGCGGCAGTGCGTTGAACAGGTCGTGGTGGAAGGCCAGCGTGTTGGTGGCCGGGATCAGGCCGTCGGCCCAGCCGTGGCTGAGCAGGAGCTTGCCCCCGCGCGCGAAAAACGCGGCAAGGCCATCGCTCGGCACGTCGAGAATGGCGGCGCCGTAAGCGCCCGAGGCGGCAAGCCCGCTGCGGTAATCGAAGGTGCGCCAGTCCCACCCCGGCTGGTCGCCGAACACCAGGTCACGAAAATAGCTGGTGGCGACGGGGAAAGGCTCCTGCCCCATCACCAGCAGCGCCATCTGCATCTCGCTGCCCACAGGCCAACCGGGAAGCAGCTGCTCGCCATCGGCGGCGCGGGTGCCGCGATAAAGGCTCTGCATCGCACCGACCTGGCCGGGCGAGAGGCAGCCCTCGCCCTGGCCCGGGCGGCATTGCAATTGCACCGGATCGAAGGTGCAGGCGAGCGGGCGCGAGACGAGGCCGTCCGTCACTCCGTCGAGCGCATCGCATTGCGCCACCGCCGCCCCGTGCACCATGCCCAGCACCTGCGGGGTGAGTTGCACCGCGTAGCGCTGCGGCTGCCAGCCTGCCCACATGGACTGCACCATCAGGTCGGTCATCGGATTGGCGGGAGCCATGGCGCTGATGGCGTCGAAATCCTCCGGATAGCGATGCGCCGCCATCAGGCCCTGCCGCCCTCCGGTGGAGCACGAATTCCACAGGCTGAGGTCCGGCCCCCGGCCATACATCGCGCGCACCAGGGCCTTGGCGGCGACGGTGGTAACGTGGACGGCGCGATGGCCGAAATCGACGAGCCGCTCCGGATGGCCGACCGCCCAGGTTGCCGTGAGGCCGTTCCCGGTGTGGCCGGTGTCGGTGCTGGCCGCCGCATATCCGCGGGCCAGCGGCTCGGCCATCTGGGCGTAGCTGATCGTGCCAGCCCAGATGCCGTTGCCGATGCCGACGTACTTGCCGTTCCAGTCGTCCAGCGGCAGCCACACTTCGGAATTGATATCACTGTCGGCGCTCGGCGTCAGGTGCAGGCGCACGCGGCAGAACGCGGGCAGCGCACCGTAATCGGCCGGGGCGACGCCGGGCGCGGCCATGGCGCCGGGCTGCTGGAACGTGCCGGCGGGCACGACTTCTGCCGAGACGACCCGTCCATCGCTGAGCGCGGTGCGGGCGAGATCGGCGCAGGTCGCCAGCGCGGGCGCCGACACCGTCAGCGCGAACAGGCCGGCGGCGCCTGCGAGAATGCGATGAACCTTCATAAGCCGTCTCTCCCCAAGCGACTCTGCGACGCGATAACAGTAACACCCGTTATGATCTTCGCCAACAGGGGGAGGGAACAGGCCGCCACCGCAGGAAACATGGCGATCGGCGGGTGACCTTGACCCGGCGATCGGCTAGGGCGCTGGACAAAATCAACGTCGGAAGTTTGCGCCCATGAAAATCCTGCTGCTCGCCAGCACCGCTGCCTGCCTGTTCGCGGCTCCTGCCCTGGCGCAGGATACAGCGCAGGACGACACCGATCCGAACGTGATCGTGGTCCTTGGCCAGGGATTGCCCGATACCCCGGGAACACCGGCCTATTCCACCGTCGAGATCGATCGCGAACAGCTCGTCACCACCGCCAGCGGGCGGCTGGAGGACGCGTTGGGAAATGTCGCGGGGTTCCAGCAGTTTCGCCGGTCGGATAGCCGCTCGGCCAACCCCTCGGCGCAGGGCGCCACGTTGCGGGCCTTGGGCGGCAACGCTTCCAGCCGCGCGCTGGTGCTGCTCGACGGGGTGCCCGTCGGCGACCCGTTTTTCGGCTACATCCCGTTCAGCGCCATCGCGCCCGAACGGCTCGGCACCATCCGCGTGACACGCGGCGGCGGCTCCGGCCCGTTTGGCGGCGGGGCATTGGCGGGCACGATCGCGCTGGAAAGCGCCGACGCCGCCACGCTGGGGCTGGTGCAGGCAAGCGCCCTGGCCAATCATCGCGGCGACACCGAACTCTCGGCCAGCGTCGCGCCCGAACTGGGCGATGGTTACGCCGTCATCCACGGGCGCTGGGACCGCGGCGACGGGTTCTTCACCACGCCGCGCAATCAGCGAATGCCCGCCACGGCCCGCGCCAGTTACGATGGCTGGTCGGCCGGCGCGCGGATCGTGCAGCAGGTGGGCGATCTGGAGGTGCAGGCCCGCGCGCTCGCCTTTGCGGACGATCGCGTGCTGCGCTTCGAAGGGGCGGACAGTTCGATCGAGGGGCAGGACGTATCACTGCGCGTCGTCAGCCGCGGGCCGTGGCAGGTGGATGCCATCGCCTACGGGCAGTGGCGCAATTTCACCAATGTCGTTATTTCCTCCACCCGGTTCGTGCCTGTGCTCGACCAGAAGGACACGCCTGCCAGCGGCATCGGTGGCAAGCTGGAGGTCCGCCCGCCGCTGGGCGACGCGCACACGCTGCGGCTGGGTGCGGACTATCGCCGCAGCGAAGGCGACCTGTTCGAGGATGCCTTTTCCGCCTTTACCGGCGCCCGCACGGAACAGCGGTTCGCGGGCGGGGTGAACACCGATCTCGGCCTGTATGTGGAAGACGACTGGGAACTGGGCGCGCTGACGCTGACGGGCGGGGTGCGTGCCGACCGCTACACCATCCGCGAGGGATACTACCGCGCGCTGAACGGCGCGGGCACTGTGATCCAGGACGACGCCTATGCCGACCGCAGCGACTGGGAGGTGACCTGGCGCGCCGGCGCTCTCTACCGCGCGAGCGATGCGCTGGCCGTGCGCGGGGCATACTACACCAGCTTTCGCCTGCCGACGCTGAACGAGCTCTACCGCCCCTTCGTTGTGTTCCCGGTGACGACCCTGGCCAACGCCGCGTTGGATCCGGAACGGCTGGAAGGCTGGGAGATCGGCCTCGACCTGACGCCCGCCCCCGGCCTGCGCCTTGCCGCGACCTATTTCGATAACACGGTGGAGGACGCCATCGCCAACGTCACCCTCGCCCCCAACCTGCGCGAACGCCGCAACCTCGACGCGATCGAGGCGAACGGGGTGGAATTCGCCGCCAGCTTCGATTCCGGCCTGCTCTCGCTCAATACCACGCTGGCTATCACCGATGCCGAGGTCGTCGGCACCGGCTTTGCCGCGCCTCTTGACGGAAACCGCCCGGCGCAGGTGCCGGAATTTGCCGCCAGCCTGACCGCCGCTTATGAATTTGTCGCGGGCGGTCGCCTCTCTGCCACCTTGCGCCACGTGGGCGAGCAGTTCGAAGGGGACCAGGAAGACGATGCGCTCCCCGCCGCGACCACGATCGACCTGTTCGGCCAGGTGCCGCTGTGGCGCGACCTGTCGGTGGTAGGACGGGTGGAGAACCTGACGGACGAGGACGTGGTCACCCGCAACCAGGGCGGCTCGATCGATCTGGGCGCCCCGCGCACCGTGTGGCTGGGGCTGCGCTGGGGTTACTGAAGGCTCATTCGTTCATCAGCCAGTCCTGCAGGAAATCCGCGAGGCTGGCGTGCGAGACCGACCACGCCTGGTCGATCGTCTTGTCGTGGTCGTACCAGTACTCGTCCCATTGCCAAACCTGCCCGGTATCCAGATCGTAGGCAGCGGGGCCCATGTTGTCGGTCAGGGGCACGAAGCTGCCCGGCCAGGCCACCTCGCCCGTGTAGCCGGGACCGCGCCGTTCGAGGTCGTCGAGTTCGCGTATAATACCGCGCGCGGACATCAGGCCCGGTCCGTGGCCTTCGGTGTGCGAATAGCCCGGCCCCCAGCCGCCGTTGGCAATGCCGAACATCTGCCGCAGGTCATCCGGCAACGGGCGCCCGACGCGGGCTTCCAGCGCGGCAAGATCAGCCTCGCCGGCGGGCGCAGCGAGCGGGGTCGCGGGATTGGATGAGGACGCGGAGCGGTTGCCCTGCGCATCGCTGGAAAGGAACATGGCGGGCATCGCCTGGCCCCAAGACGCCATCTGCTCGCGGATCAGGTCAAACGGATCGGGTCCGCCAGCGCCGTCGTCGCGCCGGGTCTCGTTCATGAAGCCCTGGATGGCGGCCGGATCGCTGGTGCTGCCATGTTGCGTGCGGTCCCCGCCGAACTGACGACGGCGCGGGTCGGCAACGCGGTCCGCGATCATGGCGATCAGCGATGGCGGCAGGCTGGGCATGGCAGGCGGTCCTTCTCGTTGCCGGCGCATGGCGCCAGCGGGTGCCGGTGAGGGAATAGCTGCAAAGAGCCAAAATGTTGATTAACGGTGCAGCGCTGGGCGACGCCACCTTAGGCGCCGCCAAGTTTTCACAGTTGGCGTTTTGCGGCGCTGCGAGCTCTCGTCAGGGTTCGCTGACCGATCCCGCTTCCATGGCGGATTCGAGCCCGAGCCAGCCGGCAAGCTGGGCAAGCTCGCCGCGCACGGCCTCGCTCATCATGTGCGTGCGGCTTTCGTCAAAGCGCAGGACCAGCCTGTCGCCGTCGCGCCTGAGGGCGCTGGTGGTAAGGGACGTGCGCGTGCCCGCGCCGATCTTGCGGCACAGGCGGTTGGCCAGGCCCCAGGCGCTTGCGCGGTGAAGCTGCTCCTCCCCGGCCAGCTCGCGCCAGGCCGGCACCAGACGCGGTTGTCCGCAGCTGGCGCGCAGCGCCTGCGCCATCATCACGCGGCCCCGGTGGTCTATGCCCACCCAGCGTTTCTCCAGCGCCCAGTCGACCGAATGCGACAGGCGCATGTTGGGTTCGATCCGCGCGGCTGCCTGGGTCAGCAGCGTGGCGGCCAGCCGCACCCGTTCAGCCTCGCGCCCGGTCCCGCCCACGGCCTCTGCCGTCCACGCGCACTTGAGGGCGGCGTCGGTGATGCTGCTGCCGCGCGGGGTGGCGAAGTGGGTGACGGCGGCAAGCAGCGGATCCTGCTCCCGCGCCGCCTTGTCCAATCGTTCGAAAAGCAGGCCCTCGCGCAGGCCCCAGGCGGAAATCACCAGCGCTTCCGGCGCCAGCTCCTGCAACATCACCCGCAGCATCGCCGCGGCATCGGGCAGGCCCGCCGCACGGCTGGTGGATATGCCGGGGATGGCGGTAAGAGCCGCCGGGTCGGTCTTGGAAAGGCTCTTTGCCAGCCGCTCCGCCTCTTCCGGAGTAAAGGCATAGGCCTGCGGATCGCCGAGCGGATAGTTCGCCGCGTGCATGGCGTAGATCGCCATGGCCCGCCAGGTGCCCCCGACCAGGTAGAGCGGCCCCCCGTGGGCCTGTGCCCAGCCGACCTTGGCCATTTCCTGCTCGATCGCCTGGCGGAAGGCCGCCGCGCCCCTTTCGCGCAGGACCGGCAGGCGCAGGGTGCCGAGCGGCAGGCTTTCGCCGTGATGACATTCGCCGTTATCGACAGCGATCAGTTCCAGGCTGCCGCCACCCATGTCGGCTACCACGCCCCTGGCCCCCGGAAAGGCACCGATCACGCCATAGGCCGCGCTGGCCGCTTCCTCGGTGCCCGACAGCACCCGCGGATGCAGGCCGAGGCCGCGGACCTTGTCGATGAAGGCCGGACCGTTGGCAGCCTCGCGCGCGGCAGCAGTGGCGACGGTAACGACGTCCTCTATGCCCAGATCGCGCAGGATCGCGGCGAAGCGGGCGAGCCCTTCGAACGCCAGTCGCTCGGCTGCCGGCGGGATCGCCCCGGTGACGGCAAGATCGCGTCCCAGCCGGGCGGTGACCTTTTCGTTGAGCCAGACACTGGGCGCGCGGCGCGGGCCGGAATAGACGACCAGCCGCACGGTGTTCGAACCGATATCGATCACCGCCGAATGCGGCGCTTCGATGGCTTGCGCCCCGCGCCGTGCGGGCAGCGCGCTCACCGCGGGTGCGCGGGCAACGTCGGCGTCTGGCGTTCGGCCAGGTCGGGAACCCGGCTGTCCGCCAGCGCATCGCCACGACCGCTGAGCGAAGGGTTGGTCATGAAGTAGCCGTGGCAGTTGAATTGCTCGCCGACAACAACATTGCCGTCGCCAACCCGGTGATAAACGCCGCTCGTCCCGTCGAGCAGCCAGCTTTGTTCGGTATCGAGCAGGTTCGCCAGCATCACCTGCCCCAGCACCTGTTCGTGCACCGTGGGGTTGCAGATCGGCACCAGCGCCTCCACCCGGCGATACAGGTTGCGGTCCATCAGGTCGGCGCTGGAGAAATAGACGATGGCCTCTTCCGACGGCAGCGGACGGCCGTTGCCAAAGGCGTAAATGCGGCTGTGTTCCAGGAAGCGGCCGATGATCGATTTCACGGTGATGTTTTCGGAAAGCCCCGGCACGCCCGGACGCAGGCAGCAGATGCCGCGCACCACCAGCGTGACTTTGACGCCCGCGGCGCTCGCCTCGTAGAACTTGTCGATCAGCCCACGTTCGGTGATCGCGTTCATCTTCCCCCAGATCGCGGCGGGCCGGCCCTCGCGGGCGAGCGCGATTTCGTGGTCGATGTCGGCGACCAGGCGCTCACGCAAGGTAAGCGGGCTGATGGAGAGGCGTTCCATCGTATCGGGCTCGACATGGCCGGTGACGAAATTGAACAGCTTTGCCGCGTCGCGCCCGAAGGCCGGATCGGCGGTGAAATAGCTCAGATCGGTATAAATGCGCGCGGTGACCGGGTGATAGTTGCCGGTGCCAAGATGGCAGTAGACGCGGTAGGCGCCGTCCTCCTCGCGCACCACCATGCTGACCTTGGCATGGGTCTTCATGTCGATGAAGCCGTAGATCACCTGGACCCCGGCGCGTTCCAGCTCGCCCGCCCATTTCAGGTTCTGCTCTTCATCGAACCGCGCCTTCAGTTCGACCACGGCGGTGACGGACTTGCCCGCCTCCGCCGCGGCGATCAGCGCGTTGATGACAGTGGGCTGGTTGCCCGCGCGGTAAAGCGCCTGCTTGATCGAGACGACCCTGGGATCGGCTGCAGCCTGGCGCAGGAAATCGACCACGACCTCGAAGCTCTCGTAAGGGTGGTGGACGATGAAGTCCTTGGCGCCGATGGCGGCGAAAACGTCGCCGTCGTGTTCCAGCACCCGCTCGGGATAGCGCGGGGTGTAGGGAGGAAACCTGAGCTCGGGACGGTCCGTTTCGACCACCTGGGCAAGCCCCGAAATACCGAGCATACCGCCGGTCCTGGTCACGAGGGCTTGCGCCAGCCCGAGCTTCTCGCGCAGCAGGTCCTCGGCATCGGGATCGAAATCATCGGCCAGTTCGAGCATGATGACCTGCCCCCGGCGGCGGCGCTGGATGGCGCTGCGGAACAGGCGGACGAGGTCCTCGGCCTCCTCCTCGATTTCCAGATCGCTGTCGCGCAGCACGCGAAACACGCCGTCGCCCAGCACCCTGAACCCGGGGAAGAGGATGCCGGCGTAGCGGCATACCAGACGCTCGACGGCGATGAGCACGCTTTCCCCGTCCGTCAGCTCCGCCGGCAGCGCGACGAACCGGTCGAGCGCCTGCGGGATCAGCACCATCTCTATGAGGCGGCTGCCGTCGCTCTCGCGTTGCAGGGTGAACAGGGCGCCGATGCCGCCGTTCGCGACGAAGGGGAAGGGGTTTGCGGGATCGAGCGCCTGCGGCGTGACCACGGGCACGATGTGGCTTTCGAACCAGTCGCGCAGCCACGCCTCGGCCTGCACGCCGATCTGCTGCTCACCCTCGATATGGATGCCCTCGGCCGCAAGCAGCAGGCGCAGGGTATCGAGCGCTTGCTGCTGCTTGATCTGCAGCGCGCGCACCTTTCCGTCGATCGCGGCGAGTTGCTGGCGCGGGGTGCGCCCGTCGATGGATGTCTCTGCAATCTTGCTGCGCACCTGCCCGGCGAGCCCGGCGACCCGGATCATCACGAACTCATCGAGATTGCTGCCCGAGATCGACAGGAACCGGAGCCGTTCGAGCAGCGGGTAGGCGGGGTTGGCCGCCTCTGCCAGCACGCGGTCGTTGAAGGCCAGCCACGAGAGCTCGCGGTTGAAATAGCGGCTGGCCGGCGCAGGATCGGCGGGGTCGTTGGCCGCGTTCGACAGGGTGGGATCGCTCGCCATGGGGCTGTCAGTGGCAAGACCATGTGACCGGCGCAAGACAGGCCGCGCCACGTCCGATCCGGCGGCTAGAGGTCCGCGAGGTCGCGGGCTTCGGCGATGGCGCTGATGCCACGCTTGCCATCCGTCCGGCTGAGCTGGACGATGACGTCGATCACGTTCGCGGCATAGGCGATGGTGTCGGGCCGGGTGAGGCCGATGCCGGTCTGCATGACCATCAGGCTCAGCTGTTCCAACGCGCCGCGCAGGGAATTGGCATGGATGGTGGAGAAGCTGCCCGGATGGCCGGTGTTGATGGCGCGCAGGAAGCTGACGCTTTCCGCGCCGCGCAATTCGCCCAGCACGATGCGATCGGGCCTGAGGCGCAGCGCCGATTGCAGCAGTTCATTGGCGCCGACCTTGGCCTCGCCGAGTTCCCCCTTCACCGCCACTAGGCCAAGGCCATTGGCCCCCGGCAGCTTCAGTTCGGGCGTATCTTCCACCAGGATCACGCGTTCGTGCGCGGGAATCTCGCCCAGCATGGCGTTGAGGAATGTCGTCTTGCCGGTGCTGGTGCCCCCGGAAATGAGGATCGTCTTCCTCGCGCGGATCGCGGCGCGCAGGAATGCGATCGGCTGGGCCTGCGGATCGGGCAGCTGTGCATCTTCCGCGCTGGCGAGCGGGCCGGCGTCGTAGGCGTCCAGCGGCAGGTCCAGCCGGCGGTGGCGGCGGATCGCCATGGCCCAGTGCTTGCGCGTGGCAGGCGGGCCGCAGAACTGGATGCGCGCGCCATCGGGCAGGGTCGCGCCGAGCAGCGGGTGTTCGCGGTTGATGCCCTGGTGGCTGATCCGCGCGACCTGTTCGGCCAGGCGCTGAACCAGCTTGTCGTCGATGGCGGGAAGCGCGATCCGCTGCATCCCCCCGGCCTGCGCGGCATCCTCCACCCACATCTCGCCCGGGTTGTTCACCAGGATCTCGGTCACCGTGTCCCGGTCGAGCCATTCGCGGAATGGCGCGAGATAGGCATCGAGATAGACCGAGCCCGAGGCCACGATCGGCACGGCCGCATCGGGCGCGCCGCCCAGCTGGTGGATCTCGGCGCTCATGCCGATCAGCGGACTGCCGGGGCCTGCCCGAAATCGAGATCGCGCGCGGTGTAGACGCGGATCGGCTCGCCCATGCGCACGCGCACGGTGGGCGGGCGCTGGCCGTCCTGTTGCAGCGCGGTATTGGCCGCGCTCTGCCCACCGCCCATGATGATGCCCGCGCCGCCGCTGGCAAGCGTGGTCAGCCCGCCGATCACCGACAGCAGCATGGCCGAACCGAAGCGGCTGAAGAAATGGCTGTTGACCTGCCCCTCGATGCCCGCCGTCCCGTCGAACGCGGTCGCCGGGCTCTGCAGGTTCACCGTCACCCCGTCGGGGCGGATCACCCGCTGCCAGATGACGTAGGCGCGGCGCTGACCTGCCTGCAGGCCGGACTGGTACTGGCCGACGAGGCGGCTGGAGCGCGGCACAAGCACGCGGCTGCCGTCAAAACTGCGCACGTCCTGGCTCACGACCGCGCGAACGAAGCCCGGCACGTCGGTATTGATGGCGGTTTCCAGGATCGCGGGGATCATTGTCCCCTGCGTCACCGTGGTGGCGGGGTTGATGTCCTGCCGGGCGACGGCGGTGCCGCCTCCCATGCCGCCCACGCGCGCGGCGAAATCGCCGGCTGAACCTGCGCCCGGGACGGGGGCGACCGGCGCGTCGGTTGCGCCTGCCGCCGCCGCCGCCAGCGCAGCGGCTGCGGCGGGCGCGGTGCCGCCGTCGAATACCAGCGTTGGGGAGGCGTAAGGATTGGCCGCCGGGCTGCTCACCGTCTCGCCATAGGTGACCGGCTGGGCCGCGAACACGGCGGCGGGCGCGGGATCGGCCTGCGGGACGTAGCCCTGACCGGCATCGACCGCGATCACCTGCTGCGGCTCGGCGGCGGCAGCCAGCGCGGCATCCTGCGCCGGGGTGGTCGGCGCAGGCGTTGCAGCGGCCTGTGCGGCCGCCTGTTCGTTATCCACCTTGCTGGCGCTGAGGCCCCACAGGGTGGCGGTGCCGAGCAGCGCGACGAAAGCGATTCCCGCCATCAGGCCCACCGCGTCGGAACGGCGGTTGCGATTCGCCACCGCCGGATAGGATGTGCGGCTGGCAAGATCGATGATCTCGGTCGTCTCGTTCTCGCGCGGGTCGACGTCGTTGGCGTGGGCGGAGGCCTTTTCCGGCAGGCGCATGGCTAGTTTCATCGTGGCAGCTCCATCAATTCCGGGTGGTGTCGCGGCGCGCGGTGCCATCGGCGAGGAAGGCGCCCGCCTCGCCCTGGTTGGTCAGCACCGCCATGCTCTCGCCCGAGCGCAGGATGATCTCTGCCGGGACGAGGTCGAGCACGATCACGTCGTCGCGGGTGGCAAAATTGGCCGGTCCCTCGTTGCCCTGGTGATCCTTGACCAGGATTGCCGGCATCGCCCGGTCGGCGGGCCAGACGAGGAATGTTGCCGAGCCGTTGTCGTAGATCTCGCTGGGCAGCAGGTTGCCATCGCCCGAGCTGGCCCAGGCGAAGCTGAGATCGGCAGGGTCGATCACCGCGTAATCGTCACTCGCCGCCGCCATTTCGATGGCATTGGGCGCATCGGCGGACGCGCGGCGCACGGGTTCCTCTGCCACCGGCTCCGGCTCGGGCGGGTAGGTGAAGGTGAGGATGTAGAGCGGGTTGCGCGCGCTGGGCGTGGCGACGAGGTCGAACAGGTAGGTGTGGCGATTGGTCACCACTGTCATGTTCGTCGACGCACGCGCCGCCAGCGGCTTTACGAACAACAAGTTGGCGCGGCGGTTGGGGGTAACCTGCCAGGTTGTCGAATCGCCGATGGCGACGTTCTCGATCGCCTCGCCCTCGCCGAACTGGATCGTGGTCTGCACGTTCACCTGCCCGTTGATCCGCACGACTGCCGCCGGATCGTAGAGCCGTTCCACCAGGCGGGCATCCTGCGCGGCGGCAGGGCTGGCGAGCGCGGAGCCCAGCGTGGCGGCGGCAAGCGCCGCGGCGATCGTTACGCGGATCATTTCAGTGTTTCCTTCTGCCGGATCGGCGCGGACTTGAATCGGCTGCCGATGCCCCGCGCGCGCGATGGCGCGGCCCCGGCACTGCCGGCAGCGCCACCGGTTTCCCGCGTGCTGACGATGCGTGTCTCGCGGTTAGTCGCAGCTGAACCGGAATCGTTGGCGGCCACCGGCATGGCGCCCCGGACGACGCGCATGTCACGGGCAGCGGCTGGCGGCACGGCCTGCGCGGTGCGTTCCCGGGCGCTGCTGCCGGCGAGCGCGGGCGTCACCACCGTGGACGCCGCCGCAGCGGCGGCGGGCATGGCCGGCCAGGCCTCGCCGCGCTTGGCGGGTGCCAGGCCAAAGACGTTCCACCCCGCGACCATGGTGGAGGTGACTTTCATCACCATGAACATCAAGGCCAGGTGGATCGCGCCGATCATGAAAAAGGCCATGGCCGCGCGCACGTCGATCTCTTCCGGCGTCGATCCCAGGCTGGAGAGGACGGGGATGGACAGCTCCAGCATCAACGAACCGCCCAGCACCGCGAACAGCGGCGCGAGCGCCATCAGCACCACGCCCTTCAGCCAGCCGGTGAACAGGCCGCGGGTGGGCTTGAACAGGGCAGCGAGGATGAAGATCGGCCCCAGGCCCATCAGGATGGCGAGCGCGATCTTGGTGGTCGCCAGCACGCCGACGGTGCCGAGCAGCAGCATCGTTCCGCCCGACCACAGCAGGCCCGGGGGCGAGAACACGCTGGTGTTGGCGTCCATGGCGTCTCCACCCGATGCCTGCATCAGGCTGAGCATCACCACGTCCAGCTTGTCGGCGAACAATGTCGCCGCCGACCCGCTGGTGCCCATCACGGCGCTGGCGATGAAGTCCGGGGTGAGAACGGCGAAGTTCCAGAACACCGCCTGGAAGGCCACCCAGCTGGTAGCAAAGGTGACGACCAGTGCCACGGTCATCATCTTGGGCGTCAGCGATGACAGGCCGATCCCGGTGCGCCCGGTCAGCATGCCGAAGCCGACGAAGGCGACGAAGATCGTCAGCGCCAGCGTGAGCGTTGTGCCTAGCGCGCCGTTGGAAAACAGATTGCTGAAAGCTGCCTGCGCCATGGCATTGGCGGCGCAGTCCACGCCGCGCAAGGACGCGCCGATGCCGGCGCCCACGCCTTCCATCTGCCGCTGGCATTCTGCCGCGACGGCTTCCATCGAGCCATTCACTCGGCCGCCTCCCAACCGAAGTCTTGAGCCTCGGGCTCCCCGTTGGCGCCGGGGCCGGGCCAGGGCCGCCCGGTGAGCGCGGGATACCAGTCGCGCGGGGCATCGCCCACCGATTCGCGCAGCAGGTCGAGCCGGCGGACGGTGCTTTCGCGGCCCGACAGCACGGTCAGCACCTCTGGCGCGTTGGAGAGGTCGAGGCGCACCACGACGCTCGCATCGGGCTGGCGGACGAGGAAACAGCGGCTGTGCGCCGGCAAGGAGCGGATCAGCGCGAACTCGTGCTCGGTCAGGCCGAAGCCCTCGCAGTAATCCTCCGGACGGGCGCGGGCGTTGGGCATGAACACCATCGTGGCGGTCTGTTCGACCAGTGCGGTAGCGATGCGGCTGTCGAGCGCATCGCGCGCCGACTGGGTGGCAAAACCCACCAGGGCGTTGCGTTTCCGGAGTGTCTTGAGCCAGTCGCGGATGCGCGCGGCGAAGACCTCGTCGTCCAGCGCCTTCCAGCCCTCGTCGATCAGGATCATGGTCGGCTCGCCGTCCAGCCGCTCCTCGATGCGGTGGAACAGGTACATCATCGTCGGCGTGCGCAGGCGGGGATTTTCCAGCAGCGCGGTCATGTCGAACCCCATGACGCGGGTGGAAAGGTCGAGGTTGTCGGCGGCGTTGTCGAACAGCCAGCCGTGCTCGCCATCCTCGATCCAGGCAGCAAGCCGGTCAGCCAGGTCGCCCGGCTGCGGGCGCCGGCTGCCCGAAACCAGTTCCTTGAAATGGCGCAGGCGGCGCAGACTGGGATCGTTGGAATAGGCGGCATCGACCGCGGCGGCGATGGTCGCGCTTTCTTCCGGTCCCTCGGCCCGCAGCAGAACCGAAAGCCAGTCGCGCAGGAAGCCGCGGTTCACCGGGGTATCGGGCAGGGCCAGGGGGTTGAACCCGGTCGGCTCGCCCGAGCGGATGCGATCGTAGGTGCCGCCGATGCCGCGGATGAACAGCTCCGCGCCGCGGTCCTTGTCGAACAGGATGGTGCGGGGGCTGAACTTCTGCGCCTGCGCGGCGAGGAAATTCATCACCACGGTCTTGCCGCTTCCCGACGGGCCGATGACCGAGAAATTGCCAAGGTCGCCGTGGTGGAAATTGAAGAAGAACGGAGTCGAGCTGGTGGTTTGCAGCAGCGTCACCGCCTCGCCCCAGTGGTTGCCTTCCGCCTGCCCCAGGGCAAAGCCGTGCAGCGACCCGAAACTCGCCATGTTGGCGGTGGAGATCATCGCCCGGCGCACCAGGAAACCCTCGTTGCCGGGGAACTGGCCCCAGAAGCTGGGTTCGAGATTGGTGTCCTCGCGCACGGCGATGGCGCCCGTATCGGCAAGGCTGGCGGCGACGGCCGCGGTGGCATCGTCGAGCCGTTCCAGGCTGCGCTCGCGCACCAGCACGGTGAGGTGATGGTCGCCAAAGGCAACGGACCCTGCGCCAAGCTCGTCGCGCGCGGCCATCATGTCGGCACGTTCGGCCTGCGCTTCCTCGTCCGCGCTCTTGAGGCGGCGGATGGCGAGATCGATCCGTTCGCGCGCGGTCTGGCGTTCCTGCGGCGCGAAGCTTTCGGTGACCACCATCTCATACGGCAGGCGCAGCATGGAATCGAGCAGGCCGGGGCTGGTCGCGTCGGGATAGTCCTTTAGGCTGAGCATCGAGGCGAAATCCGCGCCGCTGCTGCCCCGCAGCTCCATCGCGTCCAGCCCGAAGCTGGCGCGGCGATAGGGGATCATGCGGCCGATATCGGTGTCGCCATCGGGCCGCCGGACAGGCCGCATCTCGCCGTTGTAGAGCGCGCTGACCAGTTCCAGCACCTCGTTATTGTTGTGGCCGCTGGGGCCGACATAGTCGCCGAGCGGCAGCGCGCCGTAATCGCCCAGGCTGGCGGCCAGCGCCTGCATCGCGGCCCGCAGCGAGCGCACGTCCCTGGGGTCGATACCTTCCGCATCGACCCCGCGCCGGCGCATGGCCTTGCTGGCGCGTTCGGCCAGGCCCGCCTTGCCGCGCGCCGGGCGGCGCACCAGCGACACGAACTGATCGTTGACGAACAGCGATCCCGCCGACAGCTTCTCGCGCCAGCGCCGGTCGATATGGGCGGCCAGCGGATCGGTGAAATCGGCGTCCAGCTCCACCGCCACGCGGCGGCGGATGACGTGGTGATACATCACGAACCGCGCATCGAGGTTGGACCGCAGCATCACCTCGCGGGTGACGGCGTGCGCGTTGAGCGCGTCGGTATCCTCTGTCTCGAACAACAGGCCGGGCACCTGCATCGCCGCCATCAGCGAACCGTCGCGCAGCAGCACCACGTTCTCGTCGATCAGGGCGGCGTAGGGCAGGCGATCGCCGGCGTGCGCTTCCTTGGCGCTCCACGCGGCGGCTCCCAGCCATTTTGTGTTGCGGCGCTTGGCCGTCATGCTCTCGCTCCCGTCCGCCTGCAGATCAGGCGGCGTATGAGTTGCAACCCCAGCGTTTGTAATTCTTCACGCGCGGGCATTTGCTGACGCGGGTCAGCCATAGGTCGAAGAAGCGCGGTTCGCGCAGGCAGGCAAAGTAGCCGACGCCGTGCATGATCAGCGGGATCGGGATGATCCACAGGCTCTGAAAGATCAGGAAGGCCTCGGTCGTGACGATGAGGTTGATCACGAAATAGTTGAACGTCACGCCCGCGAACATCTGCGGGCGGGTCAGCGCGCGATGGACGGGGTGACGGGTGAGATGCATGGGCCGCGCCTCAGCCAGCCGCCGACTGGATGCCGGCCACGATGCTGGCCGCGCCGAAGATCACGAAGACGCCGATGATCACGGTCGCGCCGAAGCGCCAGTTGACCCGGCCCGTCAGCATCATGAAACCGACCGCGGCCACGGCCATTACCGCCACGGTGGTCGCCACCGTGCCAAGCATGGTGTCGCGCATCCAGCCGAACGCGTTGTTGATCGGGCTGGACCCGGCGGGATCCTGCGCGAAGGCGGCGCTCGGCAGGAGCACGGTGGCAAGGGCAAGGAAGCGGGCAAACAGTTTCATAAACAGGCTGTCATTCTCAGTGAAATTGGTTGGCGTTCTCAGCGGGCATGGTTGGCAAGGCGGCCCATGATTGCAGCTACGTACAAACGGGTCTCTCGGATGTTGGGAATACCGCCTGCCCGTATTACGCGGCCAGGTCCGGCGTTGTAGGCGGCAAGCGCCCGTTCCAGATCACCATCGAAACGGTCGAGCTGGGCACGCAAGTAGCGCGCGCCGCCCTCCAGGTTCGCGAGGGGATCGTCGGGATTGACGCCCATGTCGCGCGCGGTACCCGGCATGAGCTGGGCAAGCCCGCGCGCGCCTGCCGGCGATACGGCATCGTGGCGCCAGCGGCTTTCCTGCCAGACCACCGCTTCCAGCAGCGCGGGCGACAGGTCGAAGCGCGCAGCCAGATTGCGCACGGCGGCGGCATAGTTTGCCGGAATGCCCGCGGCGTGGCGCTGGGTATCGGCAACGGCATTGTCCGGGACCAGGGCCATTGCCTCGGAGGGAACCTCGGCCAACGCTCCAGAAAGGGCGGCCGCCGTGGCATCCGGTTCGGCGAAGAGATCCGTCGCCGCGACAGGGCCCCCGGCGATCCACGCGACATCCCCGGCGGCGGAGATTTCCAGCACATCGGCCTGCGCGGGAACCGCGCCAGCCGCGGTCAGCGCGATCGCTGCCAGTGATGTGCCAAAACGCAGAATCATCGTGACCCTCCAGTCAGAAGGCCCCTTGCTTACAGCAAATGACATGAACGTGACAGTGTCGTTCAAATAAACCCTTGATGCGGTTATCGCATACCGGCCGGTCAGCGCGCGGCGAGCGCCCGCAATTCCACAGAGGCCAGCGCCAATTGGGCGGCGTCGCGCGAATCGATCCAGCGGCCATCGGCCAGTTCCAGGTTGTAGCGTTGGTCGGTGTCGCGCGCGGCGCGATAGTAGAACTCGGCACGCTCGGCATTGCCGGCGCGCGACCAGGCGGAGCCGAGATTGATCAACAGCGCCGGATCGTCCGGATGCTGGGCCAGTTCTGCCTCGAGTGCGGCGATGGCGGCCGGCGCATCGCCCGCTGCCAGTTCCGCAAAGGCCACGTCGCGTTGTTCGTACTGCTGCTCCACCATCACCGAGGTGACGGCCTGTGCAAACAACAGTGGGGCGAGGGCGAGGGTAGCGAGCATCGTGGTTTCTCCCTTGTTCTGGGAAAGAATATGCGCCCGCGGGCCAGCCCCTGCAACAAAACTGTCATCTTGTCACAAATCCGTAACACAAGGCCGGGCGGTGCCCATCTGTGCACAAATTCCCGGCAACGTTTTGAATGGGTTGCGGTCAAATCGGGAAGAGTCTCGATAGCGTCACGAAGACGCAAACAAACTGTCACGCGCGGTCCCTAGAGCGCCAGCAAGCGACATCGCATTTCGCTTGTTGGACAATCTTGAGGGGCCACAATCGTGACACAGCTTTCCCGTTCGCTCATCCTTGGTGTTTCCGTTCTCGCCATCGCGGGTTGCGGACCCGACGATCTCGCCTCGCCCGGCACCGGCGGCGACGTCATCATCAACAACCCGGCCCCGACGCCCACCCCCAGCCCCACGTCGAGCACCGGCACGGTCACAGCGGCCAACGGCTGCCCGACCATCGCCGATCCCGCCGGGCTGACCGACGAGGGCACGATCACCGGACCCGAGGGCACCTGGCGCGTGTGCGCCGTGCCGCTGCGCTTCACCGCCTCGACCACCCTGCGCCAGGTTCCCGGCCTGCTCTATCGCCTGCCCGGCCAGGTCAACGTCGGTTCCGACGGCGGCCCGGCGGCCGATGCCAGCGACGGCTTTTCCGACACCAACGTGACCCTGACGATCGAACCCGGGGTGATCGTCTTCGCCACCGGCGCATCGTTCCTGAACGTCAACCGCGGCAACTTCATCCAGGCCAACGGCACCGCCACGCGGCCGATCATCTTCACCAGCCGCGACAACGTGCTGGGCCTGAACGGCGCCGACAGCTCGGGCCAGTGGGGCGGCATCGTGATCAGCGGCCGCGCGCCGGTGACCGACTGCTTCGAACCCGCCGCCACCCCCGGCACGGTCAACTGCGAACGCCAGGTCGAAGGCGCGGCCAACCCGGCCTTCTTCGGCGGCGCGACCACCACGGGCACCAACGGCTCGCTCACTTTCGTGCAGATCCGCTATTCGGGGTTCGTCCTTTCGGGCGATAACGAGCTGCAGTCGCTGACCACCGGCGGCGCGCAGCCGGGCACCGTCTTCGCCAACATCCAGTCGGTCAACTCGTCCGACGATGGCGTGGAGTTCTTCGGTGGCTACGCCAACGTCAAGCGCCTGATCGTGGCCGGTGCGGAGGACGATTCGCTCGACACCGACACCGGCGTGAAGGCCAACATGCAGTTCGTCCTGGCGGCCCAGCGAGCATCCGCGGGCGATGCCATCATCGAGGCGGACAGCTCCAACGGCCTCAACGACCAGACCCCGCGCCAGAACACCCGCATCGCCAACGCGACCTTCATCCACCGGCGCAACAACGACCAGGTCGTGCGCCTGCGCGGCGGCACCGACTATGGCCTGTACAACACGCTGATCTGGGATGCCTCGTCCACCGGCACGCCGTGCATCCGCATGGACGATGCGCAGACGATCCGCCCGGCCAACGCGGGCCTGGACGATGTCGGCCCGCCGGTGTTCCAGTCGGTCGCGCTCGATTGCCGCACCGATTTCCGCAGCGGCAGCAACTCCGGCGCGACCGTCGCCCAGGCAGAGGCCATCTTCGATGCCGGCACGGGCAACAACAAGAGCTACACCAACACGCTGGTGAACGGTTACCTGAACGGGGCCAACGAGAATGGCTTTGCGCCCATCTTCAACGTCACCACGCTGGGCAGCTTCTTCGAAGCGGCGAACTACATCGGCGCGGTATCCTCGGCCAACGACTGGACGCGCGGCTGGACCTGCGATTCGGCCGCCGTCTCCTTCGGCAACAACACCGGGTCGTGCACCCGCATCCCGGTCTTCAGCTGACACGGACGGGCGCGGGGGAGCGGGGCGCTGCGCTTCGTCCCCCCCCGCGCACTTTTACGGGTCGGGCGTGCCTGCACCCACGGATCGAACGCGAGGGATATTTCACGATGATCACCACCGGCAACACGCTGGCGGCCATGCTGCTGGTTTCGAGCGCACTCACCGTGCCGGGCCTGGCGCTGGCGCAGGATAGCGGCGCGGGCGGTCCCGTGCCCCAGACCGAGGCCGAACAGGAGGTGGCACCCGATCCGCAGGTGGAGGACCCCGATATCTCCATACCCGGCGGAGCGATCATCGTCACCGGCCGCGTCAACCGCGATCCCACCCGCAACTCGGCCCAGGTGCTGACCGTGCTGTCGACCGAGGAAATCGCCCGCACGGGCGAGGGCGACATTGCCGGCGCGCTGGGCCGCGTCACCGGCCTGTCCGTGCAAGGGCAGGGCTTCGTCTACGTCCGCGGCCTGGGCGACCGTTATTCGCTGGCGCTGCTGAACGGCCTGCCGCTGCCTTCGCCCGAGCCGCTTAGCCGCGTCGTGCCGCTCGACATCTTCCCCACCAACGTCGTCGCCTCCAGCCTGGTGCAGAAAACCTACTCGGCCAACTTCCCGGGTGAATTCGGCGGCGGCGTGATCGCCCTCACCACCCGCGCCGTTCCGGATGAAAGTTTCCTCACCATAGGCGGCGGCATCAGCGGCGATACCGAGACCACCTTCCAGCGCGGCCTTGCCTACTACGGGTCGGACCTCGACTGGCTGGGCTTCGACGACGGCACGCGCGATGCGCCGCCCGCGCTCCAGACCTATTTCGACAGCGGCATCCGGCTCTCCGACATTCCGCTGGACCCGGAGCGCAACTTTACCGAGGCGCCCGTCACCCAGCTCGACATCGCGCAGCAGCTGGGCGACCCCAACCTGGTGCTGATGCAGCTGATCGGCGATGTGCAGCCCAACTGGTCGGCCAGCCTCTCCGCTGGCACCGCCATCGACGTGGGTTCGGACGGCGAGCTGGGCGTGATCTTCACCGGTTCGATCAGCAACAAGTGGCGCACCCGCGACATCGTGTCGCAGTCGATCCTGGCCGACTTTTCGCTCGACAGCGATTTCCGCGACGTGGTGACCGACAACCGCATGCTGGCCAACGCCATGCTCGGCATCGGGCTGGAGACCGGCGACCACCGGTTCCGTTTCACCAACCTGTTCATCCGCGACACCGTGAAGCAGGCATCGCTTTCGCAGGGCACCGATTTCCAGGACGGCGACGACATTCAGCAGCAGCGCACCGGCTGGTTCGAGCGCCAGTTGATCGACAGCCAGCTGGTGGCCGAAATGGAATTCGGCGACCTCGGCGTGGACCTGCGCGGCGGATACGCCCGCACCGACCGCGAGGCGCCCTACGAATACACCTTCACCTACGTCCGCGACAATTCCAACGCGCAGTTCGGCAACACCTTCATCAACGTACTCGACCGGCAGACCGGCGATGCGTCGGTGGTGTTTTCCGACCTCACCGAAGAGCTGTGGGCCGGCGGCGTCGACCTCAGCTATCCGGTGGTGGACACGCTGGTGGCGACGGTCGGCTATGCCTATTCGGATACAGAGCGTTTTTCGGAGCGGCGCGAGTTCTTGTTCAACGCCCCCACCAGCTTTCCCGATGGCGTCGGCGCGCTCCGGCCCGACCTGCTGCTGGGCGACGCGATCCTCGATTTCTATGACATCGCGCTGATCGAATCGACCGAGAACGATCCCGCCTTCGAAGCCGGGCTGGAAATTCACGCCGGTTACGGCAAGCTCAACTGGGAGCCGGTGACCGGAATCCAGATCGACGCGGGCGTGCGCTACGAGGACGCGGTGCAGACCGTGAACCCGGCGCAGCTGTTCGCCACGCCCGGTCCCTCCGATGCCTTTACCCTCCTGGAGAACAGCTACTGGTTGCCCGGTGCCACGGTCACCTGGGAAGTGACCGATGCGTTGCAGGTTCGCGCCGCCGCGTCGCGCACTATCGCCCGCCCGCAGTTCCGCGAACTGATCTTCCAGACCTATTACGATCCCGAAACCAACCGCCAGTTCAACGGCAACCCGTTCCTGATCGACAGCGAGCTGACCAATTACGAACTGCGGGCCGAATACTATTTCGGCGGGCGCGACCGGGCGTCCGTCGCGGGCTTCTACAAGGACATCGAGAACCCGATCGAGGCGTTCTCCAGCTTCTCTGACAATGCCCAGCTGACCAGCTTTGCCAACGCCCCGTCAGCCACGCTTTATGGCGTCGAGGCTGACCTTGCCTATACCTACGACCTGGTGAACCTGGGCGGCTTCTTCCAGTCCAAGGAGCTGGCCCTCTTCGCCAACTACACCTGGACCCAGTCGGACATCTCGGTGCAGGCCGATGACGTGACGCGGCTGTTCCCGGGCGGCGAAACGCCCGCGACCAACCTGTTCATCGATGGCGTGCCGCTGACCGGCCAGTCCGATCACCTCGCCAACCTGCAAGTGAGCCTGGAAGACACCGAGCAGCTGCAGCAGTTCACCGTGCTGATGACCTATGCCAGCGAGCGCGTCACCAGCCGCGGCACGGCGGGGCTGCCCGACATCATCGAGGAACCGGGCTTCGGGCTCGACCTGGTGTTTCGCCAAGGCTTCGACCTGCTCGGCAGCGAGGCGGAGTTGAAGGTGGAGGCACGCAACGTGCTGGGCCGGCGCAACGAGGAATACCAGACCGACGGCACCCGGCGGGTCGAGGTCAACACCTACGACGTGGGCACGACCCTTGGCGCATCGCTCTCGCTGACTTTCTGACCGATACTACCTCGAGAGTCAGGCGGCCTCCCGTTGCTCCGGCGACGGGGGGCCGCCCTTGCTTTCGCGATCGCTGTCAGGGGCGGTCGAGCACGTAGCCCTTGCCGTGGACGGTCCGCAGCAGGTGATCCGCACCGGCGGAGCGTAGGCCACCGCGCAGGCGTTTGATCCAGACGTCCACGGTGCGCAGGTATTCCGGATCGCCCGCCTTGCCGAGCGCGGCGATCAGGTCCGCCCTGGAGAAGATGCGGTCGGGGTTCTCGGCAAGGAAGCGCAGGACGCGAAACTCGTTGGGACGTAGCTGGATGGCGCGGTCGTGCCAGCGTGCGCTCTCGCTGCCGACATTGATGCTGAGCGCGCCGAGTTCCAGCAGCCGGTCACCCGCGTGGCCGGCGTAATCGGCGTGGCGTGCCAGCACCCGGTCCAGCATGGCCTGCCGGTCCAGCCGGTGCGTGGCATAGTCGTCCGCCCCTGCCGCTAGCGCGCGGCGCTTCTCGTCATCCGTGGGATCGGCGATGACCATGGTGACATGGGCCGACAGCAGCCGCGGATCGGCGCGCAAACGGCGCACCAGTTCCAGGCCCGAACATTCGGGCATCATCCAGTCGACAAAGGCAAAGGGCGTGCCGTCCACCAGCTGACGCGGACCTTCACAGGTCAGCAGGGCAAAGGCGAACTGCGTGCCGTCATGCGTGAAGCTGGCGGACCTTGCCGCCTCTTCGTCCGTCGTAAGGATCGTGATCCGCTGCATCGCCCCATGCCTGAAGTTTCGACAGGCTAGGTGACGGGCAAATTTGACTCAGGCGTGACAATCGCGCGGCGAAACCGTGCTTTAATTTCAAGCGGGCGCGGGGCAGTACTGGCGCAGGAAGTCGGCGTGGCCGGGCATGTGCTGGACGGCATACCGGATGGACTTTTCCATCTCGTCGAGCTCGCGCCTGGTTTCGGCCGGATCGAGCGTTTCGGCCATCGCGTTGTGGCCCTGCATCTGGATACCCTGGCCCATCATCACCGCCGCCCAGCTGGTCTCGGTGAACAGCTCGTCCTCCTCGCGGAAGATCTGGCCGTTCAGCTTGAACAGCTCGACCTTTTCGGTGAGGCTGTCGGGCACGCTCATGGTGCGGCAATAGTTCCAGAACTCGGTGTCGGTGCGGGTCGTGGTGTTGTAATGCAGGATCAGGAAATCGCGGATGCGCGCGTATTCCTTGCCCGTCAGGCGGTTGAAGGCATCCTCCTGCGCCTGTGTGACGCCATCGAGCGAGAGCAGCGCGACCAGCTTGTTGATGCCGGTGTTGATGAGGTGGATCGAGGTCGATTCCAGCGGCTCCATGAACCCCGAGGCGAGGCCGAGCGCCACCACGTTGCGGTTCCAGAACTTCTTGCGCCGCCCGGTAACGAAACGCAGGTGGTTGGGATCGGCGGTGGGCTTGCCGGCGATGTTCTGCAGGAGAATGTCCGTCGCCTCGTCCGCATCCATGAAGGCATCGCAATAGACATGGCCGTTGCCGTTGCGGTGCTGCAACGGCACCTGCCACTGCCAGCCGGCGGAATGGGCCGTGGCCCGTGTGAAGGGGGCGGGCGGGCTGCCATCGTCGCGGTTGCAGGGCAGGGCCACGGCGCGGTTGCACGGCAGCCAGTGGGTCCACTCCTCGTACCCTGTCTCCAGCGCCTGTTCGATCAGCAGCCCGCGAAAGCCCGAGCAATCGACGAACAGTTCGCCCGCGATGACCTGCCCGCTGTCCAGCCGGATGGACGAGACGAAGCCTGTTTCCCCATCCAGCGCGACGTGCTCCACGCGCCCTTCCTGGCGCACAACGCCGCGCCTTTCGGCATAGCGGCGCAGGAAGCCGGCGTAGGCGGTGGCGTTGATGTGGTAGGCGTAATTGACCGGCGGCAGGTCGTCGCGCTGTTGGCCGTCGGTCTTGGCGAACTTGCCGAAGTATGCGGCCATCGTCTCGGCGTTGAAGACCTGGATCGGACGATTGTCGCCCAGGGTCTTCTGGTGGTGCCAGACGTGGTGGAAGCTCAGGCCGCCGATCTCGTAGCCGTAATTGCCGAAGGGGTGGATGTAACTGTCGCCCAGCTTGCCCCAGTTGACGAACTGGATCCCCAGCTTGAAGCTGCCCTGCACGGCGGCCAGCATTTCCGCCTCGTCGATATCCAGCAGGCGCTGGAAGTCGACGAAGGGGGGGATCGTCGCCTCGCCCACGCCGACCGTGCCGATGGCCTCGCTTTCCACCAGGGTAATGCGCAGGTCGCGCCGTTCGGTGATGAGCCGTGAAAGGGCCGCGGCGGCCATCCACCCCGCGGTGCCGCCGCCCACGATCACGATGTGCTTGATTGGAACCTTCATGCCGTCTCCTGCGCCGTCTCGCCGTCCCCTTGGAGGCAGGCTGCCGCAGGGGCGTATCGCATTGCCCCTGCCTAGTCGAATATGGCAAATATGCTACACTGCCGGCGGACAGATGTGAACGTTCATTTTTTGCTCTTGAGAACGCTAACAACGCTGCTATGCCAAGCACCGAGTCCCGGGGTCGGGATGGATCGCATTGACCATTCGGAACGAAAACAAGTTCCGATGCGATAGGGAGAAGATTGTGCGAAAGATCGCTTTTACGCCCGTTGGCCGGGCCCGTGCGCTCGTCACCGTTTCCAGCCTGACGCTCGCGGCCATGATGCCGAACGTCGCTTTCGCGCAGCAGACCGTCGATGACGAGATGGAAGAGCAGAGCGACCCTGACGCGACACCCGAAGATGTGATCATCGTGTCCGGCTTCCGTGCCGCGCTCGAAAACGCGCAGAACCTCAAGGAAAACGCCGATACCGTCGGTGACTTCCTCAGCGCCGAGGACATCGGCGCACTGCCCGATCGCTCGGTCGCCGAGGCGCTGCAGCGCGTGCCCGGCGTCACCATCGACCGCTTCATCGGCAACAACGATCCCGATCGCTTCAGCGTGGAAGGTTCGGGTGTGGTCATCCGCGGCCTGCCCTTCGTGATGGCCGAACTGAACGGCCGCGACGTGTTCTCCGCCAACGGCGGGCGCGGGCTCGACTTCAACACCGTCTCGCCCGAACTGCTTGGCCGTATCGAGATCTGGAAGAACACCACCGCCGACATGATCGAGGGCGGCATTTCGGGCACCGTCAACCTCGTCACCCGCAAGCCGCTCGACAACCCTGGGTTGCACATCGCGGGCACCGCCGAATACAACTACGGCGACCTGGCCGAGGAATGGTCGCCCGGTTTTTCCGCGCTCGTTTCCAACACCTTCCAAACCGGCGTGGGCACCTTCGGCCTGCAGCTTGGCTATGCTCAGCAGGAGCTGGTCACTCGCTCCGACGCCTCGCAGATCACCGACCCCTGCTATCGCGCGCCCGATTTCAGCGGCACCTGCATCCGCGTCGCGCCCACGACTTCTGCCGGCATCGGCGGGCAGCAGTTCGACGAAACCAACTTCCCGCCCGCCGGATCGGTCATCATTCCCAAGGGCGCGGGCGTGCGCACCACCGCGTTCGAGCGGGACCGCCGCGCCTATTCGGCCGTGGCCCAGTTCGAAACCGAAGACCGCCGCTTCCTCATCACCGCGGAATACCTGCGGTCCGAGAACGAGGGGCAGTTGCAGGAATTCTCGGCGCTGGCGCTGGTCAACGACGACACCCTGTTCCCCGGCTTCCGCCCCGGCACGACCCCGGTTTTCGAGGACGGCGTGTTCCAGAGCGGCATTCTGACGCAGAACAATCCCTACGGCGGCATTCCCGGCATCCCGACCGAACTGCTGCGCTTCGACCAGCAGGAAGAAGACCTTGTCGAGGACGTCTCGCTGCAGATCTTCATGGAGCCGACCGATCGCCTGCGCTTCAACTTCGAAGGGCAGTACATCAACAACGGGCGCGAGGCGCAGGGCTTCATCGCCGCGATGCAGACCTATACCGACCTCTCGCTCGACACCTCGGGCGAGGTTCCGCAGGTGCAGTTCCTGACCCCCGGCCAGGCGACTTCGGACGCCAGCTACTTCACCGATCCGACCAAGACCTTCTACTGGTTCGCGCTCGACAACCAGCTCGAGAACGAAGGCGACATGTATTCGCTGCGTGGCGATGTCGAATACGACATCTCCGACGATGGCTTCTTCCGCACGGCGCGCTTCGGCGCCCGCTGGTCGGAGCGCGGCCGCACGACCCGCAACGCCAACTTCTCCAACTGGGGCAACCTCGGCGCGCCGTGGACGGGCCGGGGCGGCAACTGGAATTGTCAGGACTTCCAGGCCTTCGGTTGCGGCGGCGCCTACGTGTTCGACTTCCCCGAAAGCGCAAGCCTCTATTCGCCCTTTGCCGACGGTTTCCAGCGCGGCAATGCGCCGACCCCGTTCGGTGACGGCACCGGCTTCTTCTTCGGCGGCGACGACCTGCTGGAGCGGTATCTGGATGGCAGCATCGAGCAGCAGACAGATGCGATCACCGGCTTCACGCTGACGCCCAACGCCTTCAACCCGATTTACTCGCGATCCAACCTCGTGCCCGGCACGCCCTTCACGCCGAGCGAAATCTCGACGATCGGGGAAGAGACGAAGGCGGCCTACGCCCGCGTCGATTTCGGTATCGATTTCGATGGCGGGGCGGAGTTCTCCGGCAACCTTGGCGTGCGCTACGTCGAAACGACCGTGGGCGTACGTGGCGACATTGCGTTCCCCGGTGCCGACGCTCTCGGCCTGCCGCGTGGCACGGTGGTGACGGTGGCTGGCCTGCGCGACCTGTGCGCCAACGCCCCTGCCGGCACGCCGGGCCTCGACTACTGCCTGCTGTCCAACGCCCGCCTGGCCGAATTCGCGCAGGCCTTTACCGGAGAATCGCTCGCCGACGGGTCTGACGTGATCTACGACAACTGGCTGCCCAGTCTGAACCTGCGGTTCGACACCGGCACCGGCTTCGTCTTCCGCGGCGCCGCATCGCGCGGGCTGTTCCGTCCGGACCTCGCGGCCTACCAGACCGGCGGCACGCTGGGGAACAACACCGGCAACCTGCGTCAGGCGGGCACGCTGGAGACGGGTGAACTGTTCGCCATCCAGAGCGGCAACCGCTTCCTGCGCCCGACGACCTCATGGAATTACGACCTTTCGGCTGAGTGGTACTTCGACGACGTGGGTTCGCTGACGGCGGCGGCGTTCCTCAAGGACATCGAAGGCATCGTCAGCGGCGGCGCCGAAACGCGCACCTACACCGCGCCCAGCGGGGCAACGGCGGAGGTGCTCTATTCGGGTCCGTTCAATCGCGAGGGTGGAAACCTGAAGGGCTTCGAGGTCGCGTACCAGCAGACCTACGACTTCCTGCCAGGGCCGCTCGCCGGGCTCGGTTTCCAGGGAACCTACACCTACGTCGATGCGGGCTCGTTCAACAACGTGAACCTGGCGGGCGCCAGCCCGATCGCGCCCAGCCTGCCGCTCGAAGGCGTGTCGGAGCATACCGTCAACGCCGTGCTGTTCTACGAGATGTACGGCATCCAGGCGCGTGCGGCCTACAACTGGCGCTCGGACTTCCTGATCACCCCGCGTGACGTGATCTTCCCTTACTCGCCGATCTACGGCGAGGCGACGGGGCAGCTCGACGCGTCGATCTTCTATGCCCTGACGGACAACATCAAGATCGGCGTTCAGGGCGTGAACCTGCTCGACGAGGTGACCGAGACCAGCCAGGTCATCGACTTCGACGGCACGCGGATCACCCGTTCGGCATTCCGCAATGACCGCCGCTACACCTTCCTCGTCCGGTTCGATTTCTAGCAAGAGATCGGCGCTCCTAAACGGGCGGAGAAATGGATGGGCTCCGGTGCTGTTTATTGCACCGGAGCCCATTTCGTCGGTGGACGCGGTCTGCCGCACTGGCTTTTAGGCCCGGCGCCCGCTAGCGGGCGGGCTGGAACGACAGGGAAGCAACGTGGTTCGCAGACGGCAATCGGTCACCATCAAACATGTCGCGGCGGATGCCGGCGTCTCGTTGCAGACGGTCAGCCGCGTCATCAACTCAGAGGCCAACGTCCGCCCCGAGATGAAGGCCAGGGTGCAGGCCTCGATCGACAAGCTGGGCTACGTCCCCTCGATCGCCGCGCAGCGTATGAGCGGTTCGAAAAGCTACCTCATCCTCGCCCTCAACGACCGCGAACGCACGATAGAGGCGTGGAAGGCGCGCGAGGGCAACGACTGGGTCGACCAGATGCTGATGGGCGGGATGCTCATGTGCGCCGAACATGGCTATCGCCTGATTTTCGAACTGGTCGATACCCATGACGACAACGTGCAGCGCGAGCTCAAAGCGGCAATCGCGGCGCTGCAGCCCGATGGCGTGATCCTGACCCCGCCGCACGCCGACAACCCCCTCATCACCGACCTGCTGACCGCGCATCGCATCCCCTTTGCGCGGATCGGCGCAGAGACGCGTGACGGGGCCATTGCGCTGACCATGGGTGACGACAGGCTGGCAGCGCTAGCGGTGCGCCACCTGATCGCCAAGGGGCACGAACGCATCGGTTTCATCGCCGGTTCGCGCGAATATGCGCTCAGCGGCTGGCGCAAGCGCGGCTGGCTGGAGGCGATGACCGCAGCGGGGCTTGCCACAGATGGCCTGTGCGAGCGCGGTGACTTTTCCTACGACAGCGGCGAGGCAGCGGCGCGGCGCCTGTTGTCGGGCAAGGTCCGGCCCACCGCCATCATCGCCAGCAACGACCAGATGGCCATGGCCACCAACGCCGTCGCCCACGAACTGGGAATGCGCGTGCCGGGCGATCTGTCGCTCATCAGTTTCGACAACACTCCCGTGGTGCGCTTCGTCCAGCCCCCGCTTACCGCGATCGAGCAGCCGGTGGCGGACACTGTGGCTAAAGCGGTGGAACTTCTGATCATGGCCAACCGCGGAGAGCCGCTGCCGCCCATGCCGGTGGTGATCGAGGGGAGCCTGATCGAGCGCGATTCCGTTGCCGCCCCGCGCCGTGGCTGATCGGCGCCGTGGCTGATCCGGCCGGCGCGGCGACCCCGCAACGCCAGTCCCGGCGCTTTCTGGTGCTTTACGCGCTGGCCGTGGCGGGGGGTGCCATCGCCTATGTTCCGCTGCTGACGATCCTGTTGCCCGTGCGCGTGGAAACGCTGGCGGGCGCGGACAGCGTGCGCTGGCTCGCCATTCTGGCCTTTGGCGGAGCGACGGTGGCCAGCCTGGCCAACATCCTGTTCGGCTGGCTGTCCGATCGCACCCGCAACCGGCGCGGATGGATCGTGGCCGGCCTTGTGCTGAGCAGCGTGCTGCTGGTGATGCTGGCCGTGCCGCGCGATCTGCCGGCGCTCGTCGGACTGCTGCTGGCGTGGCAGGTGGCGCTCAACATGATGCTGGGGCCGCTGTCCGCTTGGGCGGGTGACGCGGTGCCGGACGCGCAGAAGGGCACGCTGGGCGGCCTCCTCGCCTTTGCCCCGGCGCTGGGCGGGCTGTCGGGTGCGCTGGTGACCATCCCCGGCCTCGCTTCTGCCGATAACCGGCTGGTGCTGGTGGCGGGGCTGGTGGTGGCCTGCGTTGCGCCGGTGCTATTGTTCGGCAATCCGGCACGGTTTCCCGAACTCATGCGGCCTGCCCCGCGCACGGTGACCGGCAGCGCGCGGCGAATGCTGGTCGCGCGGATGTGGCTGGCGCGGCTGCTGGTGCAGGTGGCGGAGGCGGCGCTGTTCGCCTACCTCTACCTCTGGCTGCGATCGATCGCGCCCGGCATCACCGATTCCACGACCGCGCGGATTTTCGGCCTGGTGCTGCTGGTCTCGGTGCCTGCCGCGCTCTTGACCGGGCGCTGGGCCGACCGTCACGACCGGCCTATCGTGCCGCTGGGTCTTGCCGCGGGCCTCGCGGCCATCGCACTCGCCATCATGGCCGCGGCGCCGGGGCTGGCCATGGCGTTGGCGGGATATGCGCTGTTCGGACTGGGCGCCTCGGTCTTCCTGTCGCTGCACTCTGCCCAGACCCTGCGCGTGCTGCCCCGCCCGCAAAGCCGGGGAAGAGACCTTGGCCTGTTCAATCTCACCAACACCGTGCCCTCGCTCATCATGCCCGGGCTCACGCTGGCGCTGGTGCCGGTGTTCGGGTTTGCCGGCCTTTTCGTGCTGCTGGCCGGTCTGGCCGGTCTCGCCTCCCTGCTTCTGCTCACTGCCCGCAATTAGCTTCTTGCCAATGGCCTGATGGCGTGTAGAACCCTGGGTTGGGAACGTTCTCAAAAAAAGAACACGAGGATATGATGCGGGCTGGTTTTTCGATTCGTGCAATTTCGGCCGTACTGCTGGCAGGGGCGAGCCTTGCAGGCTGTGCCACCATGCCGCAGTCCGGCACCGTGGCGTCCGCCGAGCGGGCTGGCGAGGACGCCTATGTCGCAGCGCTGGTCGCCCGCATGTCGACGGAGCGCAAGGTCGCCCAGCTGATCCAGCCGCAGATCAATTCCTTCACTGCGGAAGACATGGCCCGCTACCGCTTCGGCAGCTACCTCAACGGTGGCAACGGCGGTCCGTACGGAGACGAGTTCGCGCCCGCCAGCGAATGGCTGCGCCTGGCCGACGAAATGTACGATGCGTCGGTGCGACCGCTGCCGAATGGCGAGCCGGTCATCCCGACGATGTGGGGCACGGACGCGGTGCACGGCCACACGAACGTGGTCGGCGCCACGATATTCCCGCACAACGTGGCGCTGGGCGCGACAAACGATGCAGACCTCGTCCGGCGCATCGGCCAGGCGACAGCCGTAGAGGTGGAAGCGACCGGCATCGACTGGGATTTCTCGCCCACCGTCGCCGTGGCGCAGGATTTGCGCTGGGGCCGCGCCTACGAAAGCTATTCCGAGGATCCGGATCGCGTCGCCACGCTTGGCGCGGCATTGGTGGAAGGTTTGCAGGGCCGGCCAGGCGATGCCGATTTCCTGGGTGACGGACGCGTGATCGCCACGGCCAAGCACTTCTTCGGCGACGGCGGCACCACCGACGGCGTCGACCAGGGCGAGGTTACGGGCGACATCGACAATCTCGTCGCGCTGCATGGTCGCCCCTATCCCGCGGCGATCGACGCAGGCGTGCAGTCGGTGATGGCCAGCTTCAATTCGATCAACGGCACCAAGATGCACGGCAACGGTCCGCTGCTGACCGGCGTGCTGCGCGGTCGCATGGGTTTCGACGGGCTGGTCGTGGGCGACTGGAACGGCCATGCGCAGGTGCAGGGCTGCACCAACACCGATTGCCCGCAGTCGCTGCTTGCCGGGCTCGACATCTACATGGTGCCCGATGACTGGCGCGGCCTGATGGAATCGCTGGTGCGCCAGGTCAACGATGGCACCATTCCCATGGCCCGGCTGGACGAGGCGGTGACCCGCGTGCTGCGGATCAAGTACCGCGCCGGACTGCTCGGCCCCGAGGCGGAGCGCCCGTCGACGCGCGGCGTGGGCGGGAGGTTCGATCTTCTCGGTTCCGCCGAGCACCGCGCCCTGGCGCGCGAGGCGGTGGCAGCATCGCAGGTGATCCTGCGCAACGATGGCACCCTGCCGCTGCGCGCAGGCGCCAACGTGCTGGTCGCCGGCAGTGCTGCGAACAACATCGGCCAGGCCGCTGGCGGCTGGACGCTCGAATGGCAGGGCAGCACGGAATACGACGCCGCGCAACGCTTCCCCGGCGCGACCTCGATCTGGCAGGGGCTGGAGCTGGCGGTAACCCAGCGCGGCGGGCGCGCGACGCTGTCCGCCGACGGCAGTTTCGCCACGCGGCCCGATGTGGCCGTGGTGGTCTTCGGCGAGGAGCCCTATGCCGAATTCGCCGGCGACCGCCGCGATCTGGCCCTGCGCGACGAGGAAGGCCTAACCCTGCTGCGCCGCTTCCGCGAACAGGGCATCCCTACCGTAGCCGTGTTCCTGTCGGGCCGGCCGATGTGGATGAACCGCGAAATGAACCTGGCCAACGCCTTTGTCGCCAGCTGGCTGCCGGGCAGCGAGGGCGCGGGTGTGGCCGACGTGCTGACGGGCGCGGTGCCCGCCACGGGGCGCCTGTCGTTCGGCTGGCCCAACGATTGCACCGGCCGCCCGGTCGCGCGCAGCAATCGCGCGCTGTTCCCGGTCGGCTACGGTCTCGCCAGCGGACAGACCTCCGCCATGCCCACGCTGGGCGAAAGCTGCACGGCCCTGGTTGAGGGCACTGGAGCGGCGCTGTTCGGTTCGGGCCGCCTAGCCGATGGCGTGCGGGTGCGCGCGGGCGATGGGTCCATGCTCAGCCAGCTGCGCGGCGCGGCGGCGGACGGATCGATCACCGCGCGCGGTTTCGATCGCAACGCGCAGGAAGACGCGCGCGAGATCGCCATGCGCGCAGGATCGCAGATCGCCTTCCTCGCCGCCGAGAGCAGCACCGACGCCTGGCGCCTGACGTATGAGGTGCTGACCCGGCCGACCGCACCCGTGACGCTGGTCACCGGCACCGATGGCGGTGCGACCGCCACGTTCGACGTGACGCAACAGTTCGCCCACGCCGAGGGCAAGGGTTTCCGCGAGATGCTGATTACCGATCAGTGCGCCGGTCAGCTGGGCGACCTGCTCGCCTTCCGCACGGCGGCAAACGTCACCATCCGCATCGCCGGGATGGAGCGTGTCGAGGTCGCCGAAGGAACGGCTTGCGCTTTCTAGGCAATCGCCTGATTACATGATGGGCCCGCCCGCAAGAGGCGGCCTCTAGGGGAGTACGACTGAATGGCCCTGGTACCCGACGTTTCCAGCAGCACCGATCCGCGTCCGGTTGCCGCAGAAGAAGATGCCGCGCCTGTAAAAGCGCCGGGTCTCAATTACTTTGTATTCGGGCTCTTTTTTATCTTCGGTGGCATCACTTCACTGAACGACGTGCTCATTCCCAAGCTACGTGAGCTGTTTACCCTGTCGTATACCGAGGCGATGCTGGTTCAATTCTGCTTTTTCGGAGCATACCTTTTGATCGGCATCCCTGGGGCGAAACTGGTCAAGCGTATCGGTTATATGCGAGGTGCTGTCGCCGGTCTGGTGACGATGATCTTCGGCTGCCTGCTGTTCATTCCTGCTAGCCAGACCGCCACGTATGCACTTTTTCTGGGCGCTCTGTTCATTCTGGCGAGCGGGGTGGTGATCGTGCAGGTCGTAGCGAACCCTCTCATCAGCCTACTTGGCCCACCATCCACAACGCACAGCCGCCTTACTTTTGCTCAGGCTTTCAATTCTTTGGGAACGACAGTCTTTCCACTCGTCGGTGCTGCAATCATTCTCGGTTCGCTGGCTAATGTAAGTGCCGACCAGTTGGAAGGCGCGGCGCTTCAGGCTTACCGGGCTGCTGAAAGCCAGGCAATCTGGCAGGGTTATTTGGGTGTTGCGGTGCTGATCTTGCTCGTTGCCGCAGCGGTCTGGCTGTTTCGCAATCGCCTTCCGCATGACGCGACCGTGATTGGCGAAGGTGAGCTTGTGTCTAATAAGCGATACTTGGTGGGTCTCGCACTTGCCGTGGCAGGTGTGTTCCTCGCCATCAATGTCAACGGTTGGCTTGGTGTATTCGTGATTCTTTTGGCACCGACCTACTGGCTCTATGACAACGCTTTGCTGCGCCGTACACGCTTTGGTTACGGCGCGTTGTGCATTTTCCTCTATGTCGGAGCGGAAGTTTCGATCGGCTCGATCGTCATCAATTACCTGCTACAGGACAGCGTGATGGCAAACGGTGGACCGGCAACAGCCTTCCTGAACCGTATCTTCGGCGCCGAACCCAATGCCGTGGAATGGATGATCGGGCTTTACTGGGGCGGCGCGATGTTCGGCCGCTTCATCGGCTCCGCCGCTTTACGGCTTTTCAGTCCGGGCAAGATCCTGGCCTTCAATGCGATTGGAGCGATTGCGCTAATCCTGATTTCAACCAATACGACGGGAGAAGTATCCGGGTTCACCCTGCTGGCTGTCGGTCTTATGAATTCGATCATGTTTCCGACGATCTTTTCCCTAGCTTGCGAGAGGCTGGGACCAAGGGCAGCCGATGGCTCTGGCATTATCAATGTCGCTATTTTTGGCGGCGCGGTAGTGCCGTTGCTCTATGGCGTGGTGGCCGATGCAACCGGCGGGAACCTGGCTCTGGCGCTGGCGATACCCGCGATCTGCTACGCCATCATTGCGGGCTTCGGCGTCTTTGCCCGCAGGCCAGCGCCGATCGCGTTCTAAAACCTGAAGGGGAGTTGAGAAAGGGGCGGGGCGTCGGTGTGACGCTCCGCCCCTTTTCTTCGTTGGCGAGGCTCAGTTGGCGCGGGCGACCTGACGCGGTCCACCGCCAAGGGTCATCAGCACCTGACCGTGCGCCATGCCGTCGCCGCCGCGGTCGATCACGATGTGCTGCCACCCGGGCGTCATCGCGTCACGAAAATCCTGCGCATCGGTCGCTAGCGGATTGTCGAGAATGGTGCGGTAGAAGCGCATCCGCATGAATTCCGACAGCTCGCCCGCGGTCAGCGCGGCGTCGCGATCAAGGTCCGCCTCGCCCTCCAGCGCGGCCCGGAAGATGGCGCTGATATAGCCGCCGGCCTTGTTCTCGGTGGCGACCAGGCTGAGGGTATCGGCATCCGAGCTGAACACGCCCATCCGTTCATCGCGGGCATCCACGATCTGGTCGAACCCGCCCGAAAAGCAGCTGTCCATCACCAGCAGCACGCGACCCTCGATGTCCGCCATCCAGTCGGCCAGTTCGTAATCGTAGAGCGCAGCGTCGAACAGCTCCATGGTCTCGGCACTGCCGTCGCGTTCGGTGGTCATGCCCTCCACCTTGTCGCCATGGCCGGAGTAGAACACCATCAGCAGGTCGTCCGGGCCCATGGCCGCTGCCATCCGGTCAAGCGCGCGGCGCACGTTGGCGCGGGTGGCGTCGGCATTGACGAGGTTGGCGCTTCCTTCTGCCAGTATGCCCTGGTTGCGCAGCGCCGCAGCGATGCGGGTGGCGTCCTCATCGGTGCGGGACAGCGTGCTCATCCGCTCGTAATCGGCGACCCCGATGGTCAGCGCATAGACCTGCGCCTGTCCGCCCGCGGGCCGCACCGTGCGCACCCCTGCCGCCGTTTCCGAAAGGCGCACCGCGTAAGGCCCCGTCATGCCGCGGCCAAAGCTGCTGGCGGCAACATGGTAAGTGCCATCCGCGGGCAGGGTGATGGAAAGCCGCGAATTGGTGTTCTCTCCGGCGGAAAGATCGTCGTTCGATTCCACCCGCCCGTCAGGCAGGTAGACCGAGAGCAGCGTATCGATGCTGTCCGATCCCAGATCGAAGGTGACCGCTTGCCCCCGCCTGCCGGTAAAGGCGTAGTAATCAACGTATTCGCCGCTCAGCGCCGTGGCGTCCGACCGTGTCAGCGCGCCGGTCAGTGATTGCCCCAGCACGATCGCCGGGGCGATGCCGCCGACCGGGCGGGCAGGGTCCATGGTGCCCAAGCGAAAGGCGCCGCTGCCTTCGTTGTTGAAGGACGATACGGTCAGGCTGTAGGCCCCGTCCACCGGCAGGACCGCATCGACCAGACTGTTGAGCGAGCCGCCCGCATCATCGTTCTCGACCTCGAACCCTCCGGGTCCGCGCAGGCGCAACACCGTGTCGAAATCGTCGGAGCTCAGCGCGGCGCGGAGGCGCTGCCCGGCGCGGCCCTGCACGGTGTATGTGGCGTTACTGCGGGAAATGCGCCCGTCCACCCCGTCGCCGATGGCGATGCGGCCGCTGTTGCTGGTCGCCGGCTTGCCCGATTGACTGGCGCTGGCCGGGACGAAGGCCAGCAAGGCCGCACCCGCCGCCAGCATCGCCGCAGTGGTGAAGGAAGCGCGCCTGATCATCGAAAAATCCCCCCGGATTGGCCTGGTGAACGGTTCATCCATGCAGCCGCACCTCTGAACCGAACACTAACGCCGGATCACCCGCCGCCAGGCACCTCGTAATTGCCGCTGCCCGGCGCCGCTTCCGGCTCGCTCCAGGCGAGGCGCGGCTTGCGTGCCGCCAGCGCCTCGTCAAGCCGCGCACGGGGGGCGTGGTGCGGCGCGGCCTTGAGCGCCTCGTCACCGGCGCGGGCCCGTTCCGCAAGGCTGCGCATGGCCATCACGAACTGGTCGATCCCGGCCTTGCTCTCGGTCTCGGTCGGCTCGATCAGCATGGCCCCGTGGACGACCAGCGGGAAATACATCGTCATCGGATGGAAGCCCTCGTCGATCAGGCCCTTGGCGAGGTCGAGCGTGGACATGCCCTCGGCGAAGCCTTCGTCGCCGAACAATGCCTCGTGCATGCAGGGGCCGGTCTTGCCGAAGGGGGCGTGGAGCACGTCATCCAGGCTGCGCAGGATGTAGTTGGCGTTGAGCACCGCGTCGCCCGACGCCTGGCGCAGGCCGTCCGCGCCATGGCTGAGGATGTAGGTCAGCGCGCGGGTGAACATGCCCATCTGCCCGTGGAACGCGGTCATGCGGCCAAAGGCCTGCTTGTGACCGTGCTCGTCGGCGTTCTCCTCCTCGACCAGCTGCACCGTGCCGTCGGGCATTTTCGCGGTGAAGGGCAGGGGGCCGAACGGGCTCAGCGCCTCGGACAGCACCACCGGGCCGGAACCCGGTCCGCCGCCGCCGTGGGGCGTGGAAAAGGTCTTGTGCAGGTTGATGTGCATCGCATCGATGCCGAGGTCGCCCGGGCGCACGCGGCCCATGATGGCGTTGAAGTTCGCCCCGTCGCAGTAGACGAAGCCGCCCGCGGCGTGGACCGCGTCGGAGATCGCCTTCATGTCCCGCTCGAACAGGCCGCAGGTGTTGGGGTTGGTGATCATAACGCCCGCCACGTCCGGCCCCAGCCGGGCCTTGAGCGCCGCCAGATCCACGCGGCCTTCGCTGTCTGCGGGAATGTCCTCCACCTTGTAGCCGGCAAAGGCGGCGGTGGCGGGGTTGGTGCCGTGGGCGCTCTCGGGCACCAGGACCACCTCGCGCGCGTCACCGCGGGCTTCCAGCGCGGCGCGGATGCACAGGATGCCGCACAGTTCGCCGTGCGCACCGGCCTTGGGCGTCATGGCAACGCCGTGCATGCCGGTCAGCGTGATCAGCCAGTGCGCCAGTTCGTTGATGACGCCCAGCGCCCCGCGCACGGTATCGACCGGCTGCAACGGGTGCAGGTCGGCAAAGCCGGGCATGCGCGCCACTTTCTCGTTGAGACGCGGGTTGTGCTTCATGGTGCAGCTGCCGAGCGGGAACAGGCCAAGGTCGATGGCATAGTTCTGGCGGCTGAGGCGGGTGTAGTGACGCACGGTCTCGGGCTCGGAAAGGCCCGGCAGGCCAATCGGTCCTTTGCGTGCGTGGCTGCCGAGGCGCGATTTGGGACCGGTCCCAAATTCCGGCAGGTCGACGCCGGTCGTCTCACTGGTGCCAATCTCGAAAATCAGCGGCTCTTCCAGCATCAGCGCCTTGTTGCCGGTGACGGTGGGGTGCGCGCCCGCAGCCTGCGAGGCCATCGGCGTGCCGGGCTTCCACCCGCTCTGGTTGATCGGCTTGTTCATGCGAGCGCCTCCTTCAGCGCGGAGGCGAGGGCATCGATATCCGCCTCGCTCGTGGTTTCGGTGACGGCGACGACGAGGCCGTGCGCCAGCCCCTCCGCATCGGGAAAGAGGCGGCCGAGCGCGACGCCTGCAAGCACGCCATTTGCGGCAAGATCCCGCACCAGCGGGCGGCTCTCGATGGGGAGGCGCAAGGTGAATTCGTTGAAGAACACCGTGTTGACGACCTCGACGCCGGGCACCGCGGCCAGCTTGTCGGCAGCGAGGCAGGCAAGGCGGTGGTTCTCGGCGGCGAGGCCCGTCAGGCCCTTTTCACCCAGCAGCGTCATGTGGATCGAGAAGGCGAGGGCGCACAGGCCCGAGTTGGTGCAGATGTTGCTCGTCGCCTTCTCGCGGCGGATATGCTGCTCGCGGGTGGACAGCGTCAGCACGAAGCCGCGCTTGCCGTCAGCATCCACGGTTTCGCCGCACAAGCGGCCCGGCATCTGCCGCACGAGCTTGGCATCGCGCACGGCGAAGAGGCCGAGATACGGCCCGCCGAACTGCAGCCCGACGCCGATCGACTGGCCTTCACCGACCACGATGTCTGCGCCGAGATTGCCGGGAGCCTCCAGCGCGCCCAATGCCACCGGCTCGGTATTGACCGCGATCAACAAGGCGCCTGCCGCGTGCGCCGCATCGGCAATGCGGGCGAGATCGGGCACGCGGCCAAGGATGTCGGGATACTGCACGACCACGCACGAGGTCGCTTCGTCGATGCGCGCGATAAGCGCATCCTCGCCCGCGTCCGCTTCCAGTGTAGGCAGTTCATAGGCGATCTCGGCATGGGTGAACTTGGCCATTGTCTGCGCCACGCCGACGTAGTGCGGATGCAGGCCGCCATCGATGAGCACGCGGTTGCGCTTGGTCTGCCGCCCGGCCATCACGATGGCTTCCCAGCACGCGGTCGAGCCGTCGTACATGCTCGCGTTCGCCACCGCGCAGCCGTAAAGGCGCGCGACCTGGCTCTGGAATTCGAACAGCATTTGCAGCGTGCCCTGCGCGATTTCCGGCTGGTAGGGCGTGTAGGCGGTCAGGAACTCGCCGCGCTGGATCAGATGATCGACCGTGGCCGGCACATGGTGGCGATAGGCCCCAGCCCCGCAGAAGAACGGCGCATCCCCCGCTGCCAGGTTCTGCTGCGAGAGCGCACGCATGTGCTTCTCGACAGCCATTTCCGTGGCGTGGAGCGGCAGGCCTTCGATGGGGCCGTCGAGGTATTGCGCGGGCGCGATGTCGGCAAACAGGGCGTCGATGCTGTCAGCGCCGATCGTGCCCAGCATTGCCGTGCGGTCGGTGTCGGTAAGGGGGAGGTAGCGCATGGTTATTCCTGATTGTCCCTTCCCGCCTGCGGGAGGGGAGCGAGACTTGCCGAGCGAAGCGAGGTTGGTTGCAGCGGGGTGGGCGTTCCCGGCACAGGCCCACCCCCGGCCCCTCCCGCGCGCGGGAGGGGGAATTGCATTACAGGCTGTCGCAGAAGCTCTTGTAGCCCTCGGCGTCCATCAGGCCGTCGAGTTCGCCCTTGTCGGCCACGGTCATCTTGAAGAACCAGCCGTCGGCCTCCGGCGAGGTGTTGACCAGTTCGGGGTCGCCTTCGAGCGCCGCATTGCCCTCGGTCACGGTGCCGGCGATGGGGGCGTAGACGTCGCTTGCCGCCTTCACGCTCTCGACCACCGCGGCTTCGCCGCCCTTGGTCAGTTCCTTGCCCGCCTCGGGCACCTCGACGAAGACGATGTCGCCCAGCTGTTCCTGCGCGTGATCGGTGATGCCGACGGTGGCGGTGTCGCCATCGACGTCGAGCCACTCGTGTTCCTGGGTGAAATAACGTGCCATCGGTCAGGCTCCTTTGCGGTGATAGGTGTGGGGTACGAAGGGAAGGGGGACGACGCGCGCAGGCAGGTGCTTGCCGCGGACCTCGCAGGTGAGCTCGCTGCCCTCAGCGGCGCTGGCCGCATCGACGTAGGCCATGGCGATGGGATAGCCGAGCGTGGGCGAGAAGCCGCCACTGGTGACCGTTCCGACCTTGCTGTCGCCGGAATAGACGCCTGCCCCCTCGCGCGCGGGCAGGCGGCCTTCGAGCGCCAGGCCGACGAGCTTGCGGCCCGTGCCCTCGGCGATCTCGCGGCGGATGCGCGCGGCACCGGGGAAGTCGCCGCCGGCGTCGGCGCGGCGGCGCTTGTTGATGCCGAAGATCAGGCCCGCCTCGATGGGCGAGGTCCCGGGCGAAAGGTCGTGGCCATAGAGCGGCAGCCCTGCTTCCAGCCGCAGGCTGTCGCGCGCGCCGAGGCCAATGGGCTGCACTTCGGGCTGGTCAAGCAGCAGGGAGGCAATGCGCGCAACGTCTGCAGCGGGCACGGAAATCTCGAACCCGTCCTCGCCGGTGTACCCCGTACGGCTGATCCAGGCGGGCACGCCGTCGAGGGTGAACTCGCCCCCGCGCATGAAGGTGAGGGCCGCCAGATCGCCCTCGGTCACCCGGGCAAGCGCCGCCGCGGCCTCCGGCCCCTGCAGGGCCAGGAGCGCGCTGTCATCGAGGTGATTGAGGCTGACCTCGTCGGGCAGATGCTCACGAAGGTGGGCGATGTCGTCCCACTTGGTCGCGCCGTTGACGACCAGGTAGAACCCCGTTCCCCAGCGCGTCACCATCAGGTCGTCGAGCACGCCGCCGTTCTCGTCCAGCAGCAGTGAATAGCGCACCTGACCCACAGCCATGGTGGAAAGGTCGATCGGCAGCACGGCTTCCATCGCCGCCTCCGCACCCTCACCGCTGACATAGAGCTGGCCCATGTGGCTGACGTCGAACAGGCCCGCGTGCGCCCGCGTCCAATTGTGTTCGGCCACGATGCCGCCATGCTCACCGGCATACTGGATCGGCATTTCATACCCCGCGAAGGGCACCATGCGCGCACCGAGTTCGCGGTGCCAGGCGTCGAGAGGCAGCTTTTCGGGCGGGTTTTCGACTTCGGTTTCGGTTTCAGGGTCGCTCAAGACAGGCTCCGGCACGGTTTGGCCATGGCCGAAAGCCGGCCACGTTCACCATGCCCCCTCTGTCGCTGGGACCTGAGAGATTCCGGCGGGCTCCGTAGTGGTAGCCCGCCTTACTCCGTCGGTGGTCGCCCTTCCGGGAAACGCTTTCCAGAGTGTCCGTTCCGGCCGCGCGGTCCCTTGTACCTGAGAGTTTCCGGGGCGGTTGCTCCTTCGGTGCCTTTCCATCGGAAAGGCTCTCCCGCGCTGCCGCCGCACGCTTGCGCGTTCACCGGACGAGCGCCGCTGTGCTGCAAAGCGCCAAACCGGTCAATCGGGAATCGTTGCAGCCGTTACTTGTCTAGGCCGGCGAGGGCCGCGAAAACCGAATCGGCGTGTTCGGGGCGGCAGATCAGCAGGTCGGGCATGTAGGTATCCTGACGGTTGTAGACGAGCGCGCTGCCATCCATGCGACTGCAATGCAGGCCGTGCGCAAGGGCCACGGCGACGGGCGCGCAGCTATCCCATTCGTACTGCCCGCCGGAATGAAGGTAGATGTCCGCCTGGCCCAGGACAATCGCCATCGCCTTAGCGCCGGCGCTGCCCATCGGCACCAGTTCCGCGCCCAGCCGGTCGGCCACGGCCACGGCCTGTGCGGCGGGGCGGGTGCGGCTGACCACCATGCGCAGGGTATCGGGCGCGGGCGGCACGGCAACGGGCTGGTCGGAGCGCAGCACGATGCCAGGCCCCGGCAGCGCGACCGCGCCCACGCTCGCCCGGCCATCCACCGCCAGACCGACATGCACCGCCCAGTCATCGCGCGCCTCGCCGTATTCGCGCGTGCCGTCGACGGGATCGACGATCCAGCAGCGCGCCGTGTCCAGCCTTGCGGCGGTGTCCTTGCTCTCTTCGCTGAGCAGCCCGTCGTCCGCCCGCTGCTGGCGCAGCGCGTGGACGAGGAACTGGTTCGCCGTCTGATCGCCCGCCGTGCCGAGCGCCTTGCCCTCGAACATGCCGGAATCGCGCACCTGGATGAGGATGCGCCCGGCGGTGTCGGCGAGATGGGCGGCAAGCTCCGCGTCCGTCATCGCGCTCACGCCAGCGGCAGGATATGGCGCACTATGTGCTCGGCGGCTTCCGCGGCGGTCATGGCGACGGTGTTGACCGTGATCTCGGGGTTTTCCGGCGGCTCGTAAGGACTGTCGATGCCGGTGAAGTTCTTCAGCTCGCCGCTGCGCGCCTTCTTGTACAATCCCTTCACGTCGCGGGCCTCGGCCACCTCCAGCGGGGTGTCGACGAAGATCTCGATGAACTCGTGGTCGGCCAGCATTTCGCGAACCATCTGTCGCTCGGCACGGAAGGGGCTGATGAAGGCGGTCAGCACGATCAGGCCGGCATCGGTCATCAGCCGGGCGACTTCGCCGATGCGGCGGACGTTCTCGATGCGGTCCGCCTCGGTAAAGCCGAGATCCTTGTTGAGCCCGTGGCGCACGTTGTCGCCATCGAGCAGGAAGGTGTGGCGGTTCATCCGTGCCAGCCGCTTTTCCACCTCGTTGGCGATGGTCGACTTGCCGCTACCCGAAAGCCCGGTGAACCACAGCACGCGCGGCTGCTGGTTCTTCATCGCCGCATGGTGCTGCCGCGTGATGTCGGTCGCCTGCCAGTGCACGTTTTGGCTGCGGCGCAGGCTGAAGTTCAGCATCCCCGCCGCCACGGTGGCATTGGTGATCTTGTCGATCAGGATGAACCCGCCCAGGGCCCGATTGTCGGCGTAGGGCTCGAACACCAGCGGCCGGTCGGCAAATACCTCGGCCACGCCGATATCGTTGAGGCTGAGCGTCTTGGCTGCGAGGTGATCGCCGTCGCCGCCCACGGCGTTCACGTCCACGCGGTACTTGGGCTGCTGCACCGTTGCGCTGACAGTCTGCGATCCCAGCTTCAGCCAGTAACCGCGCCCCACGCTGAGATCGTCGTCGGCAAGCCAGACGATCGTCGCCTCGAACTGGTCGGCAACCTCGGGCGGGGCGTCCGCCACCGCGATCACCTGCCCGCGCGAACAATCGATTTCGTCCGCCAGCGTCAGCGTGACGGACTGGCCGGCCCGGGCTTCGGCAAGATCGCCGTCCATGGTGACGATGCTGGCCACCGTGCTGGTCCTGCCGCTGGGCAGCACGCGCACCGCATCGCCCGGCCGCACGCTGCCGCTGGCGATCAGGCCGGCGAACCCGCGAAAGTCGAGGTTGGGGCGGTTGACCCACTGCACCGGCATGCGGAACGGCTTGTCCGCCGCCGCGTCGGCCAGCACTTCCACCGTTTCCAGGTGTTCGATCAGGCTCGGTCCGGCATACCACGGGGTATTGATGCTGGGCGCCGCGGTGATGTTGTCGCCGCGAAATCCGCTGATGGGCATGGCGGTGAAGCTGTCGATGCCGATGCCTTTTGCGAAGGCGGCGTAATCGTCGACGATGCGGTCGAACGTCGCCTGGTCGTAATCGACGAGGTCCATCTTGTTCACCGCCAGCACCACGTTGCGGATGCCGATCAGGTGGCACAGGTAGCTGTGCCGCCGCGTCTGGACGAGCACGCCCTTTCGCGCATCGACGAGGATCACCGCCAGGTCCGCCGTGCTGGCGCCGGTCACCATGTTGCGCGTGTACTGTTCGTGCCCCGGGCAATCGGCGACGATGAACTTGCGCTTCTCGGTGTTGAAGAACCGGTAGGCGACGTCGATGGTGATGCCCTGCTCGCGCTCGGCGGCGAGGCCGTCCACCAGCAGCGCGAAATCGATTTCCTGCCCTTGCGTGCCTACCCGCTTGCTGTCGGCTGAGAGCGCATCGAGCTGGTCCTCGAAAATCATCTTGCTGTCATACAGCAGCCGCCCGATCAGCGTGGACTTGCCATCGTCGACGCTGCCGCAGGTGATGAAGCGCAGCATCGTCTTGTGCTGGTGCGTGGCGAGGTAGGCGTCGATATCCTCGGCGATGAGGGCATCGGTTTCGTAGACGGCGCCCGGTGCATTATCGGCCATCAGAAGTAGCCCTCCTGCTTCTTCTTTTCCATGCCCGCGCCGCCTGCATCCTTGTCGATGACGCGGCCCTGCCGTTCGCTGGTGGTGGTGAGCAGGGTTTCCTGGATCACGTCGCTGAGCGTCGCCGCCTCGCTTTCCACCGCACCTGTCAGCGGGAAGCAGCCGAGCGTGCGGAAGCGGACCGATCGCGTGGTGATCTCGGGCAGCGTGCCCATCACCTGCTCCAGCCGTTCGATATCGTCGGCCATGAACAATCCGCCCTCGTATTCGAAGGTCGGGCGCGGGGCGGCGAAGTAGAGCGGGACGATTTCGATGCCTTCCAGCTGGATGTATTGCCACACGTCCAGTTCAGTCCAGTTGGAAATCGGGAAGACGCGGATGCTCTCGCCCTTGTTCTTCCGCGCATTGTAGAGGTTCCACAGCTCAGGACGCTGGTTCTTCGGATCCCAGCCGTGGCTGGCGGTGCGAAAGGAAAAGATGCGTTCTTTCGCGCGGCTCTTCTCCTCGTCACGCCGCGCGCCGCCGAAGGCCGCGTCGAAGCCATGGAGGTCGAGCGCCTGCTTCAGTCCTTCGGTCTTCCACATGTCGGTGTGCAGGGGCCCGTGGTCGAACGGGTTGATGCCGCGCTCCTCGGCCTCCGCGTTGCGATAGACGATCAGCTCCATGCCGCTTTCGCGCGCCATCTTGTCACGCAGGTCGTACATCGCCTTGAACTTCCACGTCGTATCGACGTGCAGCAGCGGAAAAGGCGGCGGCGCGGGATGGAATGCCTTGCGTGCAAGGTGCAGCATGACCGCGCTGTCCTTGCCCACGGAATAGAGCATGACGGGCTTGTCCGCCTCTGCCACGACCTCGCGGATGATGTGAATGGCCTCGGCCTCGAGGCGCTGGAGATGGGTAAGCGGTGCGGTCATGGGTGTGCTGGTCTGCCGGGAGAAGGAGGCGAGGGCGCTAGATGGCACAACCCCGGCCCGGCTTGAAGGCATCTGATCTATCAACCGCCCTAACGGTAGTTTTCCCGCCTTGAGAAAGGGCCCTCTGATCTGCCCTGCACGCCCCTCGTCAGTCGCCCGTCGACGACCCGCATGAGGTTTTCCTGCACGACGCTGGCCACCAGGCTGCCGTCCCGGGCAAAGAAATGCCCGCGGCTCAGCCCGCGCGCCGCGCCCGCCCAAGGGCTTTCGCCGGCATAGAGGTGCCATCGGCCGAAATCCGGATCGGCATGAAACCACATGGCATGGTAGAGGCTGGCGATCTGGATGCCCCGCTCCCCCGGTCGCACCCCGTGGGGCAGCAGGGCGTTGCGCAGGAACAGCATGTCCGACGCATAGGCGAGGGCAGGGCGCTGCATCGCCGGGCCAAGTCCCGCCGCGTCGCGCACGCGCATCCAGCAGGCCGAGCGGGGAGGGCGGGCATCGCCGCCGAAGGTGGCCTCTACATCGATGGGAACAACCTCCACCGGGCGATCCGCCAGCCGCCCGATGATCGGCAGCGTGGCGAAATTCGCCTGCGCCTGTTGCCAGTCCGCCAGCGCGCGGGCCGCCGCGTCCAGATCGGGCACCTGCGGCATGGTGGCGGCATGGGCGAAGCCTTCCTCGGCGTCCTGCGCCGAATCGGTCATGGTGAGGATGGCCTTGCCGTCCTGCTCCGCATCCACGCGCAGGGTGGTGAAGCTGCGGCCCTCCCGCAGGGGCGTGACGCGGTAGGAGGTGGCCCTGTCCGCCGCCCCGGGGCTGAGGAAGTTGAAGCGAATGCGGCTTGCGCTCAGCGGGCAGGGCGAGGCTGACCGCCATCACCGCCTGCGCCAGCGCATGGCCGCCAAACATGCGCGGTCCGATGCCGGGGCCGGGTGCGCCCGCGAACGACTGGGTGCCCATCGGCGCCAGCGCGAGCAGCGCGGGAAAGGTCGTGGGCACGGCGTTCGTCATTCCCGGGATACGAAAAGGGCCGGGGACCAAGCCCCGGCCCTTCGCGCTCCCCCGTCCGAAGGATCAGAAGCTGCCGCGCACCGTCAGGCCATAGGTCCGCGGCTCGGCCAGGAAGGTGGAGAACACCTGTTGCGGTGCCACGAACGGGGTGTTGAACGCCACCTGGGTGTAGTCGACATCGAAGATGTTGCTGGCCCATGCCTCGATCGACCAGGCACGGTCCGGCCCGCTCACGCCCACGCGTCCGTTCACGATGATGTAGCTGTCCTGTTCCTTGCCGAAGAGCAGGTCCGAGCCAGTGTTGTAATCGTCCGTCACGCGGGTGTTGACGAAGAACAGACCGGACAGTCCCGAATTGCCCAGCGGCGGCGTCCAGCTGAACGACGCGGTGTAGGTGAGTTCCGGCGCGTTCGAGAGGTTGTCGCCCGGCAGCAGCCGCAGCGCTGGATCGAGCGGGGCGCCGCTGTCGTTGCCGATCAGGTCGTTCTCGTACTTGGTGTCGGCATAGGTCAGGCCGACGGTCGCCATGATGTCGCGGATGGGCGAGATCGAGGTTTCTAGCTCGAACCCCTGCGCGGTTACGCCGGGCTGCACGTCGTCGGGATTACACGAGCCGGTGGTCGGGCTGGCATCGCGATCCCCGCCGGCCAGATCGGTACCGCAGGCGTTGATGTTCTGCACTAGGAAGACCGAACCGTTGAAGGTGTTGAGCTGGAAGTTCGAGAACTCCTGCCGGAACGCCGCCACGCTGACGGTAAACGGCCGGGTGGAATATTTGAAGCCCACCTCGTAGGCGTCGACCGTTTCTTCCTCGAACTGCAGGGCGGCTGGGTTCAGCGTGTTCACGTTGAAAAGCACCGGGTTGGCAAGCGCCGAGCGATCGAGGTTGAAGCCGCCCGCTTTGTAGCCGCGCGAATAGCTGGCGTAGAACAGCATGTCGGGGTTGGGCTGGTAGCTGAGAACCGCGGTGCCGGTGAACTCGTCCTCGTCGCGGCTGTCCGACAGGCTGACCCCGTCCAGTTCGGATGTAGAGTTGCCCTGGCACGAAAGCGCCAGCAGACCGCCCGCCAGCCCGGCCAGCGCGGCGTTGCCGAGCAGCGGCGAGAGCAGCGCCCGGTTGCGCGGACAGAACACGTTGTCGTTGCCGAAGGTGGCGTCGAGGTCCTTGGTCTCGCTGGTGTAGCGCAGGCCCAACGTCAGATCGAGCTGGTCGGTCAGGTGAACGATGTTGTGCGTGAACAGGGCGAAGTTGTCGCTCTGCTGGTTGTAAACTTCGCCCGTGCTGCCGCGGTCGCGGACCTGCGCAAGGTTGCCGATGGCGCCGATGATGAGCGGGGTGGCGGGCCCGAACGCGCCCGCCCCGCCGTTGGCGAAGCGCAGCGCGTTGATGTTGGCGCCAAAACAGTCCGCCGCGCCCGGATTGGCCAGCGCCGGATTGATGGCGAGCGCGATGCGGCAGTTGGCAAAGGTGCCGTACTGCGTGCCGAAGCGCAGGTTGTCTTGAACCCGCAGATCCTCGTTGGCGTAATAGCCGCCCACCAGCCAGTCGAGCCGGTCGTTGAACAGCGTGCCGTTGAGGCGGATTTCCTGCGTGAAGGTTTCGAACGCGCGGGCAAGGCCGAACTCGGTGGGGGCGCGGTAGAGCAGGTCGACCGTGGTGTAGTCGGTATCCGACCCCTGGAAGTTGCTGTATTCGCGGTAACCGGTGATAGACGTCAGGCTGACGTTACCGAAATCCCAGTTGAGTTCGCCCGAAATGCCATAGTCCTCGGTCTCGCCCTCGTAGGAGCGGCCTGCGGTGGGGTAGATGTCGCGGTCGAAGGTGCTCTGGGTCAGGCCGTCCGGGTTCTGGCCGAGCGCGCGCAGGATCGGGATGATCGGGTTGGCATTGCTGGTCAGCGAGGGCGCGCCAGGCAGCGGGCGAACGAACGAGTCGAGACCCGGGCTGACGCGCGAGAGGGGGGCGAAGTCCGCCTGCACGAAGGTGGCCGCGCAGCACGCCTCGTCCTTCTTCGAATAGTCGCCGACCAGGCGGAAGCTGATGTCGGGCGTCGGTTCGAACAGGGCCTGCGCGCGGACTAGGTAGCGGTCGCGATTGTTGACATCGACACCGTTGGTCAGGTCGTTGTAGAAGCCGTCCCGCTCGAAATAGACGCCGTCGACGCGGGCCGCGATCGTTTCGCCGATGGGCACGTTGATGCCGCCCTCGACCCGGATCGCGTCGTAATTGCCGTAGGTAAAGGCGCCGTAGCCGCTGAAATCGAATTCCGGCGGGGCGGTGTAGATGTTGATGAGGCCGGCAGACGAGTTGCGCCCACCCAGCGTGCCCTGCGGCCCGCGCAGGATTTCCACCCGGTCGATGGGGCCAAGTTCGGAAAGCGCGTTGCCCGAACGCGAGCGGTAGACACCGTCCACGAAGACCGCGACCGAGCTTTCCAAGCCCGGGTTGTCGCCCACCGTGCCGATGCCGCGGATGCGCGCCGATCCGTTCGCCTCGTTACCGGTGGAAGATACCAGCAGCGACGGGGCGACCTGGTTGAGTTCGCGGATGTCGTTCGTGCCCGACTGGGCCAGCATGTCACCCGAAATGGCCGTGACCGCGATCGGCACGTCGGCCAGCGATTGCTCGCGGCCCTGCGCGGTCACGACGATGGTAAAGGGATCGTTTTCGGGAGACTCGGGCTCCTGCTCCTCACCATCGACGTCGCCGCCCTGGGCAAGGCTGTCCTGACCGGTGGGCGCTTGCTGCGCCGCGGCGAGCGAGGGAACGCAGACAAGCGCGCAGGCCAGCGCGCAGGCCAGTGCATTGGTGGCGGTCGAATAGTGCAACACCGACTTCATAGCTCTCTCCCAGCTGAACGGTTATTTCTGCCGAGAGTATGCCACGCGCCGTTTCCGGTGGGCGGGGAAACGGAGACTTCTGTCGAGCCCCCTGCTTCCCTTGTGTGGCAACCTCCCTGCCGTGCCGCTCTTGTGCCGCCTTGCGCGGCGTCACGCAAGCAATTTGAACATTGGGTATCCTCGTGTGCCGAATGGGCGACAGGTCAGTCGCGGCTGTCCTCCAGCGCGGCGTAGATCATCGTCTTGAGCTGGCGACGGATGGGATAGGCGCTGGAGGGGTAGAGCTGGGTCATGAACACCATCGTGATCCCCTCCGCCGGGTCGACGAAGAAGGCGGTCGAGAAGGCGCCGCCCCAGTAGAACTCGCCGCGGCTGGCAGGCATCAGGGTGCGCGCGGGATCGACGACGGTGGCAAAACCCAGGCCGAAACCGGTGCCCGCGTTGCTCGCTTCGGAAAACAGCGCGTCGCTCATCTGCGCCAGGTCCGCGCCGCCGGGAAGGTGGTTGGCGGTCATCAGCGCAAGCGTCTTGGGCGAGACGATCCGCGCCTCGCCCAGCCGCCCGCCGCCCACCAGCATGGCGCAGAACCGGTGGTAGTCGCCAAGCGTGCTGACCAGCCCGCCGCCGCCGCTGTGGAAGGCGGAAGGGGCGAAATGCGGGCTGTCGGCGCCGCGCTCTATGCGCATCGGCTTGCCACCGGGCGCAAAGGCGTAGGTGTCGGCCAGACGCGGGCGCATGGCCTCGGCAAGGTCGAAACCGGTATCGTGCATCCCGAGGGGCACGAAGATGTGCTCGCGGAAATAGTCGCCCAGCCGCTGGCTGCTCAATCGCTCCACCGCCACGCCCAGCACGTCGGTGGCGACCGAGTAGGTCCAGCGTTCCCCGGGTGCGTGCTGTAACGGGATACTCGCTAGCGCCTGAAGGTAATCCTCCGGCGAATGCGCGCGCGAAAGGTCCAGCTTTGCCTCGCGGTAGGCGGCATCCACGTTGGTGCGGTTCTGCAGGCCGTAGGTCAGCCCGCTCATGTGCGTGAGCAGGTCGACGAAGCGGATCGGCGGCGCGGCCTTGCCGGGAAGGAACGGCGACCCGCCCCCGCCGCCGGCATAGACGCGCAGGTCGGCCAATTCCGGCAGGACGCGGGAAACGGGATCCTCCAGCGCCACCTTGCCGCGTTCGACCAGTTGCATGAACGCGATCGAGGTGATCGGCTTTGTCATCGATGCGATGCGATAGAGCGCGTCGTCCGCCAGGTCCGCGCCCTCCTGCGTCAGGCTGCCCGCCCTGGCATGATAGACCGGCTGGCCGTCCCGCGCGACGAGGATCTGCGCGTTGGGCAGCCAGCCGGGCCCGACGTAGCGCTCTTCGAGAAAGGCGCCGATGCGCCGCAGCCGTTCGGCGTTGAAGCCCAGCGCGGCGGGGTCGGCGATATCGAACATGCGGCAATTCTCCCATTGGCCGTGGCCATACCTGACCTTTGGCGCCGCAATCTATCGTCAAAAGGCGAAAGCGCAATTGCATCATACCCGAACTTCAGAATTGCTTTCCAGCCCCTTGCGCCAGCCAGCCGCGCGGCTATCCTGCCTGGCAAGGAGAGACTGTCGATGGCCGAGAATCACGAGGCAGGGGCGCCGGGTCGCTGGACGCCGCCTGCGGGCTGGCCGGCGATGAGCCGCGCCGACGTCCGCGCCGCGCTCACCGCGCCGGGGATGCCGTTCGAGATGGAGACCGTGGCCATCGACGGGCGCCCCACGCGCACCTGGAAGAACGCCCCGCCCAGCCTGCGCGCCGTGATCGAGACAAGCCGCGCGCACGGGAATGCCACCTGCGTGTTCTACGAGGACGAGCGTGTCAGCTACGACGCCGTGTTCCGCGCCACCGCGGCGCTGGCGCATCACCTGCGCGACCTGGGCATCGGCAAGGGTGACCGGGTGGCGCTGGCCTTGCGCAACCTGCCCGAATGGCCCGTCGCATTCTTTGCCATCACGGCGCTGGGAGCGATCTGCGTACCGCTCAATGCGTGGTGGACCGCCGACGAGCTGGCCTTTGCGCTGGCCGATTCGGGCAGCCGCGCGCTCATTTGCGATGGCGAGCGGTGGGCGCGGGTTGTGGGCGTGCGGGGCGCTCTGCCCGATCTCGAAGCCTGCATCGTCTCGCGCATCGATACCGCGCCCGACGGGGCCGAGCGGCTGGAGGACCTCATCGGCGCGACCGACCAGTGGCAAACCCTGCCCGACCGCAATCTGCCCCAGGCGGACCTTCTGCCGGAAGACGATGCCACCATCTTCTACACCAGCGGCACGACGGGCAAGCCCAAGGGCTCGCTCGGCACGCACCGCAACATCTGCACCAACGTGCTTTCCAGCACCTACAACCTCGCCAGCGCCCCCCTGCGGCGCGGCGAAATGCCGCCCGAGCCGAGCCCCAAGGTGATCCTGCTGGTCATCCCGCTGTTCCACGTCACGGCCTGCTCGGCGGCGATGGTGGGCTATTTCGTCTCCGGCCACGCGATGGTCTTCATGCACCACTGGGACGCCGGCGAGGCGCTGGCGCTGATCGGGCGCGAGGGTGTGAACCTGACGGGCGGCGTGCCGACCATCGCCTGGCAACTGCTCGACCATCCAGACCGCGCGAAGCACGATCTCTCCAGTCTCGAACTCGTCAGCTACGGCGGCGCGCCCGCCGCGCCCGACCTCGTGCGGCGCATTGACACGGGGCTGGGCGCCGCGCCCGGCAGCGGCTGGGGCATGACCGAGACGATGGCGACCGTCACCGGCCACGTCGCCGAGGACTACCTCAACCGCCCCGACAGCTGCGGCCCGCCGGTGGCCGTGGCGGACCTCAAGATCATGGATGCCGACGGCACGCGCGAATTGCCGGTGGGCGAGGTGGGCGAACTCTACGCCTTCGGGCCGATGGTCGCCAAGGCCTACTGGAACCGCCCGGAGGAAAGCGCGGCCACCTTCATAGATGGCTGGGTCCGCACCGGCGACCTTGCGCGGCTGGACGAGGAAGGCTTCTGCTACATCGTCGACCGGGCCAAGGACATGGTCATTCGCGGCGGCGAGAACATCTATTCCTCCGAAGTCGAGAACGTCCTCTACGAACACCCCGCCGTCACCGACGCCGCCGTGATCGGCCTGCCCCACAAACAACTGGGCGAGGAACCAGCTGCGGTCGTGCACCTTGCCGAGGGGATGGCCGCGAGCGAGGCGGAACTGCAAGCCTGGGTGGCGGAGCGGCTGGCGCACTTCAAGGTGCCGGTGCGGGTGGTGTTTACCGACGCATTGCTGCCGAGGAATGCGAACGGGAAGATTTTGAAGAAGGCGTTGGTGAGGTTCTTCCAGACTGCGATGCGATAAGGAGCGATGTTATGATTGGCGTGCAAGATGACCGCCAGTCACCACGAAGGCTGGAGAGGACACCGATGGTTAGCGAGCCGACAACAATCATTGCGTTGTGTCGCATATCAAGGAACCGGGTGGGCTAGGCCGGGTGACCTGCCCGTGATTTTGATTTCGCAACATTGAGTACAGGTAGCGAGATGGTCTCGACACGGCCCGCAAAATACCAAATCGGAGGCACCATGATTGCCGCTATCAAGCCGTCTAGCGCGTAATGCCAGCCGAGATGGACGGAGGCGACAAAAACCGTCGCTTCAAAGGCGATTGCACTCCACAACTGCCAGCTGTTCCCAAATCGATCGTGGATCATCCAAACCAGCAAGAGATAGATCGCATTGTGCATCGAGGGCATTGCGCTGATACCCTTGCCGAAGCCCGGAGCCCCGAAGTTTTCCAAAAGGTAGGCTTGCGTGCGCGTAGCGGTCAGGTCTGAGGGAAGGGCCGATTGAAGCCCGACGAATCGTGGATCGCCATAAAAGTGCTCCACGTAAATCGGACCAGCGGAAGACAGAGCGAGCGCTGCCCATACGCCGATAATGAACCAGCACATGATGATGGCGAGAACCGATCGTTTGCTGAAAGCCCGGTCTTTGGAAAAGCACACCCAGATTGTCATCCCCAGCGAGACGATGACGCAGGGCATCACATAGAACATATCCAAAAAACGGGTCGCGCCCGCGCCGAGCCACGCGTGGCTAATTCGCCAAGGGTCCTGCCCGAACAGGATCGCGTCGAAATCTGCCAAAAAGGGATCAGCAAAGAATGGTACCAGGCTCGGAATTGAAACCTTCAGGACCATGTAAATTTGCATCATTAGAGACAGAGCCACAAGAAACACTGCTCCCTCACAAAAGCGAGCGCGATGCCTTCTAGCTACACGGAACATGACGTGAGTGGGTCGCAGCATGCGCTTTCTGGCGACTTGCACAAATAGTATCAAGGATCCCAGCAGTAGCAGCCAAACCAGCAACAGCGCTTGCAAATAGACGGCGTGCGCAATCTCACGAACATCTGACGTGGGGACCAAAAATGCCAAGGCCGTGTGAACGGCGAGAAAAATGGCAATGAAGGCCCGAGTGTCCATGCGCCCGACTTAGTAAGCAATGGTCAACTTCCGGTTACCCTCGTGGAGTTGCAAGTGGTTCGGGGCCTCTCCTGCAATGGCTGTTCCCCATCCCATTTCTTGCTTTCTCGCCCAATCAGCTAACGGTCAAATATCCGCCTGTCGGCATTCTCCTATGAATCAAACACAATCACCGACCGTGCGATCTGCCCCGTCTTCATCTCCGCGAACGCCTCGTTCACCGCGTCCAGGCGGATGCGGCGGCTGATGAGTTCGTCGAGTTTCAGCCGTCCGGTCATGTAGAAATCGACGAGGCGCGGGATGTCGAGGGGGAACTGGTTCGAGCCCATCATCGATCCGCGCAGCTGCTTCTCCTGCAACAGCTCGTAGCCGTTGATCGTCACTTTCTGGCCGACCGGGATCATGCCGATGACCGTGGCCACGCCGCGGCGGCGGAGCATGCGGAAGGCATCGCTGGCGGTCTCGGCCAGGCCGATGGCCTCGAAGGCATGGTCGACGCCGCCATCGGTCAGGCCGAGCACCTTCTTCCACACGTCGCCATCGGACGCATCGATGAAGTCGGTGGCGCCGAAGCTGCGCGCCAGCGTTTCCTTCTCCGCCACCCGGTCGATGGCGATGATGCGGCCCGCGCCGGCGATCTGCGCGGCGTTGAGGGTGGCAAGACCCACGCCGCCGCAGCCGATCACCGCCACGCTTTGCCCGGGCCGCACCTCCGCCGTGCGTACGACCGAGCCGTAGGCGGTGATCGTCGCGCAGCCGAGCAGGGCGGCGCGGTCCAGCGGCATGTCGCGGCGGATCTTCACGCAGGCGTTTTCGTGCACCAGCAACTGCTCGGCAAAGGCGGAGAGGTTGAGGAACTGGGTAATCGGCGCGTCTGCAGTGCCCAGCCGCGGTTCGGCGTCCGTGGCGCGGCGGGTGTCGGGCTCGTTGCACAGCGACAGGTGGCCGCCGACACAGAACTCGCAGTGGCCGCAAAAGGCGGAAAGGCAGGTGACGACGTGATCGCCGTGCGCAAGGCCGCGCACCTCGTTGCCGACCTGCTCCACGACGCCGGCGCACTCGTGGCCGAGCACGGTGGGCATGGGCGTGGGATAGTGGCCTTCGACGAAGTGCAGGTCAGAATGGCATACGCCGGTGGCGACGGCACGGATCAGCACTTCGCGAGGGGCCGGCTTGCCGATGGCGACATCCTCGATTGCGAGAGGGCGGCCCACTTCGCGCAGGACGGCTGCTTTCACTTGGCTTCTCCGGCTGACTGCTGATGCCCGCAGGGTCGCGAAAAATGCACCGCTTGCCAAGCGGCAATTTGCTGTTTTAGAAAAATGCGTATGGTGATAGGCCGCGCAAAAGCGACCAATAGCAAACGCGTTCGAATGGGCGGGTCAGGTCAGGAGAGGCAGCAAGGATGGATTTCGACCTGAGCGAGCGCCAGCGCGCCATGCGCGACCGGGTGAAGGCCTTCATCGATGCGAAGATCCGCCCGCGCGCAGGCGATTACAAGGCGGCGGCCAGGGCGCAGGACGCGGCCGGAAACCGCTGGCAGCCCAACCCGGTGATCGAGGAACTGAAGCCCGTGGCGCGGGCCGAGGGGCTGTGGAACCTGTTCATGCCGCCGCACGCCGGCCAAGACCATGTCGACGACAGTTTCACCTTCGAGGGTGAGCAACTTTCGAATCTAGAGTATGCCCTGTGTGCCGAGGAAATGGGCCGCGTCTACTGGGCCAGCGAGGTGTTCAACTGCTCCGCCCCCGATACCGGCAACATGGAGGTGATCCACCGTTACGGCACGCGCGAACAGAAGGACCGTTGGCTCGCCCCGCTGATGAATGGCGAGATCCGCAGCGCCTTTCTCATGACAGAGCCCGACGTCGCCTCCTCCGACGCGACCAACATCGAGGCCAGCATCATCAAGGAAGGCAACGGCTGGCTTATCAACGGCCGCAAGTGGTGGAGTAGCGGGGCGGGCGACCCGCGGTGCAAGGTCGCCATCCTCATGGGCAAGTCCGACCCCACAGGCTCGCGCCACGGCAGCCAGTCGATGATCCTGCTGCCGATGGATACGGACGGCGTGACGGTCGAGCGGATGCTGAGCGTCTATGGCTACGACCACGCGCCCCACGGCCACGCAGAGATCAGCCTTTCCAACGTGCGCCTGCCCGCCGATGCCATCCTGCTGGGCGAGGGGCGCGGGTTCGAGATCGCGCAGGGGCGGCTCGGGCCGGGGCGCATCCACCACTGCATGCGCACCATCGGCGTCGCGGAAGAGGCGCTGGAGGCCATGTGCCGCCGCCTCACCAGCCGCGTGGCCTTCGGCAAGTACATTTACCAGCAGAGCGTGTGGGAGGAACGCGTGGCCCGCGCCCGCATCGACATCGAGATGAGCCGCCTGCTGTGCCTCAAGGCCGCCGACATGATGGACCGTGCGGGCAACAAGGCGGCCAGGAACGAGATTGCCATGACCAAGGTGCAGGCGCCCAACATGGCGCTCGCCATTCTCGACGATGCCATCCAGGCGCACGGCGGCGGCGGGGTGAGCAGCGATCACGAGCTCGCCGCGACCTGGGCCAGCGTGCGCACCCTGCGCTTCGCCGACGGACCGGACGAGGTCCACAACCGCGCTATCGCCCGCAACGAATTCGCGAAATACACCGACCTGAAGGCCAGGCCCGGAGCCATTGCATGACCCGCGAAGCCGCAATCGTCTCGACCGCCCGCACGCCCATCGGCAAGGCGCACCGCGGCGCCTTCAACGCCACCATGCCCGACCGGCTGAACGCCCATGTCATCGACGCGGCGCTTGATCGTGCGGGCATCGAGCCCGAACGGATCGCGGACGTCTACTGGGGCTGCGGCAACCAGTACGGGCCGCAGTTCTACAACGTGGGCCGCATGAGCGTGCTGACCAGTCGCCTGCCGCAGAGCGTTCCGGCGATGAGCCTGGACCGCAAGTGCGCCTCCGGCCTCACCACCGTGGCCATGGCCGCACGCGCGATCATGGCGGGCGATGCCGACGTGCTGCTGGCGGGGGGCGGCGAATCCGTATCGCTGACCCTGGTGCCCGGCATGGTTGGCGAAGACTGGAAGTCGCCCAACGTGCTGGAGCACGAGCCCGACGCCTACATGGCGATGATCGAGACTGCCGAGATCGTGGCCAAACGCTACAACGTCTCGCGCGAGGCGCAGGACCGTTTCGCGGCGGAAAGCCAGCAGCGCGCCGCCGCCGCGACCGCATCCGGGCGACTGGCCGAGGAGATCGTGCCGCTGGAAACCGAAAAGGTCATCCGCGCCCGTGACGGCAGCGAGGAAGGCCGCGAGACGCTGACGCTGCAGCACGACGAGGGCATCCGCGGCGACACGACCTACGAGGCGCTCGCCGGCCTCAAGCCCGTGTTCCGCGACGGGGCCAGGGTGAAGGAAGGCCGCTACATCACCGCCGGCAACGCCAGCCAGCTTTCCGATGGCGCGGCGGCACAGGTGCTGATGGACCGCGCCACCGCCGAGGCCGAAGGGCGCGAGGTGCTGGGGGTGTTTCGCGGTTTCCAGGCGGCGGGCTGCGCGCCGGACGAGATGGGCATCGGCCCGGTCTTCGCCATTCCCAAGCTGCTCGACCGCGCCGGATTGACGGTCGCCGACATCGGCCTGTGGGAAATCAACGAGGCGTTCGCCAGCCAGGCGCTCTACTGCCGCGACACGCTCGGCATCGATCCCGAAAGGTTGAACGTCAATGGCGGGGCCATCGCGCTCGGCCATCCTTTCGGCATGACCGGGTCGCGGCTGGTCGGCGCGGCGCTGCTGGAGGCGCGGCGGCGCGGCGAGCGCTATGCCGTCGTCTCCATGTGCGTGGCGGGCGGCATGGGCGCTGCCGGCCTGTTCGAAGTAGTTCCCTGAGGAGCCTTGCCATGAACCTCGACTATACCCCCGAAGAAGAAGCCTTCCGCGAGGAAGTGCGCGCCTTTCTGAGGGCCAAGTTGCCGCAACGCCTGTCGGGCAAGGTGCGTCAAGGCAAGAACCTGACCAAGGCAGACATGGAGGAATGGCACGCCATCCTGAACGAACAGGGCTGGCTAGCGCCCCACTGGCCCGAGCACTACGGCGGCACCGGCTGGTCGGTGATGCAGAAGTTCATCTTCGAGATCGAGGCGGCGGCGGCCCATGCCCCGCGCGTGGTGCCCTTCGGCCTCTCCATGCTCGCCCCCGTGCTCATCAAATACGGCACCGAGGAGCAGCGCCAGCATTACCTGCCGCGCATCCTCGACGGCACCGACTGGTGGTGCCAGGGCTATTCGGAGCCGGGCGCGGGGTCCGATCTCGCCAGTCTGAAGACCAGCGCGGTGCGTGAAGGCGACTATTACGTGGTCAACGGGCAGAAGACCTGGACCACGCTGGGCCAGCACGCCGACTGGATCTTCTGCCTCGTGCGCACGGACAACAGCGGCAAGAAGCAGGAGGGCATTTCCTTCCTGCTGATCGACATGAAGACGCCCGGCATCGAGGTGCGCCCGATCAAGCTGCTCGACGGCGACGAGGAGGTGAACGAAGTCTTCTTCACCGACGTGAAGGTGCCGGTCGAAAATCTTGTCGGCGAGGAGAACAAGGGCTGGACCTACGCCAAGTACCTGCTGACCTACGAGCGCACCAACATCGCCGGGATCGGCGCCAGCATGGCGGCGCTGGAGCAGCTGAAGGACATCGCGCGCACCACGAAGCGCAATGGCACGCTGCTGATCGACGACCCGCTCTTCGCCCAGCGCCTTGCGCGGCTGGAGATCGACCTCGAGAACATGAAGACCACCAACCTGCGCGTGCTCGACGCGGCGGGCAAGGGGGCGGCGCCCACGGCGGAAAGCTCGATGCTGAAGATCCGCGGGACCGAAATCCGCCAGCAGATCGGCGACCTGATGCGCCGCGCGGCGGGCCGCTATGCCCAGCCCTTCGTGGCCGAGGCGCAGGAGGAGGGGTACAACGGCGCGCCCGTGGGGCCGGAATGGTCGGGCACGACATCGTCGGAGTATTTCAACATGCGCAAGCTCTCGATTTTCGGCGGGTCGAACGAGGTGCAGCGCGAGATCATCACCAAGACCATCCTGGAGCTTTAGACCGATGGACTTTTCGATCGGCGAAGACCGCCAGATGCTGGCCGATACCCTCCGGCGGTTCCTGGCGAACGAGGCGGACTGGGAGAAGCGGCTGAAGGTGATCGAGACCGATCACGGTTTCGACCGCGACACCTGGCGGGCCATGGCCGAGCTGGGCGTGCTGGGCGCGCTTTTCAGCGAGGAAGCGGGCGGCTTCGGCGGCACGGCGTTCGATGTCGCGGCGGTGTTCGGCGAGGTCGGGCGTGCGATTGCCACCGGCCCCTGGCTGGCCACGCTGATGGCAGGGCGACTGCTGGCGGCGGCGGGAGAGGGCGACCCGCTCGCCAGCGTAATCGCGGGCGACAAGGTGGTGACCTGGGCGCACCTGCCCGCGCACGATCCGGAGAGCGGCGAGGAGCACGACGTCACCGCTTCGCCGGACGGCGAGGGCTGGACGCTGAGCGGCGCGAAGGGGGTGGTCGATTATCTCAGCGCGGCGGATCTGCTGGTCGTGACAACTGGCGACCGGGCCTTCCTCGTCGATGCCGGTGCGCCGGGCGTGGAGCGCGCCGGATACAGGATGGTCGACGGCGGGTCGGGCGGCGAGCTGCGCCTGTCTAACACCCCCGCGCGCGAATTGTCGGGCGTGGGCGCGGATGCCATCGCCGCGGCCGAGGCCATGGGCGTGGTCGCGCTTGCATGGGAGGGCGTGTCGGTGATGGACCAGCTGCGCGACCAGACGCTCGACTACATGCGCACGCGCAAGCAGTTCGGCGTGCCCATCGGCAAGTTCCAGGCGCTGCAGCACCGCATGGCGACCCTGGCGCTGGAGATCGAGCAGGCCCGCAGCGCCGCGATCAACGTCGCCGCCCGCTTCGACAGCGGCGAGCGCGACAAGAATGCGGCGGCGGCCAAGTACACCCTCGCGCGTGTCGGCTCATTGGCGGCGGAAGAAGCGATCCAGATACACGGCGGTATCGGCATGACGTGGGAGCTGCCACTGTCGCATTACGCCAAGCGCATGGTGATGCTGGGCCACGTTCTGGGGGACGAGGACGAGCACCTGGCGCGCTATATCGAACTGATGCAGGCGGCTTAGGGGCCGAGGCTGGGCAGAAAACGCCTAGTATCCCTCCATCCGCGCCAACCGGTCTGCGTGGTAGTCGGTATCGCCGAACATCTCGGCGAGCACGCGCTGGCGCTTCATGAAGAAGCCGATGTCGTATTCGTCGGTCATGCCGATGCCGCCATGCATCTGCACCGCCTCGCGCACTGCAAGCCCGCTCGCCATGCCGGCCATGGCCTTGGCGACGCTGGCCTCGCGGTCGGCGGTGTCGCTGCCGGCATCGAGCGACTGCTGCGCCTTCAGCGTCGCGGCGCGGGCGACCTCCAGCTCGGAATAGAGATGCGCGGCGCGGTGTTGCAGCGCCTGGTAGCTGCCGATGACGCGCCCGAACTGCCTGCGCTGTTTGAGATAATCGAGCGTCATGGCGCTGGCCCCTTCGGCCACGCCCTGCATCTCCGAGGCCGCGCCGGCGCGCACGCATGAGAGCACGCGATCGAGCACCGCGCGCCCGCCATCGACCTCGCCGATCACCGCGCTGCCGTCCAGCTCCACGCCGTCCAGCGCCACCCGCGCGGCCATGCTGCTGTCGGCCAGCCGCTGGGCGCTGACGGTTACGCCCGCCTGTGTGCGGGGGAGGGCGAACAGCGTCACCCCCTCCTCGTCCGCCTCGCTGCCCGAGGTGCGGGCGGAGACGATCAGCAGGTCTGCCTCGTGCCCGAAGGGGACGAACTGCTTGGCACCGGAAAGGCGGAAGGTATTGCCGTGCCGCTCGGCCTTGAGGGCGACGCGCTCGGGCCGGTGGCGGGCACTCTCGTCGAGCGCCAGCCCCGCCACCACCTCGCCGCGAACAATGCCCGGCAGCCAGGCCACCTGCATCGCTTCGTCCGCCTGCCGCAGCGCTTCCACAGCGCCGACTGCCGTTCCGAGGAAGGGCGAAGGCGTCAGGTTGCGGCCGATCTCTTCCAGCACGATGCCCGCCTCGACATGGCCGAGGCCCAGCCCGCCGTGGGCCTCGTCCACCAGCACGCCGGTGAAGCCCATCTCGGCAAAGCCCTGCCAGACCTCGCGGCTGAAGCCCGCCGGCTCGCCTGCATCGCGCAAGGAACGCAAGTGCGCGACCGGCGCGGTCTCGGCGATGAAGGGGCGCACGGTGTCGGCGAGCATTTCCTGCTCGGGGTCGAGGAACAACGGCATCTCAGGCCTCCGGCAGTTCGAGGATGCGCTTGGCGATGATGTTGAGCTGTATCTCGCTCGTGCCGCCCTCGATGGAATTGGCCTTGCTCCGCAGCCAGGCCCGCGCCGCCGCGCCGCCGTGCGAAGCCTCGCTCTCCCATTCCAGCGCCTCGCTGCCGCCCGCAGCCATCAGCAGTTCGTGACGGTCCTTGTTGAGTTCGGTGCCGAGGTATTTCATCATCGAGGCCTGCGCTGGGTGGACGCTGCCCGCCTTCAACCGGTCCATGAACCGCTCGCTCATCGCGGCAAAGGCGTGGCTGCGCACCTCGAACAGCGCGATGCGCGCGCGCAGCACGGGATCGTCGAGCCGGCCTTCAGCGTCACGACCCGCGCGGCGCAGGGCGCGTTCGGGCAGCGAGGGGCCGAGCGCCCGCCCGCCCATGCCGGAGATCATCTCGCGTTCGTGGCCGAGCAGGTACTTGGCGACGCTCCAGCCGTCGTTGACCGCGCCCAGCACCTGGTCCTTCGGCACCACCACGTCGTCGAAGAACGTCTCGCAAAAGGGCGAATTGCCGCTGATGAGCCGGATGGGTTTGGTCGAAACGCCCGGCGTTTCCATGTCGAACAACAGGAAGGAAATGCCGCGCTGCTTGGCCGCCGCATCGGTGCGCACGAGGCAGAAGATCCAGTCGGCCTGGTCGGCGTAGCTGGTCCAGACCTTTTGCCCGTTGACGAGGAAGTGGTCGCCCCTGTCCTCCGCCCGCGTGGCGAGGCTGGCGAGATCGGACCCGGCGTTGGGCTCGCTGTAACCCTGGCACCAGCGGATCTCTCCGCGGGCAATCTTCGGCAGATGCTCCAGCCTCTGTTTTTCCGTGCCGTATTTCAGCAGCGCCGGACCGAGCATGGAAATGCCGAAGCTCTCGAGCGGCTTGCGGCAGCCGAGCGAGGCTATTTCCTGCCGCAGCACCTTTGCCTCGGCCGGCGACAACCCGCCGCCGCCGTATTCGCGCGGCCAGTCGGGCACGGTCCAGCAGCGTTCCGCCATGACCGCTAGCCAGCGCCGCTGCGCCTCGCTCTGGAAGGTCCACGTGCGCCCGCCCCAGCACACGTCCTTCTCGCTGCGCATCGGCTCGCGCATTTCCGGCGGACAGTTCTCCTCCAGCCAGGCGCGGGTTTCGCGGCGGAATTGCTCCAGATCGTCAGCCATTGAAGCGCCCGCCGCTCGCCGCCTTGTCGCGCAGAAGCTGGCTGACGTGCACGTCCGGCATCCGCGCGGCATGGCGCTCCAGCCCGGCCAGAACCTTGTCCAGCCCGATGGTGTCGGCCCAGAACATCGGCCCGCCGGTATGCGGCGGCCAGCCGTAGCCGTTGACCCAGACCGTATCGATGTCGCCCGCGCGCTGGGCCACGCCTTCCTCCAGGATCAGCGCGCCCTCGTTGACCATGGGGTAGAGCAGCCGCTCGCGGATCTCGTCGTCGGTAATCTCGCGCTTTTCGTTGCCCGACCGCGCGGCGAAGTCCCGGATCACCGCATTCGCCGCCTCGGACGGGGTGCGCTGGCGATCCGCGCCGTAGTCGTAGAAGCCACCGCCGGCCTTCTGCCCGCGCCGCCCTTGTTCGCACAGGACCTCGCGCACGGTGGCGCTGCTGGTCGTGTCCGGATCCCAGCCGATGTCGAGCCCGGCGAGGTCGGCCATCTGGAACGGGCCCATGGGGAAGCCGAAGCCGAGCAGCACCTGGTCCACCTGCGCGGGCAGCGCGCCTTCCATCAACAAGGCGTTCGCCTGATCCTGCCGCGCGCCCAGCATGCGGTTGCCGATGAACCCGTGGCACACCCCCGAAACGACCGCGACCTTGCCGATCTTGCGCGCCAGATCCATCGCGGTGGCCAGCACCTCGGGGCTCGTCGCATCGCCGCGCACGACCTCCAGCAGGCGCATGATGTTAGCGGGCGAGAAGAAGTGCAGGCCCAGCACCTGCTCGGGCCGGCTGGTGCAGGCGGCGATTGCGTTCACGTCGAGGTAGCTGGTGTTGGAGGCGAGGATGGCCTCCGGCTTGCAGATGGCGTCCAGCTGGCCGAACACGTCCTTCTTTATGGCCATCAGCTCGAACACCGCCTCGATCACCAAGTCGCAGTCGGCCAGCGCCGCCATGTCGAGCACGGGGGTAAGGCGGCCCATGGCGGCCTCGACCTGTTCGGCGGTCATCCGGCCCTTGCGCGCGGTCGCCTCGTAATTCTTGCGCATGATCGCCGTGCCGCGGTCGAGCGCATCCTGCTGGCGCTCCACCATGACGACGTCGTAGCCCGCGGTGAGGAAGTTCATGGCGATGCCGCCGCCCATGGTGCCCGCGCCGATCACGCCCACCTTGCGGATGGGCAGCGGCAGCACGTCCTTGCCCACACCGTCGATCTTGCCCGCCTGCCGCTCGGCGAAGAAGACGTGTCGCAGCGCCCTGGACTGGTCGCCGTTCACCAGCTCCATGAAGAATTCGCGCTCCTTGGCGATGCCCTCGTCGTAGGGCAGCCGCGTGGCGAGCTCGACCGCCTCGATGCATTTCGCGGGTGCATCAAGACCCTTGAGACGGCGGCCATGTTCGGCGCGGAATGTGTTGAACACGTTTGCGTCGTAGTCGCCAATGCGGTCGGTGCGGCGGCTGGAGACGGGATGCTCGGCGCGGCCCGCCATCTCGCGGGCAAAGGCGATCGCTTCGTCGCGCAGGGCCTCGGGCGCGACAATCCTGTCGACGAGGCCGATCTCCTGCGCCTTTTGCGCCGAGACGGGATTGCCGGTGACGATGATGGGCAGTGCTTCTTCCACGCCCACCACGCGCGGCAGGCGCTGGGTGCCGCCGGCGCCGGGAAGGATGCCGATCTTCACTTCCGGCAGGCCGATCTTCGCGCCCGGCACCGCGATGCGGTAGTTGCAGCCCAGCGCAATTTCACACCCGCCGCCGAGCGCCGTGCCGTTGAGCGCGATGACCACGGGCTTGGGAAGGTCTTCAATGGCGTCGATCAGTTCGGGCAGGGTGGGATGGACGGGGGCCGAGCCAAATTCGGTGATGTCCGCGCCGCCGGAAAACATGCGCCCCTCTGCGCGGATTACCACAGCCTCGATCGCGTCGTCCGTCGCTGCATCGGCGATGGCCGCGGCCATCGCGTTCCTGACCTCGGTCGAGAAGGCGTTGACCGGCGGGTTGTCGAGGGTGACGACGAGGACGTTGCCCTCACGCTGCGTGGTGACCTTGGACATGCGTTCTCCGATGCTCGTACATTTCTGCAATTTGCATACCGTGTTTTCAGACAAGCGCGCAAGCGGCTTGGCTGGACCGGCGTTATCGCCTCGGCGCACCGGGAGGGCGGGTGACCGGGTGAGAGCTCGACAGGCCGCCGTCCACCGCCATGACATGGCCGTTGACGTAACTTGCCGCATCGGATGCGAGGAATAACGCTGCCCGGGCGATCTCGCCCGGCTCGCCGCCGCGGCCGAGCGGGTTGAGCAGGCCGATCTGGTCTTCGAGCCCCCTGGCGCGGGCGCTGTCGTACAAGGGCGCGGTCATCCCGGTTTCGATCAGGCCCGGCGCAACACCGTTGACCCGCACCCCGGTGCCGGCGAGCTGCTGGGCGGCGGTTTGCACCAGGTTGATGACGCCGGCCTTGGAGGCGGAGTAGGGCGCCGGACCGGCTCCGGACCTGAGGCCCGCGACAGAAGCGGTGCACACGATCGCCCCGCCGCCCGATGCCTCTATGGCGGGCGCGGCGTGCTTGACCGCGAGAAACGGCCCGACGAGATTGACGCGCAGCACTTCCATCCAGTTCGCCGCATCGCTGTCGAAGAAGCCGCCGCGCGCGGTGCCGGTGATGCCGGCGTTGGCGAAGAAAACATGCAGCGCCCCGAAGTCGTCCTGCGCGCGGGCGACCAGAGCGACCACGTCCGCCTCCTCGCCCGCGTCGCCAGTCATGGCGATCGCTTCGCCGCCGGCAGAGCGCACGGCCTCGGCCGCGTCCTCGACAATTTCCGACCGGTCGAAGCAGATGACCCGCGCACCCTCGGCGGCGAACACCAGGGCGCTCGCCCGCCCAATGCCACTGGCGGCGCCGGTGATGCAGGCGACCTTGCCCGCCAGAGCCCCCGAACGCGCGCCGATCAAATGCCCGCCCCGATGGTCACGCCGCCATCGATCACCAGCTTCTGCCCGGTCATCCAGGCGCCCGCCTCACTGGCGAGATAGACCGCGGCGCCGGCGATATCGCGCGGCTCGCCCAGCCGCTTCATCGGCGTGGCAGCGGCAGTGCGGTCGTGGACCTTCTGGTCCTCCCACAGCGCGCGGGCGAAGTCGGTCTTCACGACGCCGGGCGCGATGGCATTGATGCGGATGTTGTCCTTGCCGACCTCCACCGCGTAGTTTCTCACCAGCTGGAAATCGGCGGCTTTGGATATGTTGTAGGCCCCGATCATCGCCGATCCGCGCAGGCCGCCGATGCTGGACACCACGATGATCGCCCCGCCGCCGCTGGCTCGCATATCGGGCAGGGCGAGCTGGATCAGCCAGTGGTTGGACAGCACGTTGTTGTCGAGGATCTTGCGGAACTGTTCGTCGCTGATGCCGTCCATCGAGCCGTAGTAGGGATTGCTCGCCGCGTTGCAGACCAGCACGTCGATCGGGCCGAGCAGTTCGCGGGTCTTTACAGCGAGGTTTTGCAGCGCCGCCTTCTCGGAAATGCTGGCGGCAATGGCGACGGCACGGCCCTCGCCATGCTGTGCGTTGATGGCGGCGGCCACCTCCTCGCAGGCGTCCTGCTTGCGGCTGGAGATGACGACCCGCGCGCCATGGGCGGCCATCTCCTCGGCAATGGCGCGGCCGATCCCGCGCGAGGACCCGGTGACGACGGCGACCTTGCCCGTCAGATCGAACAGCGACATGCGGCTTTCTCCCTTGATCGTATCTATGAAAATCAGGCGCCCGCCCGCTCGGCGAATTTCAGCGCCTGCGCGGCCAGCGGCTCGACCATGGCGGCCTTGGCGGCGGCGGCCCCGCTCGAGGCGTTGCCATCGATGATGCGCTTCTTGATGCCCTGCAGGATGCCGACGAGGCGGAACAGGTTGTAGGCGAAATACCAGTTCATGTCGGGCACCGATGTGCGACCCGTCGCAGCGCAATAGTGCTCCGTCACCGCCTCCAGCGAGGGGATGCCGAGCGCGGCGAGGTCCAGCCCGCCAATTTGTGCGTTCGCGCCGGTGCGCGGCAGGGCCCAGTTCATCGCGAGGTAGGTGAAATCCGCCAGCGGATCGCCCAGCGTCGACAGTTCCCAGTCGAGAATGGCGCGCACCTGCGGGCCATCGGGCGCGTAGATCAGGTTGTCGATGCGGTAGTCGCCGTGGATTACGCTGGTGCGCTCCTGCACCGGAACGGTGGCGGGGAGCCATGCGATCAGCCGCTCCACGGCGGGCAGTTCGTCGGTCTGCGCGGCGCGGTACTGCCTGGTCCAGCGGGCCACCTGCCGCTCGAAATAGTTGCCCGGCGCGCCGTAATCCGCCAGCCCCGCCTGAGCCGGATCGACCGCGTGCAGCCGGGCGAGGGCATCGACCATGGCGCGGTAGACGGGCGCTCGCTCGTCTGTCGCCAGTTCGGGCAGGGCACCGTCCCAGAAGGTGCGCCCCTCCACCAGCTGCATGACGTAGAACGGCGCGCCGATGACGGTGTCGTCCTCGCACAGGGCCACCGGCCGCGCGACCGGCAGGCCGAGCGGATGCAGCGCGCCGATCAGGCGATACTCGCGTTCCACCGCATGGGCGCTGGGCAAGATAGGTCCGAACGGCTTGCGGCGAAGGACGAAATCCTGCCGACCGATCGCCAGGCGATAGGTGGGATTGGACTGGCCGCCCGCGAACTTGTCCAGCGACAGGTCCTGCGCGGCGATGGCGCCCGCGATACCGTCATGGTCCATGTGCGTGGCCAGCCAGTCGGTCAGCCTAGGGCCGTCGAGATCCGCGAAACGCCCCGCTGCGGTATCGTCACCCATGTCGCTTCGTCCGTGTCATACAGGATACCATACGTTCGAATTGCGATGGCGCACAAGGCGAAACATCGCTTGGCGCGTGCCCGCGAATGGGGCATGGAACGGGCATGGCAGCCAAATCCGCAGAACGCGCTTCCACCGACGCGAAGGGCCCCGGGCAGGTCGACCGCCGCGACCGCTACGAGCGCAAGCGCGATGCGCTGCTGGGCGCGGCCACCACGCTCATCAACGATCGCGGCGCCAAGGCGACCACGCTGCAGGCCGTGTCGCAGGCGGTGCAGCTCAGCACCACCAGCGTCACCTATTACTTCCCGCGCAAGGACGTGCTGGCCGCCGCGGTGTTCGAACGCGCGATGGAGCGGCTGCGCGCCATGGTCGACACGGCGGCACAGCAACCGACTCCGCGCGAACGGGTGAGCTGCCTGCTGGCGCTGCACGTTCGGCTGCGCGCCGATGTCATCCGCGGCCGCGACGTGCCCATCGCCACCCTGTCCGAGGTTCGCACGCTGGACGAGGACATCCGCCGCCCGCTGCTCGACCAGTATGTCGACCTGTTCCGCGCTACCCGCGCGCTGTGGGGGGAATTTCCCACCCGCGACAAGCCCCTGATGACGGCGCGCGCGCACCTGTTGCAGGAAACCGTCTTCTGGCTGCCGGTATGGCTGACGCGCTTTCCCATCGACGAGTTTCGGCGCGTTCATGCGCAGCTGTTCGACCTGCTGGAAAACGGGCTCGCCATGCCGGGCACCCGCTGGTCGCCCGCGCCCCTGCCGCCGGGCAGCGATCAGGGCGAGCAAACCGATGCCGAGAGCGTGCCGGGCGGATCGGGGGTGCCCAATTTCCTCGGCGTCGCGACGCGGCTGATCAACGAGGCCGGCTATCGCGGGGCGTCGGTCGTGAAAATCGTGGACGAGCTGGAGGTGACGAAGGGCAGCTTCTACCACCACCTTGACGCCAAGGACGACCTCATCCTCGAATGCTTTCGCCGCAGCTTCAAGCGGATTTCCACCGTGCAATGCGCGGCGCAGCGCGTCGGCGCGACGCAGTGGGAGCACCTGGAGGCGACGATGGCCACCTTGATGGACCTGCAATTCGAAGGCGAGTTTCCACTCACCCGCACCTCCGCTCTCCAGGCCCTGCCGTTGGAGGTGCGCGCCGATGTCGTCGCCCGGTCCGACCGCACTGCGCTGCGGTATGGCAACACGCTGATCGAAGGTGCGCAGGAAGGCTCCATCCGCCTGGTGAACCCGCTGATCGCCAGCCAGACAATCGCCGCCATGCTCAATTCGGCCTACGACCTCAGGAACTGGGCGGCCGGGATGGACCGGGCATCGGCGATCCGCCTCTACGCCTCGTGCCTGACGCGGGGGCTGTTCGCCGATCCCGCCGCCATCCTGGGCGAGGCGTGAGCCTGACCGCGCGGATCGTCGCGGGCGAGGACGGCATGGCCTGCTCGCTGTTCATCGGTGCCGACGGGGGCGGCATGGCGCAGGCGGCCATGCGCGATGCGTTCTCGCCGGAGGCCATCGGCGTCGATGCCGCCCTGCGCGCGCGGCTGGTCGAGACGCTTACGGAACCGGCCTTACCCTTATGAGGAGAAAACACTGATGAAAGCCCTGCTCTCCACTGCGCCCGGCGGCCCCGAAACGCTCGCGCTGACAGAGATCGACGCGCCCGTGGCCGGCAAGGGCCAGCTCGGCGTGCGCGTGCTTGCCTGCGCGATCAATTACCCGGACGTGCTGATCATCGAGGACAAGTACCAGATGCGCCCGCCACGCCCCTTCGCGCCCGGTGCCGAGATCGCTGGCGAGGTGATGGCGGTGGGTGAGGGAGTGGGGGGCTGGGAGGTGGGCGACCGCCTGATCGCCGTCACCGGCTTTGGCGGTCTGGTGGAGCAGATGGTCGTGGACGCGGCGCGCGCGTTCCGCCTGCCCGACGGTGCGGACCCGGTGGCCGGATCGGCGTTGCTGATGACCTATGCCACCACCATCCACGCGCTGAAGGATCGCGGGCAACTGGCGGCCGGACAGTCGCTGCTGGTGCTGGGCGCGGCGGGCGGCGTGGGGCTGGCGGCGGTGGAGATCGGCAAGGCCATGGGCGCGCGCGTCGTCGCTGCCGTTTCCAGCGAAGACAAGGCCGAGGCCGCCCGGGCCGCCGGGGCCGATGCCACCATGCTCTATGGCCGCGCCCCGTTTGACAAGGAGGCAAGCCGCGCGCTGGCCGAGGCCTTCAAGGACGCGGTGGGGCCGGGCGGGGCGGACGTGATCTACGATCCGGTCGGCGGCGACTACTGCGAGCCGGCGCTGCGGAGCATCGCGTGGGAAGGGCGCTATCTGGTGGTCGGCTTCCCGGCGGGCATTCCCAGGCTGCCGCTCAACCTGACGCTGCTGAAAAGCTGCGACGTGCGCGGGGTGTTCTGGGGCGGCTTCGCCGTGCGCGACCCGGCGGCGAACGCGGCCCATGTCGCGCAGTTGCTGGACTGGTGGCAGGCGGGCACGATCACCCCGCGTATCGACCGCACCTATCCCCTGGCCGAGGGCGGCGCGGCGATCCGCCACCTTGCCGAGCGGCGCGCCGTGGGCAAGGTGGTGGTAAGGATAGCCTAGCATACTAGCCGTTCGGCTTCTCTCCGTCGCAAGGGGACGCGCTACATTCCCGACCTTCAGAAATGCCTGTTGCCCGATCGCGCAAGGTAGGCAATGCTCGCGGTGTCAGCGATTCCGAGCAGCGAATCGCGGCAGGGAGAGATAATGCGCAATCGCTTCACGCAGATGGTCGGTGTCGAGCATCCGATCATGATGGGCGGGATGCAGTGGGTGGGCCGCGCGCCGCTGGTCGCCGCCGTCGCCGAAGCTGGCGCGCTGGCCGTGCTGACCGCGCTGACCCAGCCCACGCCCGAAGACCTGACGCGCGAGATCGCCAATGTGCGCGAGCGGACGGACAAGCCCTTCGGCGTCAACCTCACCATCCTGCCGACGATGCAGCCGCCGCCCTATGCCGAGTATCGCCGCGCCATCATCGAGGCGGGCATCACCGTGGTCGAGACCGCCGGCCACCGCCCGCAGGAGCACGTCGACGACTTCAGGGCGAACGGCGTCAAGGTCATCCACAAGTGCACCGCGGTGCGCCACGCGCTCTCCGCCCAGCGGATGGGGGTGGACGTCATCTCCATCGACGGGTTCGAATGCGCCGGCCATCCGGGGGAGGATGACATCGGCGGGCTGGTGCTGATCCCGGCGGCGGCCGATGCGCTCGACATTCCCATCATCGCCAGCGGCGGCATCGCCGACGGGCGCGGGCTGGTCGCCGCCATGGCGCTGGGAGCGGAGGGGGTGAACATGGGGACCCGCTTCCTCGCCACGCAGGAGTGCGCGATCCACGAGAACGTAAAGGACACAATCGTCGCCAGTACGGAGCGGGACACCAACCTCATCTTCCGCAAGCTGCACAACACCGCGCGCGTGGGCCGCAACAGCGTGTCGGACGAGGTCGTGGCGCTGCTCGACCGGCCCGATGCCGCGTTCGCCGACGTGGCGCACCTGGTGGCGGGTGCGAAGGGGCGCTCGGTCATGGAGAGCGGCGACATGGGCGCCGGCCTCTACTGGGCGGGCATGGCGCAGGGCCTGATCCACGACGTGCCCACGGTGGCCGAACTGGTGGACCGTATCATGACCGAGGCGCGGGACGTCGCCGCCCGCCGCCTGCCCGCGCTGCTGGAAAACGCCGGATGACCGATTTCAAGACGCTCGACCTGACGATGGACGGCGGCCTCGCGGTCGCGACCTTCAACCGGCCGGAGGCGATGAACACCTTCAATCCCGCCATGATCGCGGACCTGCTGGCGCTGTTCGACCTGACCGATGCGGATGACGGCGTGCGCGCGGTGATCCTCACCGGATCGGGCCGCGCCTTTTGCGCCGGGGCCGACCTGTCGGGCGGGGAAGACACCTTCGATTACGACAAGCGTGGCCAGACCGAAGATATTGGCGGGCCGGACCGCGACGGCGGCGGCATGGTCACGCTGCGCATCTTTCGCAGCCTGAAGCCCGTGCTCGCCGCCTCCAACGGCGCGGCGGTAGGCATCGGAGCGACGATGCAGCTGGCGATGGACTGGCGCGTGGCCGCCACCGATTCCCGGTATGGCTTCGTCTTCGCCCGGCGCGGGGTGACGCCGGAAGCCTGCTCCGGCTGGTTCCTGCCGCGGCTGGTGGGGGTGCCCAAGGCGCTCGACTGGACATACTCGGGCCGCGTGTTCGGCGCGGAAGAGGCGCTGGCGGCGGGTCTCGTGCAATCGCTCCATGCGCCGGGCGCGCTACTCGACGCGGCGAAGGACAAGGCACTGGAAATGACCGCCAGCTCCGCGCCCGTCTCGGTCGCGCTCGCCCGCCAGCTGATGTGGCAGGGGATGACCATGGCGCACCCGATGGACATGCACCGCGTCGACAGCCGTGTCTTCGCCGCCCGCGGGCGCGGCAACGACGTGCGCGAGGGCATCGCCGCCTTCCGCGAAAAGCGCGAGGCCAGCTATCCCGACACCGTGTCCGCCGCCATGCCGCTGATGGACTGGGCGGCGGAGCCGGATTTCCGATGATGCCTTTTGCCCGGCGCCGCCCCGACCCACGCCATCTCGGGAAACGGGCGCGCGCGGGCGGACGGGGACCGGGTCACGCGATGCGGCCCCTTGCCGTTCCAGTGCGCAACGGGGGAAACCAGGCATGATGCAGTCCGCTTCACCGGATACCGGCAGCCCGCGCACCCCGCTGCCCGGCGCCAGCCTCGTGCTGGCCATGCTGCTGCTGGTCTATATCTTCAACTTCCTCGACCGGATGATGCTGTCGATCCTGGCGGCACCGATCCAGGCCGAGCTGGGCCTGTCGGACGGAGAAATGGGCCTGCTGGGCGGACTGGCCTTTGCCGTGCTCTATTCCACGCTGGCCGTGCCGCTGTCGGCCGTGGCGGATCGTACCAGTCGCAGCTGGGTCATCACGATCGCGCTGGTGTTCTGGAGCGCGTTCACCGCGCTGTGCGGCATGGCGCAAAGTTTCCTCCACCTGTTCCTTGCGCGGGTGGGCGTGGGCGTGGGCGAGGCGGGCGGGGTCGCGCCAAGTTATGCCCTTGTCGCCGACTATTTCCCCCCGCGCCGCCGGGCGACGGCGCTGGCGATCTATTCGCTCGGCGTGCCGGTGGGCAGCGCCATCGGCGTGCTGGCGGGCGGCTATTTCGCCTCGACAGTGGACTGGCGCACGGCCTTTTTCGTGATGGGCGGCCTCGGCATCCTGATCGCCCCGCTGTTCAAGCTGGTGGTAAAGGACCCGCCGCGCGCCGCGCCAGTGGAGGGCGCACCGCCGCGTAAGTCGGTCTGGGCGGTGTTCCGCCTGCTGTCGCGCAAGCCAAGCTTCTGGTTTCTCGCTTTCGGCGCGGCGACGAGTTCGATGCTGGGATACGGTATCGGCTTCTGGAAGCCGAGTTACATCCTGCGCACATTCGACATCGGCCTGTGGGAGACATCGCTGTTCATCGGCGGCGTTCTGCTGCTGGGGGGCGTGACGGGAATGCTGGCCGGCGGCGCCATTGCAGACCGGCTGGGCGGCAATCGCAAGTGGTATGCGCGCCTGCCCGCCATCGCCTTCATCCTGGGCGCGCCGATCTATGCCGCCGGCGTGCTGACCGACAACCTGTGGCTGGCCTTTGCACTGTTCATCGTGCCGCAGGGCCTCGCCTACGTGTGGTTCGGCCCTGTGCTGACGGCGGTGCAGCACCTGGTGGACCCGCCCGCGCGTGCCACGGCATCGGCGCTGTTCCTGCTCATCAACAACCTCATCGGGCTGGGCGGCGGGATCTATGGCCTCGGGCTCATATCCGATGCCTATGCCCCGATTTACGGTGACGCGTCGTTGCGCATGTCGATCCTGACGGTGCTGCCGCTCTACGTGGTGGCAGGGGTACTGATGCTGCTGGCGGCGCGCACCATCGGCAGGGACTGGGTGGAGGAAGCGGCCTAGGGTCCGCCTCTCAGGCGCATCCCTCCCACTTGGCTTCGCGGCGCCAGACATGCAGCAGCGGCTCGGTATAGCCGCCCGGTTGCTCGCAGGCCTCCATCACCAGCGCCCGTGCGGCGCGGTAGGCGGGCGATGTGCCTTCCCGCCCCGCCATCGGCACGTAGGCCGGATCGCCGGCGTTCTGCGCGTCCACCTTGGCCGCCATGCGCCGCAGCGCCCCATCGACCTCGCCTTCGCTGACAAGGCCGTGCAGCAGCCAGTTGCCGATGTGCTGGCTGGCAATCCGCAGCGTGGCGCGATCCTCCATCAGGCCGATACCGGCAAGGTCGGGAACCTTGGAGCAACCAACGCCCTGTTCCACCCAGCGCACGACATAGCCGAGGATGGCCTGGACATTGGTATCGAGCTCGTGGGCGATAGCCTCGGGCGACAGTGTCTCCCCGTCCAGCAGCGGCACGGTCAGCAAGTCGGCGAGCGGCGCGGGGGCCTCGCCCATGCGCGCCGCCTGCGCCCCTGTCACCGCGACGCGGTGATAGTGCATGGCGTGCAATGTCGCTGCCGTGGGCGAAGGCACCCATGCCGTGCTGGCACCGCTCAGCGGATGGGCGATCTTCTGCTCGACCATGGCCTGCATCATGTCGGGCGCCGCCCACATGCCCTTGCCGATCTGCGCCCGGCCCGCAAACCCGCAGGCGAGCCCGATCTGCACATTGCGCGCCTCGTAGGCGGCGATCCACTTGGCCTCCTTGATGCGGGCCTTGGGCAGGACCGGCCCTGCCAGCATCGCGGTATGGATCTCGTCGCCGGTGCGATCGAGAAAGCCTGTGTTGATGAAGAACACGCGGGTCCGCACGGCGTGAATGCACGCGGCGAGGTTGGCGCTCGTGCGCCGCTCCTCGTCCATCACGCCGATCTTGATCGTGTCCCGCGGCAGGCCGAGCATGTCCTCCACCGCGTCGAACAGGTCATTGGCAAAGGCGCATTCGTCCGGCCCGTGCATCTTGGGCTTCACCACGTAGATGGCGCCGGTGGCGCTGTTGCTGCCGCGATCGTGCAGCGCGGCGAGGCAGGTGATGGCCGCATCGCAGATGCCTTCGAACGCCTCGCTGCCATCGGGCAGCAGCACGGCCGGGGTGGTCATCAGGTGGCCGACATTGCGCACCAGCAGCAGGGCGCGGCCCTTCAGCCGCAGGTCGCTGCCGTCGGGCGCGGTCCACGCGCGGTCCTCTTCCAGGCGCCGGGTGAGCGCCTTGCCGCCCTTGGCGAAGCTGGCCTCCAGCGTTCCCTGCATCAGCCCCAGCCAGTTGCGATAGGCGGCGACCTTGTCCTCGGCATCGACGGCAGCAACCGAATCCTCCAGGTCGACGATGGTGGAGAGCGCGCTCTCCAGCCGCACGTCGGCAAGCCCCGCCGGATGCGCCGCGCCGATGGGATGGTTGCGATCGATGACGAGTTCGATGTGCAGGCCGTTGTTCGCCAGCAGCAGCTCCGTGCCGCAATCGGTAGGGCGCAGGCCGCGCAGCTGCGACGGGTCGGCAAGCGCCGGGACACCGCCCTGCCAATCGGCCCAGCTTCCCTCGGCCAGCGGACAGGCCGCGTCGAGGAAATGCCGGGCCGCGGCGACGACCCGCGCGCCGCGTTCGGCGTTATAAGGCCCGGCGGGCGCTGCCCCGCCATTTAGCGCATCGGTTCCGTAAAACGCATCGTAGAGGCTGCCCCAGCGCGCGTTGGCGGCGTTGAGCAGGAAGCGCGGGTTGAGGACCGGCACGACCAGCTGCGGCCCGGCGATCCGGGCTATCTCTGGATCGACGCCATGGGTTGCGATGCGGAACGGCGCAGGCTCGCGAACCAGGTAACCGATTTCGCGCAGGAACGCCTCGGGCGCACCGGTGCCGGCATCGGGGTTCGCCCGGTGCCAGTCGTCGATGCGCGCCTGCAGCGCCTCGCGCGTGGCGAGAAGCGCGCGGTTCTCCGGCGTGAAGCGGTCGTGCAGCGCGGCGAAGCCCTGCCAGAAGGCATCGGGCGCAATGCCCGTGCCGGGCAATGCTTCGTCCTCCACGAAGGCAGCGAGCGCGGTGGCGACGGTGAGGCCGGCGCGGCCTACCGTGCCCGCCGAGGCTGTCCCGGCCGGATCGATCGATGCCGCGCTCGCCATGGCGTTATCCGATCCGGCCAAGGCGGTGATGCAGGTTCGCCATGCGCGAATTGTCGGCATCGTCGGGATTGTTGCGCACGAATTCGGCCAGGGCGCGGCGCAGGAGGGGGAAATCCTGCTTGGCGAAGACGGGGCGGGACTGGACGGGTTCAGACGGGAAGTTTTCGGACAGGGTGGCTGTGGACATGATGGTTCTCCTTCGGGCTAAAATCAGGCGGCAAACTGGTTCATGGTGTTGTGCGCGCCGCCGGCCTTCAGCGCGGCTTCTCCGGCAAAGGCCTCCTTGTGCGCGTCGCCGAGGTCGGAGCCGGCCATGTTCTGGTGCCGCACGCAGGCGATGCCTTGGCGGATCTCCTCGCGCTGCACCTGCCTGACATAGCCGAGCATCCCTTCCTCGCCGAAATAGCGCCTGGCGAGGTTGTCGGTGCTCAGCGCCGCCGTGTGATAGGTGGGCAGGGTGATGAGGTGATGGAATATGCCCGCCCGCCGCGCCGCATCGGCCTGAAAGGTGCGGATGCGCTCGTCGGCCTCCACGCCCAGGTCGGTGGCGTCGTAGTCCACGCTCATCAACCGCGCCCGGTCATAGGCGGCAAGATCGCGGCCCTCGGCCTGCCAGGCGTCGAACACCTGCTGGCGGAAGTTCAGCGTCCAGTTGAAGCTGGGCGAGTTGTTGTAGACGAGCTTGGCGTCCGGCACGACCGCGCGGATGCGGTCGACCATGCCGGCGATCTGTTCGATATGCGGCTTCTCGGTCTCGATCCACAGCAGGTCCGCGCCGTTCTGCAGCGACGTGGTGCAGTCGAGCACGCAGCGGTCCTCGCCCGTGCCGGGACGGAACTGGTAGAGGTTGGAGGGCAGGCGCCGGGGGCGCAGCAGCCTGCCCTCGCGGCTGACGAGCACCTCTCCCGTACCGATGTCAGCCGGATCGACCTCCTCGCAGTCGAGGAAGGCGTTGTACTGGTCGCCAAGGTCGCCGGGTTCGCGGGTAAAGGCGATCTGCTTGGTGAGGCCGGCACCGAGCGAATCGGTGCGCGCGACGATGATCCCGTCCTCCACACCGAGTTCGAGAAAGGCGTAGCGGATGGCGCGGATCTTCTGCAGGAAGTCCTCGTGCGGCACGGTGACCTTGCCGTCCTGGTGGCCGCACTGCTTTTCGTCGGAAACCTGGTTCTCCACCTGGATGGCGCAGGCGCCCGCCTCGATCATCTTCTTTGCGAGCAGATAGGTTGCCTCGGCATTGCCGAACCCTGCATCGATGTCGGCAATGATCGGGACGACGTGGGTCTGATGCGCGTCGATGGCGTGCAGCAGGCGATGGGTGCTGACGGCATCGCCGGCCGCCTTGGCTGCGTCCAGCTCACCGAACAGGCCGCCCAGTTCGCGGGCGTCGGCCTGGCGCAGGAAAGTGTAGAGTTCGGCGATCAGCGCGGGCACGCTGGTCTTCTCGTGCATCGACTGGTCGGGCAGGGGGCCGAACTCGCTGCGCAGCGCGGCGATCATCCAGCCGGACAGGTAGAGGTAGCGCCCCTTGGTGGTGCCGAAATGCTTCTTGATGGCGATCATCTTCTGCTGCCCGATGAACCCGTGCCAGCAGCCCAGCGACTGGGTGTAGGCAGCGGGGTCCGCATCGTAGGCGGCCATGTCGGCTCGCATGATCGCGGCGGTGTAGCGCGCGATGTCGAGCCCGGTGGGAAAGCGGTTCTGCACCCGCATCCGCGCGGCCGCGACGGGATCGACGCCGGCCCAGGTGGCGCCGGCGGTATCGGCGCTATGGCGCATCTGGGCGATGGTGGAAGCGTAGGTCATGACAGGATCCCTCGAATGGTCTGCCACCCTTGTGGACCCCGCCGCACCGCCCCGAAATCCGCTGCGGTGTGGACTTGTCAATCTTTACAAGACTAGTCTGTAATGTTGTAGAAGGCTGACAGGCTTAACAGCGCAGGAGGGGGCGAACAGCGTGGGAAAGCCGAGCTACATGGGTCCGCGCCTCAAGCGCATCCGCCGCGATCTTGCGCTGACCCAGGCCAAGATGGCCGAGGACCTGGAGATCTCCCCCAGCTACATCGCCCTGATGGAGCGCAACCAGCGACCCGTCACGGCCGACCTGCTGCTGCGCCTGGCGCGCATCTATGCCGTCGACCTGGCCGATCTGGCGGGCAACGAGGACGAGGAAACCGCCCGGCGCTTACAGGCGGCTTTGCGGGCGCCGATGTTTTCCGACATCGACCTGCCCGCCCTCGACGTGGCCGACGTGGCGACCAGCTATCCCGGCTTTGCCGAGGCTTTCCTGCGGCTCGATTTGGCGCATGCCGAAGAGCAACTCGCCTTGGCTGACCGGAGCGCCGGGAACGAGGTGCGCGATCCCGTAAGCGAGGCACGGGCCTTTCTCGCCGCGCGGCGCAATGCCTTTCCTGAACTCGACGCCAGCGCCGCCGCGACCGCGCAGGAGGCGGTCGACTTTGGCGCCATGGCGGGGCGCATCAGGGACAGGCACGGGCTGACGGTGGAAGTGGCCGACGACGCGTTGCTGCACGGGGCCTTGCGGTTCCACGACTATCATCGGCGTCGCGTGCTGATCCACGAAGCGCTCGGCCCCGCGGCGCGCGCGTTCCAGCTTGCCCTGCAACTGGCGATCCTCGAACAGGGCGAGGCGATCGAGGCGCTGTTGGCCGAGGGGCGCTTTTCCGGCGACGATGCCCGGCTGCTGGCGCGCCGTGCGCTGCAATCCTATTGGGCGGCAGCGCTGCTGATGCCTTTCGATGCCTTTGCGCGGGCCGCGCGCCAGACGCGTTACGACATCGCGCTGCTCGCCGCGCGCTTCACGGTCAGTTTCGAGCAGGCGGCGCATCGCCTGACCACGCTGCAACGCCCCGGATCAGACGCGGTGGCGTTTTTCTTCCTGCGCATCGATCGGGCGGGTAACGTGTCGAAGCGGCTGGACGGGGCGGGCTTCCCCTTCGCCGCCCACGGCGGGCGCTGCCCGCTGTGGAACATCCACCACGTCTTCGACCGTCCCGGCCACATCGACGTGCAATCGGTCGAACTGCCCGGCGGCGAGCGCTATCTCTCCATCGCGCGCACGGTGGAGGCGGGCGGCCTTGCCTGGGGCGCGCCGCGCGCGCTGCGCGCCGTGGCGCTGGTATGCGCTGCCACCGACGCGGACCGCACGGTCTATGGCCAGGGCGTGGGGAGCCTTGCGGCAGAGCCCATCGGCCTTGCCTGCCGGATCTGCCATCACCCGCGCTGCATCGCCCGCTCCGCCCCGCCGGTGGGCCGCGAACTGCTGCCCGCCCGCTTCAGGGAGGCCGGCGTGCCCTTCGTCTTTGCAGGCGAATGATACCGCCGCCGAGCGTATCGGACTGTCGTTATTGCGCGGCGTAGAAGCGCGCCTGCGCGCCGAACAGCGTGCGATAGGTCTTGCCCAGCGCGATCAGTTCGTCGTGCGTGCCTTCCGCAACATCGCCATCAAGCGGTGCGTAGCCACCTGTTTGCCAAAGGAAGGCTCGGGATGAGCCTTTAACTCAAGCACTGAATTTCCGAAGTAAGTTGCGCAGGTGGCGGAGACGGAGGGATTCGAACCCTCGATACCCCGATAGAGGTATGGTTCCTTAGCAGGGAACTGGTTTCAGCCACTCACCCACGTCTCCGGACCCAGCGGCAGGACCGGCGCTATAACGACGGGTGCGGCAGGCTTCAAGGGCGGATCGGCAATTGTGTCGCAGGCCCTCTCCCCAAGGTCGCTCCGAGCTGGAAAATTCGCTTCGTCGCAAAATGGATTCGCCCTGACGCCTATTCATTGCTGCTTCAGCGGGCGGGGACTCTTGTGCGCGTAGACTTTGCATCCCTGCGTGATCGGCAGGGGGCGGAAGGGATGGGCCAGATGACCAGCTTTACCACGATGTTCCGCGTTCGCGCGCTGGCGGCCCTGTTGCCGCTGGCGATGCTGGCCGCGCCTGCCGCCGCTCAGGACATGCAATCCGTCGATCCGAATACCGCCATCGATGGCGACCTGATGGACTCTCCCGGTGTGCAGACCGCTCCTGCGGACCAGACCATCGGCGGGGCATGGGACGGCGGATATGCCAGTGGCGAGGCGAGCGCGCGGTATGAAACCCGGCAGGATGACGGTTCGGCTTCGGGCGAGGCGCTCGACCTGCCGCCCCAGCAGTACAGCCAGGCCGCCAGCGAGGCGGTAACGGACGTTCCCGGCGACCAGGCTCCGCAGACAACCTATGCCGAGGATGATCTGATCGGCGCGGCAGAGGGTCTGTTCGGTCGTGGGGCGGAAGGGCTGGCCCGGCTGATCCAGGGTATCCTCGCAGAGCAGGGCGAGCCCAACGGCTACATCGTCGGTCGTGAGGGCGGCGGCGCCTTCGTGCTTGGCGTTCGGTACGGATCGGGCACGCTGTACCATGCGGTCGAAGGCAATATGCCCGTCTACTGGACCGGCCCGTCGATCGGGGCCGACGTGGGTGCCAATGCGGGCAATACCTTCGTGCTGGTCTACAATCTCAACGACACCGATCAGCTGTATGAACGCTTTCCGGCGGGCGAGGGCGCGGCCTATCTGGTGGGTGGCTTCAACGCCAGTTACGTGCGCAAGGGCGACGTAGTCCTGATTCCGATCCGCGTGGGCGCAGGGCTGCGGCTGGGCCTCAACGCCGGTTATCTGCGCTTTTCCCGCAACCAGCGGTGGTTGCCGTTCTGACCTGATCGGGCACAGCGGGACGCTTGATCTTGCGGTGAGCCGGGCGGGGCGGCATTGACCGCAACCATGCTCGACCGACTCGACCAACAATCGCCCGATGCGCTGCTGGCGCTGATCAAGCTGCACAATGCCGACCCGCGCGAGGACAAGATCGACCTTGGCGTCGGCGTCTACAAGACGGCCGATGGCGCGACACCGGTGTTCCGCGCGATCAAGGATGCCGAACAGCGGCTGGTGGACCGGCAGCAGAGCAAGTCCTACCTTGGTCCCGAAGGCGACATGGCCTTCGTCCGCGCGCTGGAGCCGCACGTCTTCGGCACCGCGCTGCCATCGGGCGGGCGCATCGACGGGATGCAGACACCGGGGGGCACGGGCGCTGTGCGGCTGGCTTTCGGGCTGGCGAAAAAGGCCGGCATAACCCGCGTGTTCATGGGTGTGCCGAGCTGGCCCAACCATGCGCAGATCCTCGACGATCTGGGTCTGGAGGCGGTTCCCTTCGACCATGCTACCAGCGACGGCACGGCCGACATGGCAGCGCTGCGCCAGGTGCTGGCAAATGCCGGGGAGGGCGACGCGCTGCTGCTGCATGGCTGCTGTCACAATCCTACCGGCGTGGACTACACGCCCGTCCAGTGGGACGCGATCGCGTCGCTGCTGGCCGACAGCGCGATGCTGCCGGTCATCGACCTTGCCTACCAGGGCCTGGGCGACGGGATGGACGAGGATGCCTACGGCCTGCGCACGGTGTCCGCCGCTGTGCCCGAACTGCTGGTGGCCTACAGCTGCGACAAGAACTTCGGCCTCTATCGCGACCGTGTCGGCGCGTTCTGGGTGCAGAGCGCGATTGCGGATACGACCGTGCGCGCCATTTCCAACGCCGCCGCGCTGGCGCGTGCCAACTGGTCGATGCCGCCGGATCACGGCGGAGCCGCGGTGCGCATGGTGCTGGAGGACGAGGCGTTGACCGCCAGCTGGCTGGCAGAGCTTGCCTCAATGCGCGAGCGGATCGGCGAGGTCCGTGCCAGGCTTGCCGCAGCGGGCCATGCCGGCGGGGTCGACCTGGCCCCGCTCGGGCGGCAGAAGGGCATGTTCGCCATGCTGCCGGTGAGCGCGGCGCAGGTGCAGACGCTGCGCGACGCGCATGGCGTCTACATGGCAGGATCGGGCCGCATCAACGTGGCGGGGCTGACCATGACGAACGTCGACCGGTTCGTCGCCGCGCTGGATGCCGTCACCGGCTAGGGCGAGCGGCCAGTGCCGGTCGCTTCGGTAGGCAAGATTTCGCCGGAGCGAGCCAGCGGCGAAAGCCCGTCGCAGCGCCCGTGTCAAAGGCCGGAAGATGATTTGGGGAAGGGGGATAGCGTGACGGAAAAGGCGCATATCGATTACGGGGCACTGGTGGGCTGGACGTCCAGCTGGGTCGACGGGCGGCTCGCCCTGCGGGTGCAGAGCGTGACCAAGCCGCCCCCGCACGACAAGCAGGACGTACACACCCACGTCTACCTGATGGATCGCAACCAGGCTGCCCAGCTCGCCAACTTCCTGTTCGAGATGGGCGATCATTCCAAGCCCGACACGGGCGGCCGCAAACTGCTGAAGCGGTTGTTCGGTTAGGATGCTACCGACCCGGCGGCTCGTGCCAGGCAGCGGGTGGCGGGCCGATGGCGAGCCGATGGCGAAGGCGGGTCACGACGGAAGGACCGCTGGTTCCTTGCGCCCTGGTACGTTCGATCTCCCGCCCGGCGATCCGGTGGAGTCCGGCTGGATGTCGTCTCGTGACACGCGGGACAGCACCGCCTCGAGCAGGGGCGTCATCAGATCCAGCCGCCGTGCGCTGATCATCATGTCCCACAGCGGTTCGAATTTCTTCCATCCTGCCGAATAGGCGAAGTGCTTGACCTTGTGCCGGACCAGTTCGTGTGACCAGGCCGCCCGGCCGATGTTCCGCCAACCGTAGAACTCGCGATAGGCGCGGAAATAGCCCGCCTCCAGTTGGGCGGCGCTCATTCGCGCCGGGCGAAACACCGCATGGCGGGTATCGTAACGATCCCAGTCCTGGCTGGCAATGCGGCCCTGTGCGGACAACTGCCGGTGCAGCTGCGTGCCAGGGTAGGGCGTCTGGACGTGAAACGTGGACGTGGTCACGCCGTTCGTCACTGCCCATTCCACCGTGCGATCGAACACGTCCGGCCCGTCATCGTCCATGCCGAACACGAAGCTGCCATTGATCATCACGCCAGCATCGGACAATCGCCGGGTGACCGCGGCATAGTCGCGGGCGAGGTTCTGTTTCTTGTTGCTGTCCCGCAGATTTTGAGGACTGAAGGTTTCAAAGCCTACGAAAAGGCTCCTCAACCCCGCCTCCGCAGCGCGATCGACGAGATCGCCGCGCAGGATCGAGTCGAGTGTCGCGGCCCCTTGGAAAATCCGTCCCATGCCGCGCATTCCAGCAAACAGCGCCTCGGCAAAGGGACGGTTGCCGAACAGATGATCGTCGAGGAAATAAAGGTGGCGGCCCGGCAGGCGATCGATCTCCGCCAGCGCCTCGTCCACGGCCTGGGTGTAGAAGCCCTTTCCGCCCTGGAAGAAGGCATCCTTGTAGCAGAAGCCGCAGTGCTGCGGGCAGCCCCGCGTGACGACGATGGAATTGGGCACGAGGTAGAGATTGCGCCGAATCAGGTCGCGGCGGACCGGCGGAAGGCCCACGATGGTGCGCCCGGGGCCCGAAATATAGCGTGGCTTTGCCCGCCCGGCCCGCCAGTCGGCCAGGAATTGCGGAAAGGTCTGCTCGCCGGGGCCGAGGAAGATCGTGTCGGCGTGGGCAGAGGCCTCGTCCGGCAGGGAGGTGACGTGGAGGCCGCCCAGCGCCACGTGGCATCCGCGTTCCCGATAAAGGCCGGCCAGGGCGTAGGCACGGTAGGCATTGGTGATGTAGACCTGGATCACGACGAGATCGGGCGCGTCGTCGGTGCGCAAGGGTTGCACGTGTTCGTCAACCAACTCGACCTCGTCTTGCGGATCGCAAAAGGCTGCAAGCGTGGCAAGGCCAAGCGGTGGGAACAGCGAATATTTGATCGGGCGCCAGAATGGGCTCTTTGCCTCCGTCAGCGCGGGCAGGATCATCTTTATGTGCATGGCGGTCCCTCTTTGTTAAAGGGATCGGCTTATTCCAGGGCTGTCACCGCGCCATGAGCCAGTCGTGAGCGGACCATGAGCAATAGTTGAGAAAAAGCTTCAGCTGGCGCGCAGCATCTGCATCCGGTGGAGGTAGCGGGCGATGGCGTCGACCTCCAGGTTGACCTCCGCCCCCTGGCCAAGCCCGCCAAGCGTGGTGGCCTCGGCAGTGTGCGGGATGATGTTGAGCATGAAGCGCACCGATCCATCCTCGCGGTCGCTGATCGCGTTGACCGTCAGCGACACCCCGTCGACGCAGATCGAGCCCTTCTCCGCGATGAAGGGCGCCAGCGCGGCAGGCGCTTCTATGGTGACTTCTTCCGAATCGCCGACCGGCTGCCAGTCGACAACGCGGCCGACCGCATCCACGTGCCCGGTCACGATGTGGCCGCCCAGTTCATCGCCAAGGCGCAGCGACGGCTCGAGGTTGAGCTCGCGCCCTGCTGTCCACATGCCCTTCGCGGTACGCGATACGGTTTCGGCGGAAACGTCGACGCTGAAATGCGCCTCTCCCTTCACGCCGCCGCGGTCGATCACGGTCAGGCACACGCCGGAACACGCGATGCTCGCACCGATGGCGATGGCGGCCGGGTCGAACGGGCAATCGATGCGCAGCCGCAGGTCGCCGCGCTGCTCGACGTGGGACACGGTGCCGATGGCGGTGACGATGCCGGTAAACATGAGCGGGCCCTAACGCGTTCTGGTGTAGATTTCGAGAGTGTCGGGGCCGAGTGGACGAATATCCTCGCGCCGCCAGCGGCCATGCGCATCGGCAAGGCTGGCCAGGCCGATGTCGCCCACCCCGGTCCTGCCACCGCCGATGAGGATGGGCGCGCGATAGAGCAGCAGTCGGTCGACCAGATCGTGCTGGAGGAACGCAGCCGCCGCACCCGCGCCGCCTTCCACGAAGAGAAAGCGCACCCCTTCCATCCCACCGATAGCCTGCGGTGAGGGCAGTGCCTGCCAGCCTTCGGGCGCTGCCTGGCGGGTGAGCACCCAGCGCTCCGGCGCGCGGGTTTCCAGGCCGGGCAGGCGCACGTCGAGCGCGGGATAGTCGGTCCGCAATGTCCCGCCACCCACGAGGATGGCATCGGCCCGTGCGCGTTCGCGGTGGACGTGGGCACGGGCGATGTCGCCGGTGATCCACTTGCTTTCGCCCGAGGCGGCGGCAATGCACCCGTCGAGCGACATGGCGAGCTTCAGGGTGACGTGGGGGCGCCCAAGCACGGTCGCGCACTCGTGCCCGGCAAGGCCAAGGTCCGCTGCCGGCAGGTCCGCACACCGCACCGCGACGCCGGAATCGGCCAGCCGGGCGGCTCCGATGCCAGCGGTGCGCGCATCGGGATCAGCCATGCCGATCACCACCTGCGCCACCCCCGCCGCCGCGACGAGATCGGCGCAGGCGGGCCCGCGCTCGGACCGGTGGGCGCACGGCTCCAGCGTTACGTAGAGCGTTGCGCCACGCGCCGCGTCGCCCGCGGTGTCCAGCGCGATCGCCTCTGCATGGGGTCTGCCGCCGGGCTGGGTCCACCCGCGCCCCGCGACCTTGCCGTCTTTCACGATGATTGCGCCAACGCCGGGATTGGGGCGCGACAGGGGGCGAGCGCGTTCGGCAAGCGCGGCGGCCGCGGCCAGCCAGCGGGCATCGTCAGCCGCTGGCACGCGCGCAGTATTCCTCGATGGACAGTGCCAGTTCTTCCTCGCTCGGCCCGCCGGTCATCTCGGCCTCGGCAGCACGCTGCGCGGCGGCCTCGCGCTCCATCTCGTCCACGTCGAGGAACGTCGCGCGACCCAGTGCTGCGTACAGCTCGCGTCGGCGCTCCTCGTTCTCGGCAATTGCGAGCGCGATCTCGTCCTGCAATTCCTGGTTGGCGCAGTTCGAGGCGACGATTTCCGGATCGGAGCGTCCGTCGGCAAAGGTGGAGATGTAGACCAGCTCCGGTTGTTCGGGCGGGCCGGGCTCGCTTTTGGGGATGAACAGCATGAACACGCAAAAGGTCGCCGCGCAGGCGACCCCCAGGATCTGCCAGCGATGGGGGGTGGGCTGGCGCCAGGTTTCGGCAAAGTCGCCGACGGCTCTCTTGGGCGAGATGCTGCGCAGGAAATTCCACATGCCCGCAAGATAGGCGGCACGGCGGCGCTGCGCCAGTGCCACGCGCATCGTCTCATCCGAAGACGGCGTAGAGGCTGCGGCCTTCGTGCTTCAGCCAGCCATCGGCGGTGGCGATATCGCCTTCGAAAAGCCGCGCCAGCAGGGCGTGAAAGGCAGGCGAATGATCGAAATGCACGAGATGTGCGACTTCGTGCGCCACCACCGATCGGCGGACATGGTCGGGTGCCATGACCAGCCTCCAGTTGAGGCGGATACGCCGTGTCGTGCCAGCCGCCGGCTCGCCCGAGCACGATCCCCAGCGTCGCTGGGCGCGGGAAAGCCGCAGTTCGGGGGGCGGGAGCCCGGCGCGTTCGCAATAGAATGCGAGATCGTCTGCGGCGAGGCGCAGCGCCTCGCCTTCCAGCCAGCGCTGGATCCTGCCCGGCAGGCTTTCGCGCGGTCCGCCTGCGCGCAGCACGTCGCCATCGTGCGAGACCCGGCGCCCGCCGCCCGCCTGCCAGCTGATGGTCAGCTCCTGCCCGCGGAAGGGCAGGCGCTCGCCATCGCCGATCGTGCGCGTCTCCGGCACCTTGCGCAGCTGGTCCGCGATCCAGTCACGCCGCGCCTCGGCAAAGGCGAGGGCATCCATCGTGCGGCCCCAGCGCGGCAGGGTGATCCGCAGCTCGCTGCCGTCCGGCGCTAGGCGCATGGTCAGGCGCTGCGCCCGGGCATGGCGACGCAGCGCGATGGGCAGCGTGCGCCCGGCGACCGCGACGCTTGGCTCCTGCACTGCATTGCGCAGCCAGTCGATCATGCGGGCAGGGCCGTCATCCGGCATCGTCCCAGTTCGCATCGCCCGGCGCGTCCCAATCCGCCAGGTGATGTTCGAGCGGACCCGCGACCGTCTCGCTGATGCAGCGTCCGGCGATGCTTGCACCCGCCTCGATCATCGCGTCGTGGCTGCCAGTCAGGAGATGGTGCCAGTCCGGCAAGGGCTCCCCCCGGGCGCGGCGGATGTAGGCGCAGCTTTGCGGCAGCCACGACACCGTCTTCACCAGCCGTGGCGTGAGGCGCAGGCAATCGGGAACGAAGGCCTTGCGGTGGCGATAGTCGCGGCAACGCGCGGTGCCGGTGTCGAGCAGCTTGCAGGCGACGTTGGTTTGCAGGATCTCTCCCGTGTCCTCGTCCTCCAGCTTGTGCAGGCAGCACTTGCCGCAGCCATCGCACAACGCCTCCCACTCCTCGCGAGAGAGCGTGTCCAGGTCGAGCTCCCAGAAGCGGTCTCTCAGCGCACCCATTTTTCGAGTTCCGCCGCCACGGCCTCTGGCGATTGCTCCACGGGAATGGTTGCCATCGGCTGCCCCTCGCGATCGACGAGATAGCCGATGCTGGGGTGCTGGATATCGTAATCGCCGCCCTCCACGACCGGATCGACCTTTTGATAGGTGAAGAAGAAGGCCGCCGATGCCGCCTCCAGCTGTGCGGGTGTGCCGGTTAGCCCCAGCAGCCGGTCGGAAAAGGCGCCGGTGTATTCGGCCACCTTGGCCGGGGTGTCACGCTCCGGGTCGACGCTGACGAAGATCGGTTGCACGTCGGCAGCGAGGTCAGGGTGTTCCTGCGCGAACAGGTCGTAGCCGCGCATCATCCGCTGCACATCGAACGGGCAGACGTTCGGGCAGTAGGTGTAACCGAAGTAGACGAGCTGGTACTGGCCGGCGAAATCGGTGTTGGAAACGGGCGCACCGGACGTATCGGAAAGGGTGTACTCCCCCGTCAGCGAACTGCCGTACAGCGGCGCATCCGCCACCGCGCCGCCCCCGTCGCAACCTGCGAGCGACGACAGGGCCGCCAGCGCGAGGGCGAGCGGGGCGAAGCGATTTCCACGTGTGGGCATGACGCGGCGTTCATGCTCTGCTAACGGGGTCAAGGCAAGGAGCAAACCCTGCACGAACAGGGCTTTTGCGCACATTCTGACAGGAGGAAGCCGGTGGTATTCAAGCCGCTTCGCAGTATCATCACAATCCTCGCCGCGATTGCCGGGCTGGCCGTGGCCGTGCCGGCGGCGGCGCAGTTCTATTCCGACAGCGTATTGTTCCTGAAGGCGGTCAAGGATCGCAACGGCACCGACGCGACCGATCTGCTCAACAAGCCGGGTTCCACCGTCGTCAATTCGCGTGACATCACCAGTGGAGAGACGGGCCTGCACGTCGTGGTCGATCGCCGCGACCTCACCTGGACGCGTTGGCTGATCCAGGAAGGCGGCAACCCCAACATCGCCGACAACCGCGGACGCACGCCGCTGATCGCCGCGGCGGAGATCGGTTTCCTTGAAGGCGTCGAGGCGCTGATCGCGGGCGGAGCGCGGGTGGACGTCGCCAACCAGACCGGCGAGACCCCGCTGATTGCCGCCGTGCATTCGCGCAATACCCAGCTCATGGAAATCCTCCTGCGCGCCGGCGCCGATCCCGACTGGGCGGACAACACCGGTCGCAGTGCGCGCGATTACGCCGCCTTGCGCGGGGTGCCGCCGCGCATCCTCTCGATCATCGATTCGACGCAGACCACGGATGGCGCGGCCGCGAGCCGCGTCTACGGCCCGGTGTTCTGACGATGAGCCTTGCCGCCGACATGACGCTGGACGAGATGCGGCTGGCGCTGGCACCTGAGATCGCACTGGCGGCGATGTTCGACGGGTGGAGCGATGCCGCGCTGGAGGCGGCCGCGCACATTGCGGGTATCGATGCCGACGTGGCGCGGCTGGCCTTTCCCGGCGGTGCGATGGACCAGATCGATGCCTGGGTCGCATCCGTCGACACGGCGATGATGGCCGAATTTGCCGACGGGCGCCTTGCCACCATGCCGATCCGCGAGCGCATTCGCTCGCTCGTATGGTTCCGGCTGGAGGCGATCGCCGGGCTGGAGGAATCGCTCTCCCGGGCGATGGCCATCCAGACGATGCCGCAGAACGTCGCGGCTGCCTTTCGGCAAGGCTGGTCGAGCGCGGACAGGATGTGGCGCCTCGCCGGCGACACGGCGACCGATTACAACCACTATACCAAGCGCGCGATCCTGGCCGGCATCTATGGCGCGACGCTGGCCGTGTGGAAGGACGACACCAGCGAGGACAAGGCGCAGACCCGCGCCTTTCTCGACCGGCGAATCGAAGGCGTGATGAAGTTCGAGAAAGCCAAGGCGCGGTTCCTCGGCGGACCTGGCGGCAGCGGGCGCGAGCATTTCGATGTCGCCCGGTTTCTCGGGCGGCTGCGCTACCCGCAGCGATAGCCTAGATCTTAATGCGAAGCAGTTGCAATTAGCATCTGGCTCTGGCACGGCCGCGCCGTGAACACTCAGACCACGCTCGATACATTGCCCCCGCTGGCGCGCGCCGAAATCCGCGCCGTGGACTGGGCCTCTCTCGCTCCCGACGAGGGCAAGCGCCTGCGCGCTCTCGGCCTCGACGAAGGGGCGCGGGTGGCCGTGGCGCATCGGGGGGTGTTCATGGGGCACGATCCCATCGCGCTCATCATCGGACGGACCACGGTTGCCGTGCGCCGCGCCCATGCCCGTGCGATGACGGTCGACGTGTTGTGAGCAGCCTTCGCACCGCGGCGCTGGTCGGCAATCCCAATTCCGGCAAGAGCGCGCTGTTCAACGCGCTGACCGGGGCGCGGCAGAAGATCGCCAATTATCCGGGCGTCACCGTGGAGCGCAAGAGCGGCCGCATGACCCTGCCCAGCGGTCAGCCGGTGGAGCTGGTCGACCTGCCCGGCTCCTACGCACTCGATTCCGCCAGCCCCGACGAAGAGGTGACGCGGCAGGTCGTTCTGGGCGAGTTCGCTGGCGAGGCTGCGCCCGAGACCCTGGTAATCGTGATCGACGCCGCGAACCTGGAGCAGCACCTGGTCTTTGCGCAGGAATTGATTGCGCTCGGCCGCCCGACCGTGGTGGCGCTCAACATGATCGACCTGGCCGAGCGCGACGGACTGGCGCTCGACTGCGACGCGCTGGCCGAGGCGCTGGGCGTGCCGGTGGTGCCCACCGTCGCGGTGCGCCGCCGTGGACTGGAAGAGCTTGCCGCCGCCATGGCGGACGCCGAGGGCCAGGATCTTTCCCAGCGCCACCTGGTGCGCGACCTGACGCTGCCGGAGCGGCGGCTGAACGCCCGCAACATCGCCAAGGGCGCCATCCTCTCGGAAACCGCCCAGCGCCGCTGGCACGCGCAGCTCGACAAGGTGCTGCTGCACCCGTGGCTCGGCCCGCCGATCCTGTTCGCGCTGCTGTTCGTCATCTTTCAGGCAGTATTCGCCTGGGCGACACCTTTCGCCGATGCGCTCGATTCGCTGGTCGGCCTGCTGATCGGGCTGGTGGAGGCGAACGTGCCCGAAAGCATCCTGCGCGATCTGGTGACCGAGGGCGTGCTGACGGGCGTAGGCAGCGTCGTCGTGTTCCTGCCGCAGATCGTCATCCTGTTCGCCTTCATCCTGGCGATGGAGCAATCGGGCTACATGGCCCGCGCCGCCTTCATCATGGATCGGCTGATGGCCAGCGTGGGGCTTTCGGGGCGCAGCTTCATTCCGCTGCTGTCCAGTTTCGCCTGCGCCATTCCCGGCATCATGGCGACCCGCTCCATCGCCGATTCGAAAGATCGGCTGACCACCATCCTCATCGCCCCGCTGATGACCTGTTCGGCACGGCTGCCGGTCTATGCCGTGATCATCGCCGCCTTTATTCCGGCCACTTCTGTCGGTCCGGGTATCGGCCTGCAGGGGCTGGTGCTGTTCGCGCTCTACCTTGCCGGGATCGTGGGGGCGGTGCTGGTGGCGCTGGTGCTGCGCAGCACGGTCACCAAGGGTGCGGCGTCTGGCTTCATCATGGAACTGCCGCGTTACCAGTGGCCGCCGCTGCGCGATCTTGCCATCGGCCTGTGGCAGCGGGCCTGGGTCTTCCTGCGGCGCGCGGGGACGATCATCTTTGCCGCCACCATCGCGCTATGGGTGCTGCTGAGCTTCCCGCAGGCGGAACCGGGTGAAAGCCAGCTCGACGCGAGCATCGCCGGCCACGTCGCAGACGGGCTGCATACGGTTCTGGCGCCGATCGGCTTCAACCGCGAGATCAGCCTGGCGTTGATCCCGGCAATGGCGGCGCGCGAGGTCGCGGTCAGCGCGCTGGCCACAACCTACGCCGTCGATGCGGAGGACGAGGAGGCCGAGGCCGCCGGCCTCATACCGCGGCTGCAAGGCGGGTGGACCCTGCCCACCGCGCTGGCGTTCCTCGCCTGGTTCGTCTTTGCCCCTCAGTGCCTTTCCACCATCGCCGTCGCCCGGCGCGAGACGAATGGGTGGAAATGGCCGCTGTTCATGGTGGCATACTTGTTCGCGCTTGCGTACATTTTTGCCGGTCTGACATACTGGAGCGCCATGGCTCTTGGGTTGTAGCTACCTTGGGCACAAGCCTGTTTACGAGGTTGCGCGGCAGCCCGGCGGGCGCCTACCTGTTTGCAGGAATCACTTACTGGAGCGCGGTGGCGCTCGGATTGTAGCGAGAGGAACGGGACATGGCGGGCAGCCTCAACAAGGTCATGCTGATCGGTAACCTGGGTGCGGACCCCGAGGTCAAGAGCTTCCAGAACGGCGGGCGCATCTGCAACCTCAGGATCGCCACCAGCGAGAACTGGAAGGACAAGAACACCGGCGAGCGCAAGGAACGCACCGAGTGGCACACCGTGGTGCTCCAGTCCGACGGCCTCGTGGGGGTTGCCGAACGCTATCTTCGCAAGGGCAGCAAGGTCTATATCGAAGGCCAGCTGCGGACCCGCAAGTGGCAGGACCAGAGCGGCAACGACCGTTATTCGACCGAGATTTCAGTCGGCGGCCCTGGCGCGGTGATGACCATGCTCGATGGCGCCCAGGGTGGCGGCGGCGGCGGCGGCGGCGGTGGCCAGCGCGGAGGCGGTAGCGGTTACGGCGGTGGTTCGGACGGAAGCTCCGGCGATTGGGACCAGGGTGGTTCCGGCGGCGGTGGAAACTTTGGCGGCAGTTCGGGCGGCGGTTCGGGCGGAAGCTCTGGTGGCGGATCCAACTACGACGACCTGGACGACGACATTCCGTTCTGATCGACCTCGCGCGAAACGTGGCATCTGAATGGGCGGTGATACATGCAGCAGCAGCTCTCCGTCATCACCCTTGGCATCGACGATCTGGCCCGATCCCGCCGCTTTTACGTGGAAGGGTTCGGCTGGGCGCCGGTGTTTGAGAACGACGATGTCATCTTCTATCAGATGAACGGCTTCGTTCTCGGCACCTGGCTGGCGACGGAACTGGCAAGGGACATGCAGCGCGGCGCGCTTCGCCGCCCCGGCGCGTTCGCCCTTGCGCATAACGTCCCGGCGAAAGACGACGTGCAGCCCCTGATGGATCGCCTGGCGGCGGCCGGAGGGGCCGTGCTGCGGCCGGCCGATGCCCCCGCCCACGGCGGGTTTCGCGGATACGTGTCCGACCCGGACGATCATGGCTGGGAAATCGCCTGGAACCCGGCCTGGACGATCGATGCAGAGGGACATGTGACCTTCGCCGTCTGACCGGAAGCGCGGCCTTGACGGCAACGCGTCAGCTCAGCTTCAGCCCCTTCAGCGCCTCCGCCAGAGGGCCGGCCGACCCTTCCTCGATCAAGCCGTGCGCGCGCCGTGCGTCATCCGCCGTTGGCCCGGTCGCGAAAGGATCGATGGCCAGGGCCAGGCTCTGCGCCACGGCCTCGCCCAGATCGAGGGCGGTGCCGTCGTAGAAAACCTCGTCGAGCTCGTCCTCGTCGAGTTCGATTTCCTGGTCCGGTACGCCAGGTTCATCGCCCGCAGGCACGAAGCGCACGGTAAAGGGCTCGTTGATGCTCATGGACAGGTCCTCGCCCGAAACGGCGCAACTCTGCACGAAATCGGCAATCAGCGTGCCACTCGCTTCCACAACCGCGCCATCTGGCAAGAGGTCGACGCGCGCTTCGAGTCGTTCGATCGACACCAGGCCGAATCGCGCGGCCAATGCGGCGCATTCGGATTCGCTGGCAACCAGGTCGACCGGCGCGTTGCCGATGCTTCTGAGGTCGACCATGCGCGAAAATTCCGGTGCCTCGCTCATGCGCCGATCTCCCCCGCCAGCACCTGCGCGTCGGTCAGCCCGGTCAACCGGTCGTGCAGCGCCCGGGCGCGCACGGCGAGGGCGAAGGGCTTCTTGTCCTCGTCGGCCAGCGTCACGTTGCGCTTCAGGATAACTGCCAGCGCGGCATCGCTGCCGGTCAGGTTTTCGCGCAGCACGCCGATGCGTCCGCCCAGCGCTTCCATCATCCGGCCAATCTTCTTGCCCACCATCAGGTCGCCCACGCCGCCGTCGCGCAACTGGCGGTCCATGTCGGCCACGAACAGTTCGGTCAGCGGGCCGGTCTTGGGGGCGAGCGCGGGGCTGTCCTCCATCCGCAGCATGGTGAGCGCCAGGACCAGCGCGATCATGTCGAACCGGCCTTCTACCGTATCCGCCACGCCGCAGTCCGCGTACCATTCGCGCTCTCGGCTGGTGCCGACGACAGCGTGCCACAACGGGCGCAACTGGTCGCGCGGCTGCTTGCGGGTCAGGCGCTGGAGGAAGGACATGGCGAAGCGGGCTTTCTCGTTAAGGCAAAGTTCAATGGCCGGCGGCGAATGCGCCCGAGCCTGCCACATCCATTGCACGGGGCGGGGCGCTGCCCTAAGGCACGCCGCACATATAGGACGCACCACGCGTGAGGCAATCGCGCGCACGGGCGATCCAAGGGATTTACGAAGGAATGACAGTCATGGGTTCGATCGTGCGGATGGCAGGGCTGGCCGGTGTCATGGCCTTGCTGGCAGGGTGTTCGTCGATCGCCAACCACCGCGGCTATATCGTCGACGAGACGCTGGTCGCTTCGGTCCAGCCGGGTCTCGACAACCAGCAGTCGGTGCGCGGCACGCTGGGCCAGCCGACGATGACGAGCATGTTCGGCGATCCGGTGTGGTACTACGTTTCCAGCATCACCGGACAATCGCCCTTCCGCCAGCCGACGATCGCCCAGCACACGGTGCTGGCGGTGCGCTTCGATGGTGCCGGCAATGTCGTTTCCACCGATCGCACCGGCATGGAGCTGGTGGAGAATATCAGCCCCAACGGCGACGAGACGCCGACGCTGGGCCGTGAGCGCGGCTTCCTTGAAGACCTGTTCGGAAACATCGGCACGGTGGGCACCGCGCTTCCGGGCACGGGCGGGGCCGGCGGCGGCGGCTGAACCAGCGCGTCAAAGACGGCGAGCCTGACCCTGCTGCCGCGTGGCCGCGCTTGAAGCGGTCCGCCGGCCCTCCCATATCGCCGCCATGAGCAGCGACAGATACAGCCACGGGTCCGATCACGGCCTGATCCAGTGGCACGGCACCACCATCATCGGCGTGAAGCGCGGCGATACTACCGTCATCGCCGGCGATGGGCAGGTTTCCATGGGCAATACGGTGATGAAGCCCAATGCCCGCAAGGTCCGCCGGATCGGCGAAGGCGGCAAGGTGGTCGCCGGGTTCGCGGGCGCGACCGCCGATGCCTTTACCCTGTTCGAGCGGCTGGAAAAGAAGCTTGAGCAATACTCCGGCCAGTTGCTGCGCGCCTGCGTGGAACTCGCCAAGGACTGGCGCACCGACAAGTACCTGAGGAACCTCGAGGCGCTGATGATCGTCGCGGACAAGGACGTGCTGCTGGTGCTGACCGGCAACGGCGACGTGCTGGAGCCTGACGGCGGCATCGCGGCGATCGGTTCCGGCGGCAACTATGCCCTGGCCGCCGCCCGCGCGCTATCCGATTACGAGGACGACGCCGAGAAGATCGCGCGCAAGGCCATGGCCGTGGCAGCGGATGTCTGCGTCTTTACCAACGGCAACGTGACCGTAGAGACGGTCTGAGGAATCCATGGACAACCTGACCCCCAAGGCGATCGTCGCCGCGCTCGACGAACATATCATCGGCCAGGCCGAGGCCAAGCGCGCGGTCGCCGTCGCGCTGCGCAATCGCTGGCGGCGCCAGCGCCTTGCCCCCGAGCTGCGGGACGAGGTCACGCCGAAGAACATCCTGATGATCGGCCCCACCGGTTGCGGCAAGACCGAGATCAGCCGCCGCCTGGCAAAGCTGGCCGAGGCGCCGTTCGTAAAGGTCGAGGCGACCAAGTTCACCGAGGTTGGCTATGTCGGCCGCGACGTCGAACAGATTGCCCGCGACCTGGTGGAAGAAGCCATCCGGCTGGAAAAGGACCGCCGCCGCGAAGCCGTGCGCGAAACCGCAAGCGAGGCGGCAATGGAACGTCTGCTCGACGCGCTGGTCGGCCAGAACGCCAGCGAGGCGACGCGCCAGAGCTTCCGCCAGCGGATCGTCGACAACTCCATGAACGAAACCGAGGTCGAGATCGAGGTCGCCGATGCGCCCGGCATGGCGATGGACCTGCCCGGCATGGGCGGCGGGGCGACCATGATCAACCTCAGCGAGATGATGGGCAAGGCCTTTGGCGGCGGCCAGAAGAAGCGGCGCAAGCTGAAGGTGCCCGAGGCCTGGGACAAGCTGGTCGACGAGGAAGCCGAAAAGCGCATGGACCAGGACGACGTCGCCCGCGTCGCGCTGGCCAATGCGGAAACCAACGGCATCGTCTTCCTCGACGAGATCGACAAGATCGCGGTATCCGACGTGCGCGGCGGCAGCGTCAGCCGCGAGGGCGTGCAGCGCGATCTCTTGCCGTTGATCGAGGGCACGACGGTCGCCACCAAGTACGGCCCGATGAAGACCGACCACGTCCTCTTCATCGCCAGCGGAGCGTTCCACGTCGCCAAGCCGAGCGATATGCTGCCCGAATTGCAGGGGCGCCTGCCGATCCGCGTGGAACTGCGCAGCCTGACAGAGGCGGACTTCGTGCGCATCCTGTCGGAGACCAAGGCGAACCTCGTCGCCCAGTACGAGGCGCTGCTCGGCACTGAAGAGCTAACCGTGACGATGGACGGCGATGCCGTGGCCGAGGTCGCCCGCATCGCCGCGCAGGTGAACGAGAGCGTCGAGAACATCGGCGCCCGCCGCCTGCAAACGGTGATGGAAAAGCTGTTCGAGGAACTGAGTTTCGAGGCCGAGGACCGCAAGGGCGAAAGCGTGACCATCGACGCCGCCTACGTGCGCGACAAGCTGGACGACCTGGCGGGCGATGCCGATCTCAGCAAGTACGTCCTCTAGCCCCGGCAGACGCCCAGGCCGTCGTCAGGGGTTGATCCCCCCGACGCTCAGGGATGGGGTGCCAGACCCGTTTCCACGCCGGTCTTGTCCGTAAGGGCGTATCGGTCGACGAGGTCGGCGCTTGCCTGGTTCAGCCCGATCACCTGCACGCTGCGCCCGTTCATGCGCATCCGCTCGACCACCTTGTCGAGCACATCAACGCCGCTGATGTCCCAGAAATGCGCGCCGGTCACGTCGATCACCACGTGGTCGGCGGGGTCAGGCCGCTCGCTCTCGCGGCCAAAGGCACGGCTGAACCGGTCGACGCTGGCGAAGAAGATCTGCCCCGTCACCGTATATGTCGCCACCTGTTCATCTCGTGACCGGGTAACGCCGAACATCGAGCGCACCTTGCCGGCAAAGAAGATGCCCGACAGCAGCACGCCGACCAGCACGCCCAGCGCGAGGTTGTGCGTCGCCACCACCATGATGACGGTCGCCAGCATCACCAGGCTCGATTGCCAGGGATGACGGCGCAGGTTGGGGATCGAATTCCAGCTGAAGGTGCCGATGGAAACCATGATCATCACCGCCACCAGCGCGGCCATGGGGATCTGCCCCACGATCGGCCCCAGCGCGGCGAGCAGCACCAGCAAGGTTGCGCCCGAGGTAAAGGTGGAAAGTCGTCCGCGTCCGCCTGACGTCACGTTGATCACCGACTGGCCGATCATCGCACACCCGCCCATGCCGCCCACCAGCCCGGCCGCGACGTTGGCAACGCCCTGGCCCGCACTCTCGCGGCGCTTGTTCGAATCGGTATGGGTCATGTCGTCGACGATCTGCGCGGTGAGCAGGCTTTCCAGCAGGCCGACCGCCGCCATCGTGGCCGCGTAGGGGGCGATGATGCGCAGGGTTTCCCACGTCAGCGGCACGTCGGGCCAGACAAAGTAGGGCAGCCCTTCGGGCAGTTCGCCCATGTCCGCGACAGTATTGACCTCGACGTCCAGCCCGATTGTGATCGCGCCGACCACCACGATGGCGACGAGCGGGGAGGGGACGGCGGTTGTAAGGCGCGGCAGGAGGTAGATGATCGCCAGCGCGCCCGCCACAAGCAGGTAAGTGACAGGCGGCACGCCAATCAGTTGCGGCAGTTGAGCCATGAAGATGAGAATCGCCAGCGCGTTGACGAACCCGGTGATGACCGAGCGGCTGACGAACTGCATCAGCAGGTCCAGCCGCAATAGAGCCGCGATGCCCTGGAACACGCCCATCAATATCGTCGCGGCAAACAGGTACTCCACACCATGATCGCGCACCAGGGGCACTACCACCACGGCCACCGCGGCGGTGGCAGCGCTGATCATGCCGGGCCGCCCGCCGGTAAAGGCGATGACCATGGCGATTGCGATGGAGGCGTAGAGGCCCACGCGCGGGTCAACCCCGGCGATGATGGAGAAGCCGATGGCCTCGGGAATCAGGGCGAGGGCAACCACGATGCCCGCGAGGATTTCCTTGCGGGGATTGGCCAGCCAGTCCCGCTTGATCGTTTGCAACAGGTCCATGAGTTACGAATTCCAACCGTTTCACGTCTCAGCCACGCGGACGGGCATTCAGCCGCGACGGATCGCAGGTGCCGGTCTGTTCCAATGCTATGCGAAGCTGATGTGTTGTCCCGGGGATAGGCGCCAGGCCGAGCCACCCGGCGCTGCCGGGTCCGGTGAATGCGCCGCCACATAGCCAAGCGATCCGGTCAGCGCAATAACGCAATGTCCATTGGCTTTTGGGAAGTGCCTGCCCGGATCGAGCAGCGGCTGAACCGACCGGAAAGCCGCTGACCCGCCCTATTCGGCCGCTTCGCGCTCTTCCGATTCCTCGTTCTGCTGCCGGTTCCACATCTCGGCGTACAGCCCGTCGCGTCGCAGCAGGTCGCCATGACTGCCCGATTCGACGATGCGGCCCGCGTCCATCACGTTGATGATGTCGGCATCTGCGATGGTCGAGAGCCGGTGGGCGATGGCGATGGTGGTGCGATTGGCACTGACCCGCTTGAGGGTTGCCAGAATGTCCTGCTCGGTGCGCGAATCGAGCGCACTCGTCGCCTCGTCCAGCAGCAGGATCGGAGGGTCCTTCAGCAGCGTGCGGGCAATGGCGACTCGTTGCTTCTCGCCCCCGGACAGCTTGAGGCCGCGTTCGCCCACCTCTGTATTGAAACCGGCCGGCAGCAGCTCCACCAGCGGCAGGACGGCGGCATCGCGCGCGGCCGCTTCGATCTGCTCCGCGCTGGCGCCGTCGCCGCCTGCAGGCCAGCCATAGGCGATGTTGTAGCCCAGCGTATCGTTGAACAGGACGCTGTCCTGCGGCACGATCCCGATATGGGCGCGCAAGCTTGCCTGCGTCACGTCACTAATGTCCTGCCCGTCGACAAGGATGCGTCCGCCGGAGGGGTCATAAAACCGGAACAGCAGCCTGCCGATCGTGCTCTTGCCTGCGCCGGACGGTCCGACCAGTGCCACGGTGGCACCGGCGGGCGCCTCGAAACTGAGCTTGTGGAGGATCTGCCGGTCCGCCTCGTAGCCGAAGTCGACATCCTCGAAGGCGACCACCGGGCGACGCACTACCAGCGCCGGGGCGCCGGGCTTGTCCTCCACCTCCACCGGCGTATCGATCAGGCGGAACATGTCGGCCATGTCGATCAGGCCCTGGCGAATCGTGCGATAGACCCAGCCAAGCATGTCGAGCGGGCGGAAGAGCTGCAGCAGGTAGGTATTGACCAAAACCAGATCGCCGGGCGTCAGCGCCCCCCGGCTCCACTGCCACACCGTCCAGGCCATGGCGCCCGCCATCAGCAGGTTGGTGATGAGCGCCTGCACGATGTTCAGCACGCCGAGCGAATTTTCGGTCTTGATCGCCGCCTCGGCATAGGCGCGGGCGGTGTTGGTATAGCGCGCGTGCTCGCGCGCCTCGGCACCGAAATACTTGACCGTCTCGTAATTCAGCAGGCTGTCGACGGCGCGGGCCATGGCTTGCCCGTCGAGGTCGTTCATGTCCTTGCGCAGCTTCACCCGCCATTCGGTGATGCGCTGGGTCAGGAAGACAAAGGCGAACACCGTGACAGCGGTGGCCGCGACCAGTTCCCAGCCGAAGATCGTCCAGAATATCACCGAGACCACGATCAGCTCGATCGCGGTCGGCAGGATGTTGAACAGCAGGAAGTAGATCATCGAGTTGATCGACTTCGTGCCGCGTTCGACCACGCGGGTGACTTCGCCGGTGCGGCGGGAGAGGTGGAAGCGCAGGCTCAGCTTGTGCAACCGGTCGAACACGTCGCCGGTCAGTTCGCGCACCGCATCCTGTCCCACGCGTTCGAACACGATGTTGCGCACATTGTCGAACACGACGGTGGCAAAGCGCCCGGCGGAATAGGCGAGCACAAGCCCCAGCGCGAGCCACAGCAGCGGTTCGCCCCCCGAACGCTCCGGCGCGCTCATGGTGTCGACCGCCTTGGCATAGGCAAAGGGCAGGGCGAGGACCACGGCCTTCGCGGCAATGACCAGCAAGGTCGCGATGGCGATCCGGCGTTTCAGATCGGGCCGGCCCGCGGGCCACAGATAGGGAAGGAAGCGGCGAATCGTCGCCCAATCGGCGTGATCGCCTTTAGCGGTGCTGGTGCCGAAGTCTCTCACGATGCCAGGTTAGGTGGGGCGCTGCGGCGCAAACGACAAGGCGGCCAACGGTCCGGGGGCGAAGGTCGGCGCAATCGTGGGTAGCGCGCAGCGCGTCCCTAGCGCGGCGCGGGCACCATGCGGCCCATGCCCAGGCGACCGAGCGCGCCGGCGGAAAGGAGGTGCATTTCGGCGTAGGCGGGATGCCGTGTTTGCCGCAGGATCGCCAGCCACAGGGCGATCCCTGCCACCACGGCCAGCGCAATTTGCCCGAATCCGGCATCGCTCGGCGTATCCCATACCTGGTACGACAGCCACACCGGCAGCACTGCAGCGCCCGTAGCCAGGGCGGACAGGGCCCATACCCGGGCGAGCGCCCTCCAGCGAAAGCCGACAACGTGATGAAGGAAAGGCGCATGGATCGCCAGCCAGGCCAGGCCATAGGCGACGCGGCTGGCAGCGGCCGCCTCCAGCGAGATGGTGGCGGCAACGGCAAGGAGCACGACCGAGACTGCGGTATCGAGGCTGAACCGCCACAGGAGGGGGCGCATCCGGTTGAGCAGGATCGGCAGCTCGACATGCAAGGGCAGCGCGATGAAAAGGATCTGCGACATAGCGATCCATTCCAGCGGCCGCGCCGCGCCAAGCCATCGCTCGCCGTACAACATGCCGATGATGGGAATGGAACACGCAGCCAGCCCCGCCATCGCCGGCCAGGTGATCGCGGTGACGCTGGCGGCAACGCGCTCGTAATGCGCCCCAAGGTCTTCGCCCGCATCGCGCGCGCGCGCGAAGGCAGGGTAAAAGACCGTCGCCAGCCCGCCCGAAACCAGCAGCCGCAACTGGGCGGCAAGACCCCAGGCCCGGGCGAACAGGCCCACCGCCACCGTATCGAGCAGCCGCCCGATCAGCAGTTCGGGCAACCGCGCGCCCGTTTGCGAGAGGGCGGACAGAACGGTCGAGAACCCGCCGAATCGCAGCACCGGTAGCGCCCCTGCAAGGCGCGGCGGAACCGGCAGGCGTCCGCCTACGCGCCATTGCGACAAGGCCGCGCGGGCGACCTGCTGGGCGAATGCTCCCCAGGCCAGGGCCAGCGGCCCCCAGCCACGCCAGGCAAGCACGATGGCGACCGCCGCGTTGGCAAGGACGACGCCGATCTCGATCACGGTATTCGAACGGAAATCGAGATCGCGCTGCAACAGCGCCATTGGCACCGTCGCCAGCGGCACGAAGAAATAGCTCGCCGCGATGATCAGCAGCAGCGGGAGCAGGCCGGGTATCGCGTAAAACGCCGCAGCGGGCCAGGCGAGCAAAAAGCACAGCGCCGCGATCGCCCAGCTGATCGCCAGCGATACGGTAAAGGCCGTGCGAATCGTCTCGTCCGAAAGGTCACGCTCGCCGGCGATGAACCGGTTGATGCCGAATTCCTGCAGCACCGCCAGCAGGCTGACGAAGGAAAAGGCGATGGTGAAGAGGCCAAGCTCATCGGGGCCGATGAAGAACCGGGCGAGGATCACGCTGGCCGCGAACTGGATGGCAAAGGCACCGAACTGGCTGGCCATTGCCAGCGCCGCCGCGCCCCTGACGCTCATCTTGCGAATGCGTATCTCGCTGCCCGAATCGGAAGGTGGTATCGACGCCATCAGCGCCCGGCCACGAGCGCCGCGGCCAAGCGGGCGGCGCGGCCGGGCATACCAAAGGTGACGAGCCGCGCGGTTGTTCGCCAAAGGCCGCCGATGTCTCCGCCCCCGCGGACGTGGGCAATGATGTGATCGAGGCCGTCGCCCGCCAGGCTGGTGCGGGAAAAGGCGAGCGCGCGGGCA